>JAFZNI010000004.1 GCA_017551005.1 Prevotella sp.
GTCGTCGCGGTGGATGCCGTGCAGCGAGTAACCCACGGCACGATCCTTCATTCTGTCGCGCTGTATCACCTCTAATAGCGGCCCCCGCTGACAGTGCGAGATATAGTTGATAGCCACCTGTTCCCGATTGCCTGAAATCGTCTCGTAGTATCTCTGGAAGATAGGCACCATCTCCCGCACGAAGGCATCCCTGCGCTCGTATATCTGTTCGCCCGCTATGGCCATCTGCTCTTCCCAGATGCTGAGCACATCGGTGTTGGGCTCTTCCTCGGCCTTCAGCATCGTGTTGCGCTGTTGGAGGGCCTTGTTGTAGCGGTTCAGGGCGTCGATATAGGTGGGGTCATATTGTGAAATCACCATATCCATTAGCCTGCGACGCTCCTCGCTGACACTTTCTATCAGCAGGGTGTCTGATGGCGACACCACGACGATGGGTATCTGTCCGATATGTTCCGACAACCGTTTGTATTCCTTCTTGTTGCGTTTGATGTGTTTCTTCTGCCCCCGTTTCATCGCTGCAGTCACACATCCCTCATCATATTGTCCTTCGATCATAAAGAACTCCTCGTTGTGACGAATCACCTGCGAGTCGACAGGGTTGTTGGCTGAATGACAGAAAGAGAGAAAGTAGATAGCGTCGAGGATGTTCGTCTTACCTGCTCCGTTCTGACCGATGAAACAATTCATCTTGGGAGACAACTCCAAGGTTGCCTCCGCGATGTTCTTGTAGTTCATCAGTGTCAGTTTTTCGAGAATCATACTGCAAAAGTACGAAAAAGTTAAGATTTAAGAGTTAAGAATTAAGAAAAAATGTATGACGGTAGCAAATTTTTCACTTTTCACTTTTCTCTTTTCACTTCTTTTTAGTAACTTTGCACCCGAATTTGCCCTGAGGGGTGGATTTTATCCGTTGGAACAATAAAAAATTAATAATAAAAATGGCAAATAACAACAAACAACAGGCTGCTCCCGTCGTGGAAGAGCAGACCATCAGTCAGAGTGAGGCCTTCTTCCTGAAATATAAGAAGGCTATTGTCGCTGCCGTGATCGCCATCGTGATCATCATCGCAGGTATCGTTCTTTACAAGACCTATATTTCCGGTCCTCGGGAGGCAAAGGCCAGCACGGCCATCGCCAAGGGACAGGACTATTTCGCAGCAAACGATTTCCAGAAGGCTCTCAATGGCGATAGTGCCACCTTCAAGGGCTTCGTGGCTCTCGCCAAGGAATATAGCAGCACAAAGGCTGGCAATCTGGCCAACCTCTATGCCGGACTCTGCTATGCCAAACTCGACAAGTGGCAGGAGGCTGCCGACTACCTCGAGAAGTTCGATGGCAGCGACGATCAGATGATCTCTCCCGCAGCCATTGGCGCATTAGGCAACGCCTATGCTCATCTGAACCAACTCGACAAGGCTGTCAGCAACTTGAAGAAGGCTGCCGAGATGGCAGACAACAACTCGCTTTCTCCCACCTTCCTCATCCAGGCCGGTGAGATCCTCGAAAGCCAGGGTAAGAAGGCTGACGCTCTGAAACTGTATCAGCAGATAAAGGATAAGTACTTCCAGTCGATGCAGTATCAGACCATCGATCAGTATATTGAGCGTGTGAAGGAGTAATGGCTACCGCACTGCACAACCTCTCCGACTACGATTTTTCTGCTGTCCCTGATGCCTCGAACATGATCTTCGGCATCGTGGTGGCTGAGTGGAATCCCGAAATCACGGGAGCCTTGCTTGATGGCTGCGTCTCTACCTTAGAGAAGCATGGTGCCCTGCCAGAGAATATCCATGTGAAGACCGTTCCCGGATCCTTCGAACTGGTATACGGTGCTCACCAGATGACCCTCAACGACGGCTACGATGCCGTGATTATCCTCGGTAGTGTCATCCGTGGCGAGACCCCACATTTCGACTATATCTGTCAGGGTGTCACAGAGGGCATTGCCCGTCTGAATGCCACCAGCAACATCCCCGTTGTCTTCGGACTTCTGACCACCAACGACTTGCAGCAGGCCCGTGATCGTGCAGGTGGCAAGCATGGCAACAAAGGCGACGAGTGCGCCGTTGTCGCCATCAAGATGGCTAAGTTCTGAGACAAGAAGATTTAAGGAATAATAAAGGCTTGCGAATCCGCAAGCCTTTTTATGTTGTCAGTGCGTTACCGGTGTAGAGTTGGTAGTATTTGCCTTGCTGGGCAAGGAGTTGTTCGTGAGTGCCCTGCTCGATGATACGACCGTGGTCGAGAACGATGATGAGGTCGGCATTGCGGATGGTGCTGAGGCGATGGGCGATGACGAAGGTGGTGCGGCCCTGCATCAGCGTGTCCATACCGCGCTGGACGAGCATCTCCGTTCGGGTGTCGATGCTGGAAGTGGCCTCGTCAAGAATGAGGACGGGCGGGTTGGCTACTGCCGCACGGGCAATGGCCAGCAACTGACGTTCACCCTGAGAGAGATTACCGCCATCACCGTTAAGCATGGTCTGATAGCCGTTGGCAAGACGACGGATGAAGTCATCTGCACCAACAAGTTTGGCGGCAGCGACGCAGTCCTCATCAGTGGCTCCTAACCGTCCGTAGCGGATATTGTCGAGTACGGTGGCGGTGAAGAGGTGTGTCTCTTGCAGCACGATGCTCATCGAACGGCGCAGAGCGTCCTTGCGGATATCGGTGATGGGGATGCCGTCGTAGAGGATCTTTCCTTTCTGTATGTCGTAGAAGCGGTTGATAAGGTTGATGACGGTTGTCTTACCGGCTCCTGTGCCGCCTACGAAGGCAATCTTCTGACCAGGGTTGGTATTGATGTTGATGTCATAAAGCACCTGCTTTTCGGGGGTGTAGCCGAAATCGACATCGGTGAAGTCCACATCGCCCTGAGGATTCGTTAGTTCCTTTGTTCCATCATCCACCTCCGGTTCGGCATCTACGAGACGGAACACACGTTCGGCACCGACGGTGGCATTAAGTACAGAGTTGATCTGCTGAGAGACATGGGTGATGGGTTGGGTGAAACTTTTGTTGAGGGTGAGGAAAGCAACGATGGTTCCGAGGCTGATTGACCATTGACCATTGAACATTGACCAATCAGAGAGTGCGAGGGTGGCACCAATGACGGCGATAAGGACATAGCCGAGGTTGGAGAGGTTGCCATTGACGGGCATCACGATATTGGCAATCTTGTTGGCATTGTAGGCCGAGGAACGTAGTTGTTCGTTGATCTGTTCAAATTCGTCGATGGCCTGCTGTTCGTGACAGAACACCTTTACGACTTTTTGTCCTGTCATCATCTCCTCGATGAAGCCGTTGACACGGGCGAGACTCTCCTGTTGGGTACGGAAGAAGGTGCGGCTGCGCTTGCCGAGCCAGGTGGTGACCACCATCATCACGATGGCCATCACGATGCTGACCAATGTGAGTGGCACGCTCAATACAATCATCGAGGTGAAGGTGACGGCGATGGTGATGGCAGAGTTGAAGACCTGTGAGATAGAGGTCGAGATCATCTGTCGCAGGGAGTCGATATCATTGGTGTAGACAGACATCGTCTCGCCGTGGGCGTGTTGGTCGAAGTAACTGATAGGTAGTTTCTCCATCCGTTCGAAGACCATCTTGCGCAGGCGGAGCATCGTGCCTTGTGAGACATTGATCATCAGGCGGTTGTAGAGATAGGAGCAGATGACACCGACGAACAGGATGCCGCCGAGTTTGAAGAGTGTCTGCCAAAGGGAAGCGTATTCGGGATTGGCCATCTGCGTCAGCGGCGTGATGTAATCGTCGATGAGGGTACGGGTGAAGAGGGTAGAGGCGAGGGTGGTGACGGAGGTGATGGCGATACAGGCAAGTACGGTGATGATGCTGTACTTGTAGTTGCTAAGCACGTATTTCGTCAGTCGCCAGATGACGGTGCGCTGTTCTTTGCTGGCCTTTTGGAAGCCTGCCTGTCCGTGTGGCCCCCGAGGACCGCCGAAGTTGGGTTGTCTCATAGTGCACCTCCTTTCCCTTCGCCTTCGTCTTTCTGGTCAAAGTCGCCTACATCGGCATTCTGGATGGCATTGATTTCCTGGTAGAGGGCGTTCGTCTGCATCAGGTGCTCATGGGTGTCGAAGCCCGTGACAACGCCGTTGTCCAGTACGAGAATACGGTCACAGTCCTTCACACTCAGGATGCGCTGGGCGATGATGAGTTTGGTCATCTTCGGCAGTTCTTCGCGGAAAGCCCGTTGGATCTTCGCATCAGTAGCCGTGTCGCAGGCCGAGGTGGAGTCGTCGAGGATGAGAATCTTCGGCTGTTTCAGCAAGGCGCGTGCGATGCAGAGACGCTGTTTCTGGCCACCGCTGACATTCGTGCCGCCTTGTTCGATATGGGTGTCGTAGCCCTCAGGCATCTGGTCGATGAACTCATCGGCACAGGCCAGATGACAGGCGTGGCGACAGTCGTCGAGCGTGGCCTTGGGATTGCCCCAGCGCAGGTTGTCGAGGATGGAACCACTGAAAAGGATATTGTTTTGGAGTACCACGCTGACGGCAGAACGCAAGGCGGTGAGGTCATAGTCCTTGACATTACGCCCTCCCACGAGTACTTCGCCTTCGGAGGGGTCGTAGAGGCGGCTGATGAGACTGATGAGGGTGGACTTGCCAGAGCCCGTGCCGCCAATGACACCGATGGTCTCGCCAGAGGCGATGCTGAAAGACACGTTGAAGAGCGCCGACCGACGCGAGCGCTTGGGGGATACTCCGGATGTTCCGGATGTTCCGGATTTGTAGTCGAAGCGCACGCCCCTGAAATCCATGCTGCCATCGGCAATCTCATAGACGGGCTGCTCTGGATTTACGATGTCCGGCTCTTCCTCGATGACCTCGCTGACGCGCTTGGCACTGGCGGCACTCTGCGTGAGCATCACGAAGATCATCGACAGCATCATCAGCGACTGGAGGATAGACATCACATAGGTGAAGAGTGAGGTGAGTTCGCCTGTGGTCAGCGTGCCACCGACGATGAAGTGGGCGCCCCACCATGACAGGGCGATGATGCAACCATAGACCACCAGGTTCATGATGGGATGGTTGAGGGCCATCAGACTCTCCGCGCGTACATATAATATATATAGGGCCTCAGCGGCCTTACCGAACTTCTTGTTTTCGTAGTCCTCGCGTACGAATGCCTTCACCACCCGGATGGCCTGGATATTCTCCTGTACACTCTGGTTCAGGTCGTCGTACTTCACGAACACCTGTTGGAAGAGCCTTGCCACCCGTGAGATGATATTGTAGAGCGAGACACTGAGGATGACCATCGCCACGATGAAGATAATCGATAGTCGGGCATCGATGACGAGGCACATCACGATGCTGAGTATCAGCCGAAAGGGGGCGCGCACGGTGATGCGTAGTATCTGCTGGTAGGCGTTTTGGAGATTATTCACATCAGTGGTCATACGGGTGACGAGGCCTGACGTGGAATACTTGTCGATGTCGGAGAAGGCAAAGCGTTGGATATTACGGTACATGGCTTTGCGCAGGTTGGCGGCAAAGCCTGAGGCGGCGTAGGCCACACTTCGCCCCGCCAGGATGCCAAAGGCGAGTGAGAGGAACGCCATCCCGATCATGATGGCACCGTAGAGATACACATTCTCCATGCTCCCCGCATTGATGCCCTTGTCGATGAGTGAGGCTGTGACATAGGGTATCAGCACATCGAGCACCACCTCGGTAGCCGTCCATACAGGCGTCATGATGGAGGCCGTGCGGTATTCCTTGATCTGTCGGGTGAGTGTGCGTAGCATGGGCTTGTTCTTCTTACGGATTGAGCGTCAACTCCACGGGACAGTGGTCTGAGCCGAATATCTCCGTGTGGATGGCAGCATCGGCCAGTCGTTCGCGCAGACGGTCGGAGATGACGAAGTAGTCGATGCGCCAGCCTGCATTCTTCTGACGGGCCTGGAACCGGTACGACCACCAGGAGTATTTCACCTCGTCAGGATACTTGTAGCGGAAGGTGTCGGTGAAGCCGCAGGCAAGGAGGTCGCTGAACTTCTCGCGCTCCTCGTCGGTGAAGCCCGCATTATGACGGTTGCTCTTGGGATTCTTGATGTCTATCTCCTCGTGGGCCACGTTCAGGTCGCCACAGAGGATGACGGGCTTCTGTTGGTCGAGTCGTTTCAGATAGGCCCGGAAGGCATCTTCCCACGACATACGGTATTCCAGGCGTTTCAGACCGTCCTGTGAATTGGGGGTGTAACAGCAGACGAGATAGAAGTCTGGCATCTCGAGTGTGATGACGCGGCCCTCGTGGTCGTGCAGGTCGATACCTATGCCGTATTCCACGTTGAGTGGCTGGTGGCGGGTGAAGATGGCTGTGCCGGAGTAGCCTTTCTTCTCAGCGGAGTTCCAATAGGAGGTATAACCCTCAAACTGCAGGTCGAGTTGTCCTTCCTGCATCTTTGTCTCCTGCAGACAGAAAAAGTCGGCATCCAACTGTCTGAATGTGTCGCTGAAGCCCTTGCCCTCACAGGCTCTCAGGCCGTTTACGTTCCATGAAATGAATCTCATTATTCTAAATAGTTATTGTATTTGTCCGCAAATATACTAAAATAAGTTGAATAAAACAGGGTTTTTGCAGATATTTTTTTGTTTATCCCTTCTTTTTTCCTATCTTTGCACCATCAAAATGATAAACCGATGATTGAGTTACTGACTAAGTTCAATCCCATTACGTTGGAACAGATGAGCGGGGTGAAGTTGATGAACCGTACTGACACGAAGTTCGTCACCACCGTTGATCGTCTGCGCTTGTTGTTGGAGATGGCTCAAAGTGACTACTACATCCAGGAGATTGACGGTGAGCGTAACATGGAGTATGACACGACCTATTTCGACACCAAGTCGTTTGACATGTACCGTCAGCATCAGTATGGGCATGCCAACCGTCAGAAGATCCGTTTCCGTACATACGTCAGTTCCCATTTGCAGTTTATGGAAGTGAAGACGAAGAACAATCACGGTAGGACGAAGAAGAAGCGTATCGAAGTGACGGACATGAGTTTGATGGATGCGGAGAAGCGCGAGTTCCTTGAGAAGCACCTGCGCTATGGGGTCGATACGTTGCAACCTGCGATCAACAACCATTTTCGTCGCATCACACTGGTGAACCGTGACAAGACCGAACGACTGACTATCGACAGCGATCTGTGCTTTCACAATCTGATCAGTGGTGTTGACAAGGATATGGGCGACTTGGTCATCATCGAGTTGAAGCGTGACGGACTGGTCTATTCTCCCGTGTTGGAGATGCTGCGCCAGTTGCGCATCCACCCCCACGGTTTCTCGAAGTACTGCATGGGTTCGGCACTCACCAATCCCCAGTTGCCCGTGAACCGTTTCAAGACCAAGTTGCGTGACATTGACATTATTATGAGTATTAAACATTAAAAACCAATAAGAATATGGATTTCGTATTAAGTGCAGAATTCGCCCAGGCGATGGTGAAATTCCTGATTTGTATCGTCGTCAACTGGATTATCATCTTCCAGTTGTATTTCCGCAAGAGTCACCGTCGTGACTTCTCGTTTACCTTCATGCTCATGTCGATAGCCATCTATTTCCTTGTGTTCTTCATGATGGGCATGGAGCGAGGCAAGGCCACGATGGGTGTGGGACTCGGACTGTTCGGTATCTTCAGCATCATGCGTTACCGCACCGATGCCATGCCGGTTCGTGAGATGACCTATCTGTTCCTCATCATCTGTCTCTCGGTGGTACACGCCATGGCCTCAGAGTATATCGAACTCTTCATCATCGATGCCATCGTTTTGGTAACCCTCTTGGCCTGTGAGTGGACGATGAAGATACAGCCTACGAAGATCATACAGTATGACCGTGTGGAACTGGTGAAGCCTGAGAAGCGTGAGGAACTGAAAGCCGATCTGGAGCAGCGTACAGGTCTGAAGATCCTGAAGATCGACGTGGGTGGCATCGACTTCCTGAAGGATTCTGTGGTGATTCGCATCACCTACGAGAGTGACAACAGGAAGTATATGCGCTTGGATGATGTTGGCGGACAATTCAAAGTCAAGAATTCACAATGGAGAGAAGTGTAAGACTGTGCATGGTGCTGGCCTTCGTGCTGCTGGCATCAGTAGAGATAAAGGCAGAGGATGATGACTTCGGCATCTGGACGGAGGTGAATGTTGAGAAGAAGATCAGCAGAAGCCTGTCTGTCGATGGTGGCGTGGAACTGCGCACCCGCGACCATGTGAAGGCTGTCGACCGCTGGAGTGGGAGCATTGGCGCCTCCTATAAACTGACTGACTGGCTGAGGGCATCTGCAGACTATACGCTCCTTTATGACAATAATGAGAAATGGAATGACAAGCAGACAAAGGTGGCCAATTTCTGGGGCACGCGCCATCGTTTCAACGTGGCCCTGACGGGTTCCGTCAACTTTGGTAATCTCAGTGTGTCGCTCCGTGAGCGCTGGCAGTACACCTATCGTCCTCAGATGACTGTGGAGCGCACCAAGGTCTCTAACGGCAAGGTGGAGGACAAGACCTACAACGGCAAGGGCAAGAGCGTATGGCGCAACCGTCTGCAGTTGAAGTATAAGGTGAGTAGTCTGTGGCGCCCCTATGTCAATGGTGAGACCTACGTGGCTGGTAGCGGCATAGAGAAGTACCGTCTGTCGGCAGGTACGGAGATCCGTCTGTCCAAGAAACACTCGTTTGATGTGAAATACCTGTTCCAGAAGTCGTGTAGTGATGATGACGATGAAGGCAACCGTCATATTCTTGGCGTTGGTTATTCATTCAAGTTCTAAATGAAAATGATGAGGAAATGTTTTTTGACGATGGTGGCTCTGGTGGCCTGTGTGACTGTCGGAGCGCAGAGTGCTGACAAACTCTATAGTGAGGGTAAGGCGCTCCTTGATGCCAAGAAATACACGGAGGCAGTGCCGAAGTTGAAAGCCGCTGCTGAGAAAGGGCATAAGAAGGCGCAGTATCGTCTGGGACGCTGCTATGACAAAGGTCATGGTGTGACAGAGAACGATGCGCAGGCCTTCAAGTGGTATTCCAAGTCGGCTGCTCAGGAGTATGCCAAGGCCCAGTATGCCGTTGGCAAATGCTATAAGGATGGAAGAGGCGTGGAAAAAGACCGCAAGAAGGCTGTTGCCTGGTTCTCAAAGGCAGCCAAGCAGGATAATGCCGACGGGCAGTTTGCCTTGGGCAAGAGTTATCTGAAGGGCAAGGGTGTTGAAGCCGACGAGAAGAAGGCCAAGTCGTGGCTTTCCAAGGCTGTCAGCAATCCCAAGGATGGTCCTGACATCCTTGCCAAGATCCGCAAGGATGCTACCGCTGGCGATGAGGACGCCAAACGGATACTGAAACTAATCGGAAAATGAGAATATGCAAATCCCTGCCGTTTGGCGGGGATTTGCATTTCTGCTATTAGTCTTCCGGATTACCTTTATAGTGGAACTCCTTGACGGCAGGATTCGTGCCGAGGTCGTGGTCGTCAAGGGCACCGTTACGCAGGATAGCCTTGTTGAAGTCACCGTGCATCTTACCGATGTAGAGCAGCAGGTCGCTGTAGGTCACTGTGGGGAGCACCAGACCGTAGGCACCCCAGGCTACACGTACGCCTTCCGGATGGACATTGTTGTGAATGTACGCTGTACGGAGGAAGGTGTGGTCGTGGATTTCCATCCTGTTGTACTTCCTCAGTCCTGCCATCAGGTCAGGGTTGATCTGAGTGGTGTCGGCAGTCGTGAAGACATGTGCGATGTTTGACATGTAGTCATCGATCTTGTCACCCTTGATGCTGTCGTTGTTCTCGATGCATTCCAGGATGCCGTCCGTGGTCTCCGCAATCATGGTTGTCTTGCTGGGCTTTGCAACGATGGCAATGAGTAGCAGGATAACGATTACAATGAGTAAGATGACCAGTTTTCCAAGGCAACTGTGATAGAATGCCTGGCCGACAGATTCTTTCTGCTTAAAGTTGTCGTCTCGATACATAAGTTTTTAAATTTTGTTGTTATGGATTAAATTCATGAATTCCTGACGGGTCTTAGCCTGGTTGAAGGCACCGCAGAAGTCGCTGGTGGTGGTGATGCTGTTCTGCTTTTCCACCCCGCGCATCTGCATGCACATGTGACGGGCTTCGACAACAACCATCACACCGAGAGGTTTCAGGGTCTCGCGGATGCACTCCTTGATCTGGAGCGTCATACGTTCCTGTACCTGTAGGCGGTGACTGTAGATATCGACTACACGGGCAATCTTCGAGAGTCCCGTGATGTAGCCGTTAGGGATATAGGCCACATGGGCCTTTCCATAGAAGGGCAGCATGTGGTGTTCGCAGAGGGAGAAGAAGTCGATGTCCTTGACGATGACCATCTGTGAGTAGTCTTCCTTGAAGAGTGCCTGTCGCAACACTTCATGGGCATCCTCCTCGTAACCTCTGGTGAGCGTCTGCATGGCCTTGGCCACGCGCATAGGTGTCTTCTCCAGTCCTTCGCGGCCTGGATCCTCACCGATGAGCGACAGGATGTCGCGGTAGTGCTCAGCGAGTTTGTCGAGTCCTTCTCTATATTCTGTTTCCGGGTTCATTCGGTGATGGCGTTTGACGGTTCTGAGGGAGTCAGATACGGTACCGTGATCTTTCCCTTGACGATAATGGCTGATGAGTAGCCGAGTTTCTTGACGGCACGCAGTCGTTCGTTGGCTTCTTCGTAGGAACGGTAGTTACCCATACGGCATATCCATCGTGGAGAGTAGAAATGCACATAGACGGGTTCACCCGGGAAGAGGGCATTGATCTCCTTGCCTATACGTTCTGCCTTGATACGGGCATCGCGGGAGTTGCCTCCGGCATAGACCTGTACGCGGTAGCCGTTGATTTTGTAGCCGCCCTTCATGATCTTCTTACGCCCATCGTCGATGGCCGTCGTGTCGGACTGCTGTTCTTTCTCCGCAACGACAGGACGCTGTGTGGTCCCGCTGTCGGGCTTATGCTGTTGTTCGGTTGTAGCAGTGGCTTTCTTGTTTTCCTCCTTCTGAGTAGAGGTCTGCGGCTTTGTGGTCTTTTGCTGTTGGGTAGTGACTGCGGTCTGTGGACCGTTGACGAGTTCTTCGATGGCTTTGTCCTGTGTGATGGTGACCTTGCCTTCGCCCTTCTTCTCCTCTTGGAGTCTCTGGGTGAAGGTTGTCTGTGCGCTGGCAGCAAGGATGCAGCCAGCGCACAACAGCCATATAGTTACGATGCGTTTCACTTCTTCCAGGCGTCAATGATACCCTTGAAGTCAGCGGCCTTCAATGAGGCACCGCCGATGAGTCCGCCGTCGATGTCGGGCTTAGCGAACAGTTCGGGAGCGTTAGAAGCCTTGCAACTGCCACCATAGAGGATGGTGGTGTCGTCGGCCACAGCCTCACCGTACTTCTCAGCGATGATGCTACGGATATAGGCGTGGATCTCCTCGGCCTGCTCGGCGGTAGCGGTCTTGCCGGTACCGATGGCCCAGATGGGCTCGTAGGCGATGACGATCTTACGGAAGTCCTCCTCAGAGAGGTTGAATACGCTTCCTTCGAGTTCTGCCTTTACCACCTCGTTCTGCTTGCCGGCCTCGCGCTCTTCCAGGCTCTCACCGATGCAGAAGATCACCTTCAGGTCGTTCTTCTGAGCCAGCAGCACTTTCTCTTTCAGGATCTCAGGTGTCTCCTTGTAGTACTCACGGCGCTCTGAGTGACCCAGAATCACGTACTGGGCACCAGTGCTCTTCACCATCTCGGCGCTTACCTCACCCGTATAGGCACCCTTCTCCTTGTCGGCGCAGTTCTCGGCACCCAGGCCGATGATGTCCTGGTCGAGGAACTGTGCGATACTTGCGAGGTGGATGAATGGGGTGCAGATCACCACACCACAGTTGGGCTTGTCAGCCTTCAAAGTTTCGTTCAACTCTTTTGCCAGTGCAATACCATCCTGGAGATTCATATTCATCTTCCAGTTTCCTGCTACAATTTTCTTTCTCATAATGTTTTTACTTTGTTCTTTTAATATAACACTTTGTTCTTTTGGATTCTTCATTTGTCTGGTCTTCCGGTGTATCCATTTGGTCCATGCCCAGAGACGGTCGGCCAGCGTGAGCAAGGCCAGTGGGAGGACAAACCACATCAGTATCTTCGCGATCTTGCCCGGGACGCTGGCTGTCGGCATCTGTCCGTAGGTCAGTTGTTCGAGGGGCTTGGCATACTGTTCTTCCTCGATGACGGGCAGGTGGTTATGACTCCATTTATGCAGGATCGTGCCCTGTTTCAACAGCACCAGTCCCGGATTGCTGCGGATGATGGTCTTCAGGGTGATCTCGTCCGTCGAGCAGAAGGGATAGTCGGCTCCGGTCATCTCCTGCCATCGGCTGATGGCCTTGCCCGTACTTGCTGTGAGACAGTAGAAGGGGTAGCCCTGTTCCTTGCTGTATTCGTACACCTGATTGATCAGGTCGAGTTGTGAGTCATCGGCATTCTCCAGATGTGGTGAGATGAGCAGGAAGGTATAGCCCTCTTTGCTCAGTACCTCCTCGGTGATGTCCTCTCCCTCATTTGTCAGGATGGAGAAGTCGTGGATGGGCGGCACATAGCCCTCAGCGGTCTGCACGGTCTTCGAGTCGATGAACGTCCAGGTGGAGTCGGGATAGTTGTCTGTCGTGAACTCCTGCCGCTGCCCGTCTTTCTCCAGGATGAAGGTGGTCTCGAACTGTGGCAGTGGTGCGCCCTCCGGAATCTCCATGCCTTCTTTGATGTTGGCTCCCACGTGATAGGGGCGGAAGTCGAACAGGGGCAGGTCGTAGAGGCACCTTCCTGCGATGAAGAGGATGAACAGCGTGGAGAAGTTGAATACAATCCACTGGTTACTCACGCTGATGATCCTGATCATATCCGTCGGCCATCGCCAGATGATGAGGGTGGCAGCCAGCAGCACCACGTTCTTCCAGAAGGTCTGCCAGTTTGTCAGCACGATCGCATCGCCGAAACAGCCGCAGTCACTGATGGGGTTGGTGATGGCCAGCCACAGGGTGAGGGCTGTCATGACCACCATGATGGCGAGTGTCAGTTTCGATACCAGTCGCCTGTGGATGGCAAACAGCAGACAGATGCCGATCATGAACTCGACGGCGAGCAGCATGACTGATGCGCCTAACGTCAGGAAGTCGGGCATCCACTGTCCTAAGCCCATCGCCTTCAGGTAGTCGTTGATCTTGTACTGCGTACCCAGCGGGTCCACCGCCTTGACGAATCCCGAGAGGATGAAGGTCATGGCCAGCAGCAGCCGTGCGATGTTGACAACGATCTTCCTCATACTCGATGTACAGCCGTATTAGTCCTCCGTTAATTGAATGACGCCAAAGACCGCATAGTTGATGATGTCCATATAATTGGAGTCGATACCCTCGCTGACGAGTGTCTCGCCCTGCAGGTTCTCGATTTCCTTGATGCGCTCGATCTTGGTGAGGATGAAGTCCGTATATGAACTGACCCTCATCGAGCGCCACGCCTCGTCGTAGTCGTGGTTCTTGCGCTTCATCAGTTCCAGTGCCTCGTGGGCATACTGGTCGTAGAGCCGCATTGCCTCCTCGTTGGTGATGTCCACGATGTCGGCAAAGCCCTTGTTGAGTTGGATGAGTCCCACGATACCGTAGTTGATAAGTGCGATGAACTCCGGTCGGATGCCTTCGCCCACCATGCTCTCTTTCTTGATCTCCAGCGAGCGGATGCGCTTCGCCTTGATAAACAGTTGGTCGGTCAGGGCCGTGGGACGTAGGATGCGCCACGATGCCTTGTAGTCGTGTAATTTCTTCTCAAACAGGGCTCGGCATTCTGCCATTGCCTGCTCAAACTGGGCGTTTGTTTTCTCCAAATTGGCCATATCGGGTGCAAAGGTACAAAAAAAAGTGAAAAGTGAAAAGTGAAAAGTGAAAAATTTTACTTCACCTCTTCTTGTTTTTTGCGGATATAGCGTATTTTGGCCCCTAATGTCTCATATTGGGTGCGGAGCGAGTCGCGTTTGATGCGTGTCTTTGTCAGCATCGTCAGTTCCTCGGGCGTAGCCCGCAGGTCAGCCTTGTCCTTCTCCACCTTCGCCTGTAGGTCGTCATAGTCGCGCTGCACCTGTCGCAGCAGGCTGTCCGTCTGTGCCAGTTCCTTCTGTGCCCGTTTCAGTTCTGTCTGCTGATGGAGTCTCAGTGCCTTCCACCGGGTATCGATGGTTTCTCTCTGCTTGCTGTTTCCGCCACAGGACAGGAGGCCGAGGGCGCATACGAGGATAAAAAACATCTGTTTCATGATCGAATTGATTGGTTTCGGGTGCAAAAATACAAATAATCTGGGATAATCTGTGTAATCTGTGTCTTTTTTCGTATCTTTGCACCCTCAAAGCGAAGAAATCGAGATGAAACTATATAGCGACGAGGAGTTAGCAGAGATATTAGACAAGCCTATCTTTCACCAGATCAGCGAGGCGGCAGACCGTCTCGGGGTGGAGTGCTATGTCGTGGGAGGCTACGTCAGGGACATCTTCCTGGAGCGGCCCTCCAACGATATCGACGTGGTGGTGGTAGGCAGCGGCATCGCTGTGGCTGAGGAACTGAAACGGATGTTGGGGCGTAAGGCGCATCTCTCTGTCTTCAGGAACTTCGGAACAGCACAGGTGAAGGTCAGGAGACAGGAGTCAGGAGACAGGAGACAGGAGTCAGGAGACAGGAGTCAGGAGATGGAGGTGGAGTTCGTGGGGGCACGGAAGGAGAGTTACAGTCATGACTCACGCAAGCCCATCGTGGAGGACGGCACACTGGAAGACGACCAGAACCGTCGCGACTTCACCATCAATGCAATGGCCATCTGCCTGAACAAAACCCGTTTCGGCGAACTCGTGGATCCCTTTAATGGCCTTGCAGACTTGGAGGACGGTATCATCGCCACCCCCTTAGATCCCGAAATAACCTTCAGCGACGACCCGTTGCGTATGATGCGCTGCATCCGCTTTGCCACCCAGTTGAACTTCCAGATCGAGGATGTGACCTTCGAAGCCCTCCAGCGGATGGCCGACCGTATCAAGATTGTCAGTGGAGAGCGTATCAAGGACGAACTGAACAAGATCATCATGGCACCGCATCCCAGCATCGGCTTCGAATACCTGCAGCGCAGTGGACTGCTCCAGATCATCCTGCCTGAACTCTCCGCCCTCGACATCGTTGACCAGAAGAACGGTCGTGCGCATAAGAATAATTTTTACCATACCCTCGAGGTGTTGGAGAACGTAGTTAATGCACAATGCACAATGCATAATGCACAATCGGCTACGCCAGAAGAACACGCGAAAAATAATTGTGCATTGAGCATTGAGAATTGTGCATTGTATTTACGGTGGGCGGCGCTGTTGCACGACATCGGCAAGACCAAGTCGAAACGCTGGGACCCTGCCGTCGGCTGGACTTTCCATAACCATAATTTGATTGGTGCCAAGATGGTGCCAGTCATCTTCCGTCGACTGATGCTGCCCCTCGACATGAAGATGAAATATGTTGAAAAACTTGTCGACCTGCACATGCGTCCCATCGTGATTGCCGACGAGGAGGTGACCGACAGTGCCGTGCGCCGTCTGTTGAACGATGCCGGCGACGATATCGACGATCTGATGACGCTCTGCGAGGCCGATATCACCTCGAAGAATGAAGGGCGCAAGAAGATGTTCCTCGAGAACTTCCGGATGGTACGTGAGAAACTCACCGACTTGCAGGAGAAGGACTACAAACGTCTGCTCCAGCCTGTCATCGACGGCAATGAGATCATGGAACTTTTCCACCTGAAACCCTCCCGTGAGGTGGGCGTCCTGAAACAGTATCTCAAGGATGCCGTATTGGATAACAAGGTGGAGAACGAGCGCGAACCGCTGATGGCTCTTCTCATGGATAAGGCCAAACAAATGAAACTGATATAAACCTATCACCGGGCCAGGCCCCAGTGATAGCCGCCTCCGAGCGGATAGGACCGACGAGGCCTACCGCGACCTCATCCTGATGATCACGCATTTTATAGGCTAAATGCAGAAAAATGTGCTATTCTCTTGCTATTATCTGCGGATTTTTGTATCTTTGCAGCCAAAATAAGTGCAGAAAAGTGTGTTATTCTTATGGAAAGAACTGTTTATCAACAACTTCGTTTGGAACTTGATTTTGTGATTCAACATGAAGCCCGTCTGTTGCCTATTGAGGTAAAAGCCGAAGGCAATGTACGTGCAAACTCGCTGACCACTCTTCTGAAGGATAATCCAGGCCTACAAGCCGTTCGTTATTCCATGTTACCATATAAAGAACAGGGGCAATTAACAAACATCCCACTCTATGCGATAAAATAGCCATGGAAAAAATAGTCTTATGGACAAGAGCACAAGCGGGGACAAGCACGGTGTGATCCTCGGTAAATTGTTGCCGAAAAGTTTGGCGGTTTCGAGAAAAATCCCTATCTTTGCCCCCACATAATCAATAATAAGAGACAAAGTATATGGCAACAATGGTAAATAATGTTCAGATGCAAGGCGTTTACGTGAACGTGCCGGCCGTGGACTGGTCGCTGTTCCGTGAACTTATCCGCAAGTTCGGCTGGCAGGCAGAGACCCGTGAGCAGTTGCTCGACCGCTTCGTCAGTAGTCGCCCAGTAAATCCCAGCATCAGCGAAGAAGAAATCATGGACGAGGTGAAAGCCGTAAGATATGGCAAATAGTTTATGAAAGTCATCATCGACACCAATCTTTGGATTTCATTCCTCATTGGCCATCAGACGCAGCTTGTGCGCCAGATGCTTACCGACCTGCGCTTCGACGTGTACGTCTGTAGCCGGCTCATCGAAGAGATCCGCGATGTAGCCAGCCGCGACAAAATACGCAAGTACGTTAGCGAAGCCGACATCAATGACCTGTTGGCTATCATCAACGCTTTTTGCCAATTCACCGCCATCGAAGCCGAAGTAGCCCCGACAGCTTCCCGCGACCCGAAAGACCTCTATTTGCTTGCGCTGGCCGATACCATTGGTGCTGACTACATTGTCAGTGGCGATGCCGACTTGACCGACCTCGCAAAGTATAACCAAACAAGCATTATAAAGATTGCCGACTTCAAGGCAATGATGCAATATCGTTAAGTCCACTCTCCAGACTCACAATGTCTCCGCCTCACAATGTATGTGACACTTTGTGAGAGTTAACTGAATTATAAATATACTACTCCCGTTCGGGCGGACTCCATCCGCCTAGACGGGAGAGTTTTTTGTGTTATTTTATGTATTATTAAGGTAAAAAAGATTGAAAAATGGATTTACGAAAGAAGATTGTAAATTTGAATGGAGGGCTGAATATCTACAGCCAACTGTTGAAGGACGAGGAAACCATCCTGTTCCTTAAATCCCCGGCACTCCATCTCACGTCCAACAGACTGGGTCGGGCCATGAGGGCCTTAGGCTTTGAGCCGATGCGCTCACACGGGTAGCGCGGCTATCATGTGGTGGTCTATTCCGCCGAGGAAATCAAGGCCAACAAGTCGATGCTGGCTTATGATGCCAAGCCTGAAGAGGATGCCTGTGACACAAATGACACAATATTCTGAAGATTTCTCGTGCGTACCGTGTGCATACCTGTCTGTGCAGTACGCGTGAGAAGTTTATAAAATAATCTGTCATTGTGTCAAGAAGAGAAGATGATGAAGATATAAATAACAGGAAAATAGTCTCAAATGCTCATAATTCTGTTACTAACTTGCCCAACATGATCCAATCCATAGAGTAAAGTGTTGGCATTGATATTCATCCAATGAAACCTGCTCCAGATAGCGGCCACCATCGTCAGCACCATCATCGGAACGGTCGCCGTGCAGGCCAACTGTATGTAATTATGCGGGAGATTGAGATGATTGTGATTCACTGTTCCTGTTTCGATGTTGCCAAGGACGAGATCGCGGGCACGTCTTCCCCCGGTGAGGTGAGCCCTCCCCTTAACCGGGGCAGACCACCACCAGGGGTTGCAAAACCTTCCCCCGATCCGGGGCAGACCTCTGCAGGGGTTGCAAAACCTTCCCCTGATTCGGGGCAGTCCATTGCAGGGTATGCAGAACCCTGACTGAGATTCTGTTTGGATTTATGCAGGGTATGCAAACCCTTGCCGGAAATCAGGGCATGGAAATGCAGGGTGTGCAATGAGGCAAACCGGATTCGGTTCGGACTTCTGCCGGGGTTGCAAAACCTTCCCCCGATCCGGGGCTGACCATTGCAGGGTATGCAAAACCTTCCCCGTGATTCAGTTCAAACAAATTAAAAACAAAAATCAAACTCGCGCCAGCGAATACACCCAGCAGATCGCCGACGAGCGTTACCGCGACCTCGTGCTGATGATCAACGCTGCCACCGCGATGGAGGATGACCAGGAGAGCATCGCCGGGCTCGGGGAGGTCATCTCGCAGGTGAACGAACTCATCAAGTACTACCGTCTGTACGTGGTGAAGTCTGGCACCGGAGGCAACAATGGCGGTGGATCGTCTAATGGCGGCGGTTCGCAGGGCGGCGGCACAGGTGAGAACGGTGGCTCTAATACCGGCGGCGGTGACAACGGTGGAAGCAGCGGAGGCGGCACGTCCACTGGTGGCGACAATGGCGGCGGCTCTAACACTGGTGGCTCTGGCTCTGGTGGCTCTGGCGACGACGAGCCCGACCAGTAAATAGAAAATTGCCGAAAGTCTTGGTACTTTCGGCAATTTAATTACACAACTTCACTGTGAAGTGTGTACTGCTATAGGAAAATGGTCATAAATACTGGCAAGATTGTCATTGCTTCATCTTTTTTAAGGTCTTTGGTATAGATGAGATAGCGGTTGCTGATACGTTCTGAGAACTTTTGGCAGAATGCATCAAGGGAGGCATGAGTCTTATAACCAGATGATTTTACCTCTATTGGCCATATCTTGCTGCCCCGTGAAAGCAGAAAGTCAACCTCATAATTGTGATTGCTGTTCTCCATCGGCCATGTATGGTAGAAAAGTTTGTTTCCTGTTGCCGTAAGCATCTGAGCCACTATGTTCTCATAGACATAGCCGAGGTTGGCGGATAGTTTGTCTGAAAGCAGTTTCTGGTAAATGATGTTCTCCGTGACATCCTTGTCCCAGAAAGCAAGCGTAATGAACAATCCCGTATCACCGACAAACATCTTGTACTGATCTTTGTCGCTGTTGAGTGCAAATCCTACATTGGGGTCATTGGAGTGATAGGAGAAGTTAACTACCATACTGTCCTTCATGGCTTTCAGTACCTCCGAGAGATTCTTGCGCTCACTGTCTGAAAGAACGCTACTCACCTGATAGCGTGATGCATTCTTGCTAAGTTCGGATGGAATGGCCTGGAACAGTTGGGATGCACGTCCTGAAGGATCGATTTTAAGAAAGTCGTCGAAGTATAGGTCTATAATCTCACGTTTGACCGTATCAACCTTGCTGAGATTGTTGGTGTCAAGATATTCGTTTACAGCCTGTGGCATTCCACCAACAAGCATGTACAGGCGAAAATCACGCATGGATTTACGGAAAGCCTGTCCTAGTGGTATCTGCTTGTCATAGAATTGACGGAGAAGCGGGACTGTTGCCTTGTCACCCAAAGCCCAGCGGAATTCCTCATAGTCCATTGGGAACATGTCGATACGGGTCTCTTCGCTGGGAATAATGATTCCTTCAGTATTCTTGCGAATGGAGATAAGTGAACCTGTCTCTATATAGTCATAGCGGTGGTCTTTCACAAGTTGCTTGATGGCTTGTCTTGCAAGAGGGCATTTCTGAACTTCGTCGAAGATGATGACAGAACGGCGTTCCTGAAGAATGACATTATAGATAGCCTGCAGACGCAAGAAAATATAGTCAAGATCCATCAAGTCGTTGAATAGCGATTTAACCTCTTCCGAGGCCCTTGAAAAATCTATGAGCATATATGTTTCGTACTCCTGACGTGCAAACTCCTCAACAATGGTGGACTTGCCTACTCGTCGGGCACCCTTGACCATAAGTGCGGTTTTTCCGTCACGTTCCTGCTTCCAATGGAGCATCCGGTCGTATATCTTCCGTTTGAAGATCCTTTTATCAGACATAATACATTTACGTTTTGGGTGCAAAATTAAGCAAATTTTCCAGAATCCCCAAATTTTATCGGGGCAAATATTCCAAAATCCCAAATTTTGAATAGTCAGATATTTCCAAAATCCCAAATTTGTATCAATTTCATTGAAAAATAAATATTAATTTATTTTGTACTTCGCTCGGTTTTTACTACCTTTGCACCGTGAAATCAACAATAAACGAAGATATGACAACAAAATCAATCAAACAAACGATTCTGGCGCGGACAGCGAGGACGCTGACCGGCGCAAGACGAGTAGCCATGTTGCTGCTCGCAATGGTGCTCACCATGACCGCCCAGACGGCGTGGGCAAGAACAATCGACCTTTCGTCGATAACAGAGGCCACGATCGCGCAGAATGGCGACGTGCTGACGGGTACGCTCGAAGGCAGCATCATGATCTCGATTGCCGCCGGTGCCACGGTGACACTCAATAGCGTAGAAATCGACCTAAGAAATCCTTCTATTGAGTATGCCGGCATCACCTGCCTGGGCAACGCTACCATCATCATCAAGGGCGATAACACCATAAAAGGAGGGGAGTACTACCCCGGCATTCAGGTTGCGAAGCGAGAGGGTGAGGGAGATGAATACACTCTGACCATTCAGGGCGATGGCTCTCTCACCGTGTCTAGTGGCTTAAACGCAGCAGGCATTGGTAGCGGACAAGAAAGCAGTTGCGGCAACATTACAATATCAGGCGGCACCATCACCGCTAACGGTGATAATGCGGGCATCGGTAGCGGTGATGGAGGTTCATGCGGCGACATCACAATATCAGGAGGTACCATTACCGCGACTGGCAAAGGTGGCAGTCCAGGCATCGGTAGCGGTAATAGCGGTTCATGCGGCAACATTACAATATCAGGCGGCATCGTCACTGCGATTTGCAGCAGCGTTCAAGCTCCTGGCATCGGTTGCAGTTATGGCGATGCTCCCAGTCAATGCGGCAACATTACAATATCAGGTGGTATCGTCACTGCGACTGGCGGTGAATATGCTCCTGGCATCGGCAACGGCGGTAGTCAGTCTACCTGCGGTGACATCACGATCACCTCTGGCATTACCAGCGTCACCGTCACGAAAGGCTCTGGTGCCCCCTACAGCATCGGTAAGAGCGAATCTAATGAGGGCACCTGCGGCACGGTGACCATCAACGGCGTGGTGGGTCCTGTCAGCGTCAGCCCGACCACCCTCATCGGCCTCGCGGTGGATGGCGACATCGCCGAGGGTACAGCAGGACACTACTATGTGAACATGCCAAATACCGGTACAAACACCTTGATGCTTAGCGATGCCACCGTCGGTACTGTCAAAGTTTACGACGACGGCGGTAAGAGTGCTCCCTTCAGCAGTAGTTGCAAGGGGACCCTTGTCATCACAGCCCCTGCCGGCTATGTAATTAACGTAGAGGGCGAAGTGACGACGAAATCATCCAGTTATGATTTTCTGTATATTTTTGATAGCAACGAAGCAGATTTCAGCAAGCAATTGGGGTCTATGGCAGGCGACACAGATCAAGGACATGCCAACATCGATTGTACCAGCACAGGCAATTATATGACCCTCTACTTTGAATCATCTACTGAAGATAATGATGCTGCAGGCCTCGACCTCACCGTGACACTGAAGAAAGACTTCACGCTGTGTACGGCTACTGCGGATAATCCAATGTATCATGATGGTTATAATATCGGTATGTTCTACGATGGTACGTGGAACACAAACCACGGCGGCATCAAAGTATTTGACGGAGAGACGGAACTGACGTATGCCTATACTGATCCTAATTATGGAAACTTAATTGGAGACTATACTACTTCTGTAGTTAGCCTCGACTATCCAGACGGCCCCGATCCCTGTACTCGGGCAGGCGAGCATTGTCAACTGATACTGACAGGAGAGAATGATTGGGCAGGAACGCTGACTATTGACATTGAAATCCTTCCGTTAACAGGTAATGGCACTTGGGGCGACAACGATGAACTGACGTGGAACTTTGCCGACGGCAAACTCAGCATCACTGGCACTGGTGCCATGAAAGCAACCGATACCTACGGTAAATATCCTTGGTACCAATACTGTAGTCACATCACTTCCATCACCATCGGCGAGGGTATCACCAGCATTGCCCCCTATGCCTTTGGCGGTCAGAATTTTATTGACATCTATAGCAATGTCAAAACGGTAACGCTGCCCTCTACGCTGACGAGTATCGGCGATGAAGCCTTCAGAGGCTGCACGGGCAATGACTTTAACTCGGTTGTTATCCCTGCCGGCGTGACGAGCATCGGCGGCAATGCCTTCTACGGCTGCACCGGCGTGGCTCATGTCTATTGCTATGCTGACCCCACGAAACTGACTTGGGGAGACACTGGCGACGACTTTAAGAGCGGCACCCCGAAGACAACTTGCCACGTGGCTGATAAAACGGCATGGAGCAGTTTCTCAAACGTCAACGTCACCTTCGAGGGTGACCTGGCAGAGAAATCCATCCCTTACATCGACGCCGACGGCAATACGCAGTACTGCACGGACTTCACCGCCCTCACTGGCAACGAGAACTCACTGGCTGCTGGCTGGTACGTCGTGAACAGCAACGTGAACTACACCAGCACGATAGAACTCACAGGCGCCGTGAACCTGATACTTGCCGATGACAAGACGATGAGCGTGACGGTGAATGCAGTCAATGCCGATGCTGCCATCACCTCTAACTATTATGACTATAATCTGACCATCTATGGGCAGAGTGCTGGAACTGGTACGCTGACGGCTACTAATCAGAATAGTTTTGGCTGGTCGGGTATATCTGTCAATGAACTGTTCATCTACGGCGGCACGGTCAATGCCACAGCCACAGACATAGACGACGGTTATGGCATTGATGCTGGCAACGTTTACATCTATGGCGGCGCGGTTAGTGCCAAAGGCAGCGTTTATGGCATCTATGCTGGCAGCAACGTTTACATCTACGGCGGCACGGTTAATGCCGAGGCCACTGGTGATAACGGCGGTGCCATCAAGGCTAGTTATAACTGTTCCATCCTCGGTGGACAGGTTGATGCTAAAGGCTACGCCTCTGGCAGCAACAGCGACGGTATCTATGTATCCGACAATACTGGCAAAATTACACTGGGCTGGAGCGCCAATACCGACCGCATCTACGTCAGCAGCTACGATATCCCCGACGGCACCGTTAGCATCGCCGACGGCAAGGCCTTTACCGACGGTACAAACAACTATCTCGGCACTCTCACGGATGAGGAAGTAGCAGCCATTGAGGGTAAGACGCTTCAGCCCATTTCGGGTGTGGCATTGGAGAAGGACGGTTCAGGCAAATTGACCGCCACGCTCGATCCGACATCGACGGTAGAAGTGAGCATCCCCGCAGCCATTGTAGTGAACCATATAGAGATAAGCCGCATATACGAGAAAGCCAAGGCCTCGACGGTCTATCTGCCGTTCCGCATCGCCTATAACAAGATGAAAGGTGGAACATTCAACAAGTTCACAGGCGTGAATGAAGGGACGACCCCGTGGACAGTGATATATACACAAGTGGAATCAGGCGACATCAAGCCCAATACACCGTATATCTTCCTGCCCGACGGCTCGAACGGCGGCAAGATCGTGGTGGACAACGGCGATGAGACGATTGAAGTGGGTACAAGTCTTGCCGGCGAGCAGCAGAAGGCAGGCGACTGGGAGTTCATCGGCACCCATAGCCGCATCAAGTGGACTCACGATACCACCGACCCGGAATACACCGCTGAGCGCGAGGCTGAGATCGGCTCGGTCTATGGCTTTGCCGCCAATGACAGTGGCACAGATCATGTGGGCGATTTCGTGAAGGTGGGCAACAATGTGTGGATCAATCCTGAGCGCGCCTATCTGAAGCGTACGCCGGCAGCCGCACGCGCCATGACGGCTGGCAACGAGACACAGCAATTGCCCGATAAGATGAGGGTGGTGATTGTGAAAGCCAATGGTGAGACCACTGAGATCGGCACGCTCGACACTCGCACAGGTGAGATAAGTCTTGACGAGTGGTATAGCCTCGACGGTCGTCGCCTCAGCGGCAAGCCCACGAAGTCAGGCCTCTATATCAATAACGGTAAAAAGGTATTAGTCCCCTGAGTCAGGGGATTAGGGGTCTGAACAAGCGTAGATTCAATAATAATAAAATAGCAAACAATGGAAAAGAAAAAGTATGTAAAGCCCTCAATGGAGGTGTATGACCTGCCTAAGCGTCAGATGATCCTATGTTTAAGCAACGGCGAACTGGGTTACATCCCAGGCCAGCCCGAGGACGAAAAGCATCTGGCGTAAGGCACCTATCACTGGGGCCAGGCCCGGTGATAGACTATTCTACTCCCGTCTGGGCGGACATCCATCCGACTGGGCGGGAGAAGTTATTGTATAGCACCACAAAAAGCCAAAACAAAATACCATGTCACAAAGTATCCTGACCCCGATGTGACATTTCGCTCGATTTAGAGAACTTTCTCACGCTCAAGAATGAAAATTTATTCTCATTCTCTTCGCTAAATCGAAATTTTGCACTATCTTTGCACCCAAATATAAACCATAACTTCTATGAATAAGTTGATAGACCTTTCAATCTCAAAGCGGGCAGCGAGGACGCTGACCAGCGTAGGACGGGTAGCGGCAGTGCTGCTCGCAGTGATACTCACCATGACCGCACAGACGGCGTGGGCGCAGGGTACAGTGCGTAAACTGACGCTCGGCGAGGGTATCACGGCCGAGGGCGAGGGTATCACTCTACAGAGTGATGGCTCTTATAATGTTCCTGTCGGAACCGTTGTCATGCTGGACAATACCAAGTCTGGTTACTTCTGCGGTGGCTACGAACTCAGTGCGGGCGAACTTAGCAACGGCAACACATTTACAATGCCCGATCAGGACGTCAACGTCACGGCAGACTTTATCCTCAATAGCGAAATTACGACAGTAAACAATTGGGCAGAACTTAAAGCCGCCATTAATGATGGTGCCGTCATTAAATTGGAAGGTGATGACGTTTACAAAGCAGATGGAACAAGTATTTCTATCGACGCCGGAACAGTGACCATTTACGGTAATGGTCACACCATTGATGCTCAGACCAATGGCAATAGTATAGATCTAATCCCCATTGATGAACTGCATGTTGCCAGGTTATTTAAGATCGAGAATGGTGCCACTTTAACATTGAAAAACCTGATTCTGAAACGTGCTTACAGTGACAAAGATGGTGGAGCCATCTACAATGACGGAGGTACATTAAACGTCGCCAACTGTACATTCACCAACAACACTGCAACAACAGAAAAAGGAGGTGCCATCTACAACAAGGAGGGGACGTTGAGAATAGTCAGTTCCATATTCGATAAAAATGCGAAGTATGACAGGGCCATCTATAATTATGGTGATGAAGACCATCCCTTTAGATTGACAATAATCAACTGCACCATGATTGAGGACAAGGTGTGCGTCAATTATGAGGATAAAGAAAGAAGACTTGACGATAAAAGGGATATAGACTTGTTGACGACTGAAGTCAATGCGTATATTCAGGAGATTATCTATGAAGGAAACCCTGTTTTAATCAGTCTTTCTGGAATAGATACTGATTTTACAGGCAGTGTATCCGTAAATATGACAAATACCATATACAATACCATGGTTGATGTTGCAAACGGTGAAGGCAGAGAAACCATGGATATGGATATTAACAGATACACTGCCAGATTTAAAAACTTCATCTCCCTTACTGAAGACGCTTTTGAACGGGACGACACTAGACCTTATCTGGAAATAAACTTTAAGGTCGTGACCACTAACTCATTCAGTGCTTTGGAGGATATGATAAGTAAGGCATTAGATAATGCAACAAATACTGTAACCTTAAGCCAGGATTATGTCTATGATTCAAAAACTGATAATGCCTATATTAGAATTAGTGATAAAACCTTGACTTTTTATGGCAATGGGCACAGCATTAGCGGGAATACTAACAATGGCGATGCACTATTCCTCATTGAGGATGATTCCAATGTGAGAATGGAAAGAATAACCCTCGAAAATGGTCATGGCCAATCACGGTCACACCTCGGCCAACAGATAAGAATGGGTGGAGCCATCTTTGTCAGCCGCAGTAACTTAACCCTCATTAACTGCACACTCCAAAACAACAAAGCAGAGGGTGGATCTGGTGGAGCGATATACTCAGATTTTTCTACTTTAAACATCATCAGATGTGTTTTTACAAATAACAAGGCGGAAAATGGTAAGAATCTTTATGTTCAGGGTGGTAACGGAGTATATATTTATCAAAGCGACATTGACGATGACGAAAAAGACATTTACATTGAACCGGACTGGGATAATGAGGATAAATTGGCTAAAATTTCAATTATAAATGCCACCAGCGGCAATTGCGGCGCAACAGGTAATGAGGCAAACGTACACTGGGCTCTGGCCGATGCCGACAGCAATGGTATCCTCGAGACCCTCACCATCAGCGGCACAGGGGCGATGGCGGATTTTAATAACTATAATGACCAGCCTTGGAAACTCTGTCGTGGCGCCATTACAACCGTCACCATCGCGAGCGGCGTGACGAGCATCGGCAAAGATGCCTTCAAAGATTGTACTGACGTGACGAATGTGTATTGCTATGCCGACCCTGAGAGTCTGACGTGGAATGAAAACGGTTGCGATGACTTTAATTATGATGATTCTAATCCATATACAAAAACTAAATGCCATGTGTTCGATGAATCTGCATGGACAACGAAGTTTGGTAGCACCGTCAACGTGACCTTCGTGGGCGGCCTCGGCTCAAGCACATGTCCGGTAGTACTGACTGAGGCCGATGGTGTGGATCTGCTGACGAGCCTGGCTGCTCAAAAGAACTCCAGAACAGATATTCCAGATAACCTCAACGTCACCTTCAGCCGCACGTTCGATGCCGGCACTTACGGCTCGGGCAAGGCCTCGACGGTGTGCCTGCCGTATGCCGTCACGCCCGATGCATCTGTCGGCACGTTCTACACTTTCGGTGGTGTATATACGGTGACGATGAACGAAATGGCGGACGCTACGACGACCGCTGGCACACCGTATCTGTTCAAGCCCGCAGTAAGCAGTGGAAGCAGTACTGTTCCGTTCAATGGCAATATCCCCATCGCTACGACCTATGAAGAAGGCAAGAAACCTGACACCAACGGCTGGGAGTTCCGCGGCACCTTCGAGAAACTGACGTGGCCGAGTGGTCAAACACAACTCTACGGCTTCGCTGCCGCTGACTACAAGGAAAATGGCACTACGATCGATGCTGATGAGGTGGGCTCGTTCCGCCGCTACGACTGGGGCTACTGCGATGCCTTCCGCTGCTACCTCTGGGCGCCTGATCCCTCGACGGCACGCGGTGCAACAAGAAGCGGCAACGCACTGCCTGAGAGCATGCGGGTGATCCTCGTTGCTACCGACGGCACGACGACAGACATCGGCACGATGGACACCAAGACGGGCGACGTCTCGTTCGATGGTGATGCCTGGTACGGCCTCGACGGCCGCCGCCTTAGTGGCAAGCCCACGAAGAGTGGTGTGTACATCAATAATGGTAAAAAGGTATTAGTACCCTGAACAAATGTAGATTCAAATAATAATTATAAAATACAAAGCATTATGGAAAAGAAGAAGTATGTAAAGCCCTCGATGGAGGTGTATGAATTGAATCAGTCCACGCGGTTACTCGTAGGAAGTAATGGTGGCGGTATGGCTTACCTCCACGGCCAGCCCGAGGACGAAAAGCATCTGGCGTAAGGCACCTATCACTGGGGCCTGGCCCCGGTGATAGCCAGTGATTCCTGCAGCCGATGATTGTGTCACAAAGTATCCTGACCCCGATGTGACAAGAACAACAATAAACCATAAAAAATATGAAACAGAAGAAATCTTTTTCGTTATTCGCGCGGACGGCGATGATGCTGCTCGTGATGATGCTTACTGCCACGACGGCGCAAGCACAGTTCGGTAATCTCATTGGTGGCCTCAAGAAAGCCAAGGAGACGGTGGATGAAGTGAATAAGAAGCGTAATGGCGACATTGAGTTTACGCGCGGTGGTACCGTGCAGGGCTTCTTCCGCACGAGGACAGGTGAGTTTATCCTGGACAAGACGCACCCCGATGGGGAGCGGAAAGGTAAGAAAGTGATTTTTAAAGTGGAGAAGAACGGTGACGTCGTCTATGATGACGGCAGGACGGTCGGCCAGGTGCTGAGTGACGGCACTGTGAATTTCCATGGTGAAGAGGGTTACCTGCATGTGCAGAAAGACGGATCTGTGATGATGGACGGCGAAAAGGTGGCCTATATCAACGACAACGGTCAGGTGTACATCTATGATGTGCTGATCGGTACGGCAAAGGGCCTCGACAAGAAATATGCCGCCTTGCTCTACTTAGGTATCTATCACAACAAGGAATCGCTCGCCAAGTCGAAGGTGGAACTGGCTGAGGTGAAGCGGAAACAGGAGGCAGAGGCTAAGCGTCAGCAAGAACTGGCCGCCCAGCGCCGCCAACAGGCTGCCCAGAACGCCAGCAAGAGTTCTGGCAACTCAAGCAATACGCAGAAGGTGCGTGAATACACCATCGAGAAAGGAAGCGCACGCGGCTATGTCGATGAGAACGGAGTGGTCTATAACGGGTCTCATACGAAACTGGGACAATTGCCTAAGGGCAGCGGTGACATCACCGACGCCACAGGCCACAGGATTGGTACCGTATGGTCGGGCGACATCAAGGACTCGTCGGGTAATCTGCTGTGTACCGTCAGTTCGGGCGGATCTATCGCCGTGAAGGGCTCGAACGCGACAGTGGCCGAGGTGAAGGCAAACGGACGCATCGACATGTCGAAGGATTCAAAGACTTTGGGCTATTGCAATTGCAATAATTACATATGGACGGCCGCCATCATCTTCTGCGACCTGTTCAGATTCTAGGAACAGTCCGGGCGCATAATAAACCATAACTTCTATGAATAAGTTGAAAGACCTTTCATTTATGACACGGGCAGCGGGGACGCTGACCAGCGCAAGACGAGTAGCCGCAGTGCTGCTCGCAGTGATACTCACCATGACCGCACAGACTACGTGGGCCATGGACGAAGGCGCATCCGTCGAGAGGGGCGTCTATATTTCCAAGACATTCACGAATCAGGATGGCTCTGCTGTATCATCCAGTGATGCCGATACGGAGTTCAACTTCAAGATGGATGAGGTTGACGCTAATACCTTCCAGGTCAAAAATGATGACGGTACCTATCACAAGACCGCTTCCGGTAAAGCAGGAGATGAGATTGCGTTCCCCTCATTCGGAATTATAAATACCGACTTCATAACGAAGAGTAACGGTGAGATCAACGGCGATCAGAGAATCTACCGGTATTATGTGATCGAAGAAGTACCTGACAACGATGGTACGATCATCTATGATTCACAGAAGATCTATGTCAAAATGGAAGCCCATGGCTACAACGATGACAAGATTGATATCAAAATATGGACTTCCACTGATCATCAGAACTGGTCCAATGAAGTCAGCGAAACAGGTAACGTCGGTACTTTCAACAATACGAAGAAACAGTTCATGGATGTTGAAGTTGAGAAGATATGGCAGAAAGTCACAATTAATGGCGATCAGGTTGACTACTACACAGACACAACCAGTTCTCACACTACTGACAACATTGATGTCAAACTGATTTCGGTGAAGACCCTACTCCAGCAGAGCCAGGGAGAAGAACCGCAGACAGGCGAGCAGCCAGGCCAGCAGGGGACTGATGAACCCGTGCCTGTAACGCCGACGCCGTCGCCTGCACGTTTGAAAACGATTGGCTCTATCCAGAATGGCCTGAAGTCTGTTGATGAGATTATTGGCAACCAGGAATATACCGTTGTTGATACAAGGACGCTGAGCAAGTCCAACAACTGGAAGCATAAGTGGGAGAATCTGCCGAAGCATCTGTATGATACGGATGGATCTATCTATACTCTTACCTATTATGTAGTAGAAACTGCTGCAACCGGTGCCGCCAGCAATTCCTACAGTGGTAACGGTACAGAAAAGGTTACGATTTCCAATATTGAGGAAGAAACTTCCGCGACTGTTTGCAAGGTATGGTCTGACAACAATAACCAGGATGGTATCCGTCCTGCGAGCCTGACAGTTGACCTGATGAACGGCTCTACCAAGGTTGGTACAGTCACGCTGAATGAAACGAACAACTGGACGGCGACGGTTGAACATCTTTTGATGTATAACAACGGTCAACCGATTACCTACACCTGGAGTGAAAAGAATCTGCCGGAAGGATATGCGCTGACCAATACTTCTACTTCCGAGAGCGGTTTAATTACAACCCTGACCAACAGTCGTACGAATGGTGGTGAAGACGTCACTTGGGAAGTCACAGACACCAACAATGACGGTATATTTGAGACCCTTACCATCAGCGGCAGCGGGGCAATGGCGGATTATGACAATAATGTTGACCAGCCTTGGTACCCCTTTGTCAATAATATCAAGAATGTTGTCATTGGGGCGGGCGTGACGAGCATTGGCAAAAATGCTTTCAACTCCTGTAGCGAACTGACTTCTGTTATCATCCCCGCCAACGTGACGAGCATCGGTAGCCATGCATTTAATGACTGCTACAATCTGGTGATTGTCGTTGTGCAGCGCTATACTTCAGGAGAATCACCTATCACGGCGCTGGGTGAAAGCGCTTTCGATGGCTGCGATGCTCTTACTATCTACGTGCCTAATAATGCTTTATCTAATAATGCTTTAAATGTCTATAAGACTGCCAACTATTGGAAAAATTACAAGAATAAGATTCAGACCATTAGCGAGGACCAATATTGCGGAGATACAAAAGTTAATAATGGAAAGAATGTTTATTGCGTATATCACCAAAATCCTGGAAATAACGATATCACCCTCGTCATTGCCGGTACGGGTGTGATGAGAAACGGAAACGATTTGCCTTGGTATAATTATAAAGATTACATCAAGTCCGTCAATATTGGGTCGGGTGTGACGAGCATCAGCGAAAATGCTTTCGATGGCTGCGGAAGCCTGTCGTCAGTCACCATCCCCGCCAGCGTGACGAGCATAGGCGAAAAAACCTTCAATAATTGCCACAGCCTTGAATCTGTCACCATCCCCGCCAGCGTAACAACCATCGGCATCATGGCCTTCTGTTGGTGCGAGCATCTGGCGACGGTCACCTTTGAGGGAGTTTCGCAGTTGGCGAGCATCGGCCAAGAGGCTTTCTTGTTTTGCACAGATCTTACGTCAATCAACATTCCCGCCAGCGTGACGACCATCTACGGAAATACCTTCAACGGATGCGGAAAACTGGAAAGTATCATTGTTGATGGCAATAACCAAAACTATGCCAGCGAGGGTGGCGTGCTGTTCAACAAAGACAAGACCACCTTTGTCAAATATCCCGAAGGCAAGAGTGGAACCTCATACGTCATTCCCCCCAGCGTGACAAAAATAGGCAATGATGCCTTCTCTGGTTGCGACGAACTGACATCTGTTACTATCCCCGACGGCATTACGAGCATCGGCGACGGGGCTTTCTCTGGTTGCGGCAAACTGACATCTGTTACCATCCCCGCTGGCGTTACGAGCATCGGCGGATCGGCTTTCAATGGTTCAGGATGGTATAACGCTCAGCCTGACGGTCTCATATATCTCGACAATTGGCTGTTGGGATATAAAGGCAATAAACCAACAGGAACCTTGCAAATAAATGAAGAAACTAGGGGAATAGCAGGAAGTGCCTTCTATTGGTGCTCTGGTCTGACATCTATCACCCTCCCCGCCAGTGTGACGAGCATCGGCGAGAATACCTTCTATCTGTGCAGCAGCGTGACGGATGTGTATTGCTATGCAAATCCAACGCAATTGACATGGAATGAAAACGGCAAAAACGACTTCATATCCAACGGCTCGACAAAGTGCCACGTGTTCAAGGAGTCTGCATGGGACGGATTTAAGAGCACCGTCAACGTGACCTTCGTGGGCGACCTTGGCTCAAGCACCTGCCCGGTAGAGTTGACCGAGGGCGACGGTGTGGATCTGCTGACAAAACTGGCAGGCAGGACGGACATAACGACTGGCACCAAAGTCAACGTCACTTTCAGCCGCACGTTCGACGCCAGCACTAACGGCGAGGGCAAGGCCTCGACGGTATGCCTGCCGTATGCCGTCGCTAAGCCCGATGCAACAACTGTCGGCAAGTTCTACACCTTCGGCGGCGTGACGGAGAACGGTGGTGTATATACGGTGACGATGCACGAAATGGCGGACGCTACGACGACTGCCGGCACACCGTATCTGTTCAAGCCCGCAGGAGGCAGCGCAGTGCCGTTCAATGGCGAGATTCCCATCGCCGCTAGTTACGCAACGGGTGTGCCACCTTCCACCAACGGCTGGGAGTTCCGTGGTACCTTTAAGAAACTGACATGGGCAAGCGGGCAGACACGGCTCTATGGCTTCGCTGCTGCCGACTTCGAATCCAATGGCTCTCAGATTGGCGCTAATGAGGTGGGTACGTTCCGTCGCTACGACTGGGGCTACTGCGATGCCTTCCGTTGCTACCTCTGGGCACCGGCTCCTTCGTCAGGATCACGTGGTGCAACAAGAAGCGGCAACGCACTGCCTGAGAGCATGCGGGTGATCCTCGTTGCTGCCGACGGCACGACGACGGACATCGGCACGATGGACACCAAGACGGGTGACGTCACGTTCGATGGTGAGGCATGGTACAGCCTCGACGGCCGTCGTCTCAATGGCAAGCCCACGAAGTCAGGCCTATATATCAATAATGGTAAAACGATCGTGATTAAATAGTCAAATAGTGAAATTGTCAAATAGTCAAATTATGAAAAAAAAGTATGTAAAGCCCTCGATGGAGGTGTATGAGATGGAGATGACGCCCCTTATTTGCATAAGTAGTCCTGGTGGTGGCGGTAAGACTTACCTCCCTGGCCAGCCCGAGGACGAAAAGCCTCTGGCGTAAGGCATCTATCATTGGGGCCTTAAGGCACCTATCATTGGGGCCTGGCCCCGGTGATAGGTCAAAAGGAAATGGTGGCTCGACATAATGTCGCGGCGGCTTCATCGGGCAGGCACTCCAGATGCCATATCGGCATGTTGGAGGCCAGTTCATTCTCTGTCTGATGAAGACCATTGGCGATGCGCTCATCCCAGCGCTGACCACTGATGCTCGACACAAGCGCCATATATGCCTTCAGAGCGCCCAACCGTTGTATCTTGTTGTACGGTGCCTGGCTTAGTAGCACGATGCCACCCAATGGACAACTCACATTACGATAACAGGGTGTCTTGCCACTCCAAGGCGAGCCATAGACCATGGCTTGACCTTCGCTGATCCTTACCACAGGATTGTCATCATTCATCAGCACGGCCCCTTCGATGTGCTTCAGCCACAGACTGGCGTGTGTGCTCTTGCCTGTACCACTCTTGCCAAGGAACATGTAGCCGCGTCCGTCACAACTCACCACCGCAGCATGAAAGAGTGCAGTGCCCTTCTGGGCCGTCGCCAGGGCATACATCACCATCAGAGCATTGTCGATGGCCATCTTCGTGTAGTTGCCACTCAGGATGAGCCGACCCTCGCGATAGTCGTCTGTGCAGACCAGCCAACCAGCCGATTCGTTACACCAGATAAACTCATAGACGGGGGTATTGTCGGATGTTCGTCCGCAGATGATGACCTGACCTTCATCCTCCTGTCGCATATCTTCTATATAACTGACGGCTTGGCCCTCTGTGATGGTCAGCAGAAAGACAGGATCGTCGTTCATGCTCCTCCTGACCTCCCCTGACTCAGGGGAGGAAAGAAACGGCTCATAGTTCCTCATCAGTGCGAAGACCTCCGTACCGCCACTGACACCGAACATGTGTCCTGCTACTTTATAATAATTTGACACCACAACTATTAGAACTTTAGGTTCTCGCCGCAAAATTACAAATTATCTGACGAAAAACAAAACAAACTGGATTTTTTTTAGTACCTTTGCAGCGTATATGAAAGAGAAGCAGTTGTTTTTTGCGTTGCTGAGGGCGGCGATGACGGGCGAGGGGTTTGTAGCAGAGTCCTTCGGGGCATCGCCGACGGACGCTCTTGCGACGGAGGCGGAGTGGACGGCACTCTACCGGATGGCGAAGCAACAGTCGTTGACGGGCGTGATATATACGGCGGTGGCACGGTTGGCGCGTGAGCAACAACCTCCGATGGCACTGGCCATGCAGTGGGCCAGTGAGGCAGAGACAATACGCGGACTCAACAGTCTGCTGAACAGCGAGGCGGCACGGTTGACGAGGCTCTTTGCCGACCATGGGCGACGGTCGGCCGTCCTGAAAGGACAGGCCAACGCACGACTCTATCCTGACCCGATAAGTCGGCAGCCTGGTGATATCGACATCTGGATGGAAGGCGGACGGGAAAGTGTCATCGAACTGCTCAGGAAGATGGGACTGGTCGATGAACTGGCTCGGACAGCGTTTGAGGGCAAGGCCTCTGCCTCGTATCACCACGTGCATCTGTTACCCAACGAGAAGGGTGTGACGGTGGAGGTGCATTTCCGACCGTCGTCGGGTAACTTCAATCCCTTCACAAACAGACGGTTGCAACGCTGGGTGGAGCAGGAGATACTGCAGACGACGGTGGTGCCGGAAGGCTTCAACGTGCCGTCGATGCAGTTTGCACTGGTGATGCAACTCGCACATATCCAGCACCATTTCCTTGACGATGGCATCGGACTGCGACAGATATGCGACTACTATCTGCTGTTGCGGAACTCCTCGGAGGAAGACCGTAAGGCAGTGGCGGGCCTGCTGAAGCGATTCGGACTGCGAAGGACGGCAGGTGCGTTGATGTGGCTGCTCGGCGAGGTGCTGCATTTAGATGACGGACTGATGCTCTGTGAGACGGATAGTCTCCGTGGTGAATGGATGCTGCACAAGGTCATGGAAGGCGGCAATTTCGGTTACTATTCCCTAACAGCGCGATACGGCGTATGGCAGCGGTTCTTCCGGACCAGATGGTATCGCTTGAAGATGATGCGGTTTGACTTCTGGGAGATGTTCTGGAGGGAGGTGAGTTATTGGAAGACCATCTTCACAACCATCCCTGAACGCATACGATACAGATCACTGTCGTTAAGAGACATACGAAGGGAAAGATGACTGATGAGAAGATCATAGAGGAGGTGATACGACTGGTAGGGGAGGGCGTGTGCGTGACGCTGCCAGTGAACGGGAACAGCATGTTGCCGTTTATCATCGGTGGTAGGGAGAGCGTGATCCTTCAGAAGCCCCGTGACACGAAGGTAGGTGACGTGGTGCTGGCATGGGTCCAGGGCGGCTACTACGTGGTACACCGTATCATCGCTGCTGATGGCGACACGCTGACGCTGATGGGCGACGGTAACCTGGCCATCACGGAACAGTGTGCCAAGGACGACATCAAGGCTCTGGTGACACACGTGGTGGATGTCAACGGACGGCGGCATGAGATTGACAATCTGTGGCGGCATTGGGCGGCCAGGTTGTGGTGGCACCTGCGACCCATACGCCGCTATCTTTTGGCGCTCTACCGGAGGACAAACAAAAGCAAATTGTCAAATAGTAAATTGTCAAATAGTAAATAAAATGATGAAAATCAAAGACGGATTTGTGCTGCGCGAAGTGTGCGGCGAGAGAGTGATCATGGGTGAGGGACTCGGGGCCATCGACTTCGGACGGCTGCTCTGTCTGAACGAGACGGCAGCGTGGCTCTGGAAGGAGGCCAAGGAGATGGGTGACTTTACAGTGGAGCAACTCACAGACAAACTCTGCAAGGCCTACGACGTGTCGCCCGAAGAGGCCCAGAAGGATGTGGAGGAAATAGTCCAGGAATGGCAGTCCGTCGGTGTCATTAATAATGGATAATTGTGCATTGTGAATTATGCATTGTGCATTGTGAATTATGAATTATATAAACTGGCTTTGGCGCAACTCACGGGGCATCCGCTGGAATACGGTGGTGCGCATCGTGGCAGGCATCGGACAGGTATGGCTCGGGCTGTTGATGGTATGGCTCAGCAAACGGTTCATCGATGAGACCATCCGTACGGGCAGTACCGACGACGTGCTGAGGATGATCCTCTGGCTGGTGCTGACCGTGGTGGGAGGCATCATACTCCGTCAACTGTACTATTACCTGACGGTAGTGGCGAACACCTGTCAGATGAACAGACTGAGGCTGCGGATGTTCAGTAGCCTGTTCCGTCGACAACTCTACAACGGTGAGGAACTGCACTCGGGCGACGTCACGTCGCGACTGGCAAAGGACATCGAGGTGGTGTGTAACGCCACGACCGACATATTGCCGCAGATGCTCATCACAGGCATCCAACTCTGCGGTGCCTTCCTGTTGCTACGTTATTTCGACGAACGACTGGCGTGGGCGCTGTTGCTGTTGACACCCGTTGCCATCGTGTTCGGCAAACTGATAGCAAGGAAACTGCGACAGATGACACTCGACATCCGCAACGACGAGAGTCGGATCCAGATGCATGTGCAGGAGGGTATGGAACATAATGCCGTACTGCGTTCACTGGGCAGTGAACAGTGGGTGACAGACCGACTGGACTCGATGCAGGAACGGTTGATGGGCAACGTGATGCGGCGCACACGGTTTACCGTGGTGACGCGA
>JAFZNI010000232.1 GCA_017551005.1 Prevotella sp.
ACCGCTGGTAGGAGCAACCGTGTTATAAGCACGAGCCAGACGAGTGATGGAGTCGAGGAAGATAACGACATCGTGTCCGCACTCTACCATACGCTTAGCCTTCTCCAATACGATACCGGCAATCTTCACGTGACGGTCGGCGGGCTCGTCAAAGGTAGAGGCGATAACCTCGGCATCAACGGTACGCGCCATATCCGTCACCTCCTCAGGACGCTCGTCGATGAGCAGCATCATGATATAAGCCTCGGGATGGTTGGCGGCGATGGCATTGGCGATATCCTTCATCAGGATGGTCTTACCGGTCTTGGGCTGTGCCACGATAAGGGCGCGCTGTCCCTTACCAATCGGAGAGAAGAGGTCGACGATACGCACACTGGGATTGGTGGTTGCCTTGTCGCCACAGAGCGTATATTTCTCTTCGGGGAAGAGTGGGGTGAGGTGCTCGAAGGCCACACGGTCGCGCACTTCCGAGGGGTTACGTCCATTGATGGACTTCACGGTAGAAAGGGCGAAATACTTCTCATTGTCGTAGGGAGGACGCACGGTGCAATCCACGACATCACCCGTCTTCAAACCGTACTGTTTGATCTGGCCGGGAGCCACGTAGATATCGTCGGGCGACGAGAGATAGTTGTAGTCGCTGGAACGGAGGAACCCGTAGCCGTCCTGTAATACCTCGAGAACACCATTGCCTGGAATGAGGTCGTTGAAGTCGTATTTCTCTTCGTTGGAACGGCTGTTGCTGATGGGCGCTTCCTGTGTATTGTTGATGACAGGACGGTCGAAGATGTCGAGTGACGGAATAGCCGCCTGATCCTCGATGGGGATGTCGATCACTGTGATGAAGTCGGTGCCGTCGCCAGGATCGCCTTCCCAGACAGCATCGGACAGTTCGGATGGCTCTTGTTCTTCCGAAGGCATCTCTTTGTTTTCTTCACGGGAGCGCTGGGCCATCTTCTCCTGCAACTGCATTAGCAGGTTCTTCTGCTCTTCGGCCTCACCGTCGTCTGTCATACCCGTGGCAAATTCTGCCTCGGGGACATCCATCGTCTCCTCAGGGATGATGTCCTCAGGCACTTCTGCTGTTACTTCTGCTGCTTCTGCTTCAGCGGCTGCCTTTGCCTCTGCTTCTGCCTTTGCAGCGGCTTCAGCAGCAGCCTCGGCTTCTTTCTCAGCCTTCGTCTTGCGGGTACGCTTCTTTGGAGCAGGAGCGGGAGCCTCTTCTGTGGCGGGAGCCTCTTCTGCGGCGGGTGTCTCTATCGGCGCATCACTGAAAAGGGAGGGCGTCTCGGGCTTCGCCTGCTTACGGTTGTTCAGCACGTCGAAGTTCTCGCCTTCTTTTCCTTTTACGGTATAAACGCGGTTGGTATCTTTTTTCAGAATGCGGGTGCGCTTACGCTTGGGTGAGGCACTCTCTTCTGCGGCTTTGTCAAGGATGGCATAGACCACTGTCTCAAGGTCGTCGCTTTGCTTTACTTTTACGCCTAATTCGTTGGCAATACCCATCAATTGGGGTATATCCATTGCTTCTAATTCTTCTTTCGTATACATAATACTATAACCAAAATGTCTTTTGAAATGATAAATTTGAGGTAGAAACGCTTCACGAACGGAAACGCTGTTTCGAAAAACGTTGCAAAGGTACGCATTATTTTGCGAACTTCCAAACTTTTTCGATTTTTTTTAGTAACTTTGGCTTCGCCGAAGGTACTCACGCTCGGAAAACCTCAAAATAATTTGGGTTTTCGCTCACTTATTTGTACCTTTGCACCCAAATTTACGAAAGATGGAAATAAAGAAAGCAGAATTCAGCCTGAGTGCACCGATGGTGTCGATGTGTCCGAAAGATACGAAGCCGGAATACGCCTTTATCGGACGTTCGAATGTGGGGAAGTCGAGTCTCATCAATATGTTGACCAACAACCGGAAACTGGCCAAGACCTCAGCCACACCTGGTAAGACGCTGCTGATAAACCATTTTATCATTAATAATGAGTGGTATCTGGTTGACCTGCCCGGATACGGCTATGCCAAGCGCTCGAAGAAGGAGATAGCCAGGTTGGACCAGATGATTCGCGGCTATATCCTCCAGCGTGAGCAACTGGTGAACGTATTCGTTCTCATCGATGTGCGGTTGGAAGCACAGAAGATAGACCTGGAGTTTATCCAGTGGTTGGGTGAGTCGAGTGTTCCTTTCGCACTCGTGTTTACGAAGGCGGACAAACTCACACCCAACAAGGTGAACGCCAGTGTGGAGGCCTATAAGAAGGTGCTTTCTGAGACCTGGGAGGAAATGCCACCGATGTTTGTCACGTCGGCAGAAAAGAAACAGGGTAGGGACGAGGTGCTCGGTTATATAGAACAAATCAATAAAGACATAGCCAATGGCTAAGGATACCCCATACCTGGACGTACAGAACCTGACGAAGTCGTTTGGTGCCCTGGTGTTGTTCAAGGATATCTGTTTTTCGATTGCCGAAGGACAGAAGGTGGGACTGATAGCCAAAAACGGTACGGGTAAGTCGACACTGCTCTCCGTACTCAAAGGCAAGGAGGGGTATGACTCCGGTGACATCATCTTCCGCAGGGACTTGAAGGTGGGGATGCTGGAACAGTCGCCGGTCTTCGATCCTGAAGAGAGTGTGCTGGATGCGTGTATTATGCCCCCTAAGTTAGGGGGCCATAGGGGTTTGAACAAAAGCGCATCTTCAGACCCCCAACCCCCTAACTTAGGGGACATAGAGTTGAAAGCCAAGCAGGTGCTGACGCAGTTGAAGATACGTGACCTCAACCAACCCATGGGACAACTCTCCGGTGGACAACAGAAACGCGTGGCTTTGGCCAACGTGCTGTTGACAGAGCCGGATCTGTTGATTCTCGATGAGCCGACGAACCATCTGGACCTGGAGATGATTGAGTGGTTGGAGGGCTATCTGGGTCGGGGTAACAAAACCCTGTTGATGGTGACGCACGACCGTTTCTTCTTAGACCGTGTGTGCTCCGTCATCCTGGAACTCGACGACCAGACCATCTACACCTATCGGGGCAACTACTCTTATTATCTGGAGAAGCGACAGGAGCGCATCGATAACAAACGGGCGGAGATTGCCCGTGCCAACAACCTCTACCGTACGGAACTGGAATGGATGCGACGGATGCCACAGGCCAGAGGTCATAAGGCCCGTTATCGCGAAGATGCTTTCTATGACTTGGAGCGCATCGCCAAGCAACGCATCGAGGAACGGCAGATACGCCTGAAATCAAACAATGTCTATATCGGCAGTAAGATATTCGAGTGTCAGTATGTGTCGAAGGTGTTTAGAGGAGACAGGAGTCAGGAGTCAGGAGACAGGAGTCAGGATGTTGTCATTCTGAAGGACTTCTACTACAATTTCTCCCGCTTCGAGAAGATGGGCATTGTGGGGAGTAACGGAACGGGCAAGTCCACATTCCTGAAGATGCTATTGGGACTGGTGCAGCCCGACGAAGGCCGTTTCGACATTGGCGATACCGTGCGCTTCGGCTATTTCTCACAAGAGGGTTTGCAGTTCGATGAACAACAGAAGGTGATTGATGTGGTGCGCAACATTGCCGAGTATATCGATATGGGCGGTGGGAAGCATTTCACTGCCACGCAGTTCCTGCAATACTTCCTCTTCACACCTGAACAGCAGCACAACTACGTCTACAAACTCTCCGGTGGTGAGCGACGGAAACTATACCTCTGTACGGTGCTGATGAAGAACCCCAACTTCCTGGTACTCGACGAGCCGACGAACGATCTCGACATCGTGACCTTACAGATACTCGAAGAGTATTTGCAGGACTTCCCCGGCTGTGTGATTGTGGTCTCGCACGACCGCTATTTCATGGATAAGGTGGTGGATCATCTGTTGGTGTTTAAGGGAAATGGCGAGATCAAGGACTTCCCCGGCAACTATACGCAGTACAGGGAATGGCTCACGCTTCAGCCGAAAGAGACATCGGAAAAGGTTCAGAAAGAGCAGAAGACTGTTCGTGAGAACAAAAACCGAGGCGACATCAATGGTAAGCGGAAGATGACCTACAAGGAGAAGACAGAGTTTGAGCGCTTGGAGAAAGAGATTGCCGCCCTCGAAGCAGAGCAGCACCTGTTGGAGGATGCTCTTTGCAGCGGTAGCCTCTCTATCGACGAACTCACGGAAAAGAGCAAGCGTCTGCCGCAACTGAAGGATGAACTCGACGAGAAGACCATGCGCTGGCTGGAACTCTCAGAAATTGAATATCAATGATACAACAACCATTCTCATCACAACTATTGGAAAAGGCCGTGTCCGAGTTCTCGAAGTTTCCGGGTATCGGTCGCAAGACAGCCTTGCGCCTTGTACTCTGGATGCTCCGTCAGGAAGAGACGGAGGTGGAACAGTTTGCCGAGACCATCCATCGTATGAAACAGGAGATCAAGTACTGCCATGTCTGTCATAACATCAGCGACACTGACACTTGTCCCATCTGTGGCGACCCGCGACGCGATACTCAGACCATCTGTGTAGTGGAGAATATCCAGGATGTGATGGCGATAGAGAATACGATGCAGTATAAGGGCCTCTACCACGTGCTTGGAGGTGTTATCTCACCGATGGACGGTATGGGACCCAGTGATATTGAGATCGACTCGCTGGTGAGTCGGGTGGCAGAAGGAAACGTGAAGGAGGTGATCCTTGCCCTCAGTCCGACGATGGAGGGCGACACCACCAATTTCTACATCTACCGCAAACTCGCTCCTTATAGCGACGTGAAGATATCCATCATTGCACGAGGTGTATCTGTGGGGAATGAGTTGGAATATACGGATGAGGTTACTCTTGGACGGTCTATTCTGAACAGGACATTGTTTGAAGGAAAATAAAAGGAAATAAAGATATGAAGGAAGTAAGCAAACAACTGATGTTTCTCTTTGTGTTGATGATAGCCATCGCCCTGACTATTGTCCTGTTTAATGAGTGTGGCGTTGTGGAGTCGGGAACGTTGGCCGACTCCAAGCAGACGGAATTTGTGGCAATGACTGTGATGGAACTGACATCACTTGCTGCGGCATTCTTGGGACTGCGACTTTTTAAGTTCAAGATAATCCATCAGGATCTGGTAGATCGTAAGGAACCGGCTATGAGACAGTGGGGCATTCTCCGATTGCTGATACTCGAGGTGCCGATGATTGTCAACACCTATTTATATTATATGTATATGAATGCCACCTTTGGCTATCTGGCCATCATCCTCCTGCTGTGCCTGCCGTTTGTATTCCCGAGTTTGAACCGTTGTCTCTCAGAAACGTCTGAAGAATGAAACTGTCTGTTATCATTGTCAACTATAATGTCCGTCTTCTGCTGGAAGCGTGTCTGAAGAGTGTTGAGCAGGCGCTGGCGGGTATCGAAGGAGAGGTGTTCGTCGTCGACAACCACTCCTCCGACGATAGCGTGGCGTATCTGGAACCGCGTTTTCCGAAAGTGCATTTTATCGCCAATACGGAAAATATGGGCTTTGCCCGTGCCAACAATCTGGCCATCCGCCAGTCGCAGGCGGAGTATGTGTTGTTGCTCAATCCCGATACCGTGGTCTATGAGAACACGCTTCGCGAATCGCTGGTGTTCATGGATAACCATCCGGAGACGGGTGGAGTAGGTGTGCGGATGCTGACGCGAGATGGAGAGGCTGCCCCGGAGTCCCGGCGTGCTGTGCCGACACCCTGGGTTGCCTTCCTGAAAATGATAGGATTTTCTAAGAGGTACTATATGAGTCACCTGCCTTGGGACCAGCCCGGAAGGATCGAGGTCGTCAGTGGCGCCTATTGCATGCTGAGACGCAAAGCCCTTGATCAGGTGGGTCTGTTGGATGAGGACTTCTTTATGTATGGCGAGGACATCGACCTGTCGTACCGTCTGTTGAAAGGCGGTTGGCAGAACTGGTATCTGCCACTCGACATCATCCACTATAAGGGTGAGTCTACGCAGAAATCCTCGTTTCGCTATGTGCATGTGTTCTATCAGGCGATGCTTATCTTCTTCCGCAAGCATTATGGACACCTTTCGTTCCTGCTCTCCCTGCCTATCCAGGCGGCTATCTATTTCCGTGCCTTCATGGCCCTGATGAAGATGCTGGGAGAGAGGATGCGTGCCTTCCTGAATCCGAATAAAAACAGAGACTATTATGAGTCAGAAGCCTAAAATACTTCTCCGTGCCATGGAGCCGGAGGATCTGGATTTGCTCTATCGTATAGAGAATGATGTGGATCTGTGGCATGTCGGCAGCAGCAATGTACCCTATAGCCGATACACCCTTCATAACTATATTGCCACAGCCTCGGGCGACATCTATACAGACCGTCAGGTAAGGATGATGATAGAAAACGAACAGGGGGCTGTTGTGGGTATCGTCGATCTTGTCAATTTCGATCCGTCCAACCGTAGGGCAGAACTTGGACTCATTATTGAAGAGCCGTTCCGACAGGCCGGTTATGCGCAGAGTACGATGGAGCAGATTTCCGACTACGCTGTCAATATCCTGCATCTCCACCAACTCTTTGCCACCATCGATGTCACAAACGAAGCGTGTCTGCGACTATTCCGTAAGTTGGGTTATACCGAGTCTGCACGTCTGAAAGAATGGCTGTTTGATGGCATAAATTATCACGATGCCATCGTGATGCAAAGGCTTTTCTGAACTTTTTTCGGTGTTTTCTGAAAAAAATCCTTAAAAAGTTTTGTGGGTTCAGAAATTATTCCTACCTTTGCACCCGCAAACGAAAAAAGACCAAGACTGGTGCGTTAGTTCAGTAGGTTAGAATGCCTGCCTGTCACGCAGGAGGTCACGAGTTCGAATCTCGTACGCACCGCAGAGACTCATCGGAGAATTCCGGTGAGTCTTTTGTTTGCTTGATGTTAATAATTTCTAAATGGAACGGCATAGGCTTGGCTTATTCGAAGAAATGAAGTAATTTTGTAGTCCAAAGTAGGAAACTGTAAGTTGTTTAACATTTAAATGTTTAATTATCAATGATTTATTCAAAAGAAGTTGAAAACATGTGTAGCGTTTGCAAAGGCGCTTATCATGGACCTGCACCTATCCCCGAGGAGGGCAAATGGGTAGCAGTGAAGGAAATCAAGGAGATCTCCGGTTACACCCACGGTATCGGTTGGTGCGCCCCTCAGCAGGGTGCCTGCAAACTGAGCCTGAACGTGAAGGACGGTATCATCCAGGAGGCTCTCGTCGAGACCATCGGTTGCACAGGTATGACGCACTCAGCCGCTATGGCTTCTGAGATTCTGCCGGGCAAGACCATTCTCGAGGCTTTGAACACCGACCTTGTTTGCGATGCTATCAACACCGCTATGCGCGAACTCTTCCTGCAGATTGTCTACGGACGTACCCAGAGTGCTTTCTCTGAGGGTGGTCTGCCTATCGGCGCTGGTCTGGAGGATCTTGGTAAGGGTCTTCGTTCACAGACTGGTACACTCTA
>JAFZNI010000025.1 GCA_017551005.1 Prevotella sp.
GCCCGCTGAAGTCCTGAAATTGTTGAATGAACTGCTGGAGCGAATGAACTGGGCAGGTCATACCAACCAAGGCAGCAAAATAGAAGTAGTGTATGTGGCCTCTGGCGGACAGCATGTAGAGACGCAAATAAATATTGGAGCCCACCCCAACGAAGGGAGTGAGGAGCCAACCTCAGTGACTCCACCGCCTGAGGCAATGGCAAGGGCTGTAGAGCGGACGATGGCGCAGGGCTACTGGTGGGCGAGTACGGCGTGGGCCGTGGTGTATCGCCTCTATCAGATGAAGGGCTATACGGGCGGCATCCGCCAGTTCGTGCGCGAGGTGGAAGAATGGCCCTGGCAGAAAAAGCCAATATTTCCTTGTAATTACGACAGCGTTCAGAAACCAATAGTCGGCGGGAAACTCATGCGCACCATAGACAAATGGAAGGATGATGGCGCAATGGAACAGATGCAAAAACTTGGGCAGGCACTGTTTGACCTTCTAAACTGACTCCTGAAGATTCTAAAAAACATTCTAAACCTTCTAATAATGCTTCTAAGGCTCCGACATTAATTGCCGGAGTTCTTTTTTATGCGTACCTTTATCCTGTGAAAAAAGAACTTAAAAAAGTAACGACTATGGATGATAAGGTAATGAGCCAGTTGGATGTGGAACTGGCACATGCGGGAGAGGAAACGACGCTGAGTCCGAAGATGTTGCTCTTGGAGAAGATGCGCATCACACCGGAGAAGCAGTTGGAACCGATGGAGTTTCTGTTCAGGCTGTTCGGCAGACCGTGTTTCCCACGACGCGAACTGGTGGCAATAACGGGTAAGGCAAAGAGCGGAAAGACGTTCGTCACGAGTATGCTAATGGCGTGCTGCAACATGCGCGACGTGCTCTCGTTTCATCGTGAGCATGAGCCACCGCTACGGGTGCTGTGGTACGATACGGAGCAGAGTGACGAATCGACGCAGGACATTCTGAAAAACAGGGTGTTCAGGATGGTAGCCCCTGCCCCAGACCTCTTCTCTCAAAGGAGCGGCGAACTGTTCGACGTGTTCAACGTCCGTGCCGTGGAATGGAAGGAGCGGCGCAGTCTGCTGAAGGAGGCTGTGGAGCGGTACGGGCCAGACTTGGTGATTGTCGATGGTATCCGCGACCTGGTGAACGACATCAACGACGGTGTGCTGGCGCAGGAGGTGATGGAGGAACTGATGCACCTGGCTACGCAAAAGAATTGCTGCATCGTCTGTGTGCTGCACCAGAACAAAGGTTCGGAAGACCATAACCTGAGGGGATGGATCGGTACGGAACTGATGAACAAGGCGTTCGAAGTGTATGCCTGTGAGAAGATGATGCCGCAGCGGGTGTTCAAACTGGAGCAGACGTTGACGCGCAAGTACGACATCGAGCAGACGCTCTATTTCGAGGTGAACGAACAGGGACTGCCACAGTCGTCGGTTGGCCCTACGGACGGCATGGCTACAACGAAGACGGAGCGACTGCCGTCGATTAACCGTGATTACATTGTGCATGAAGACGATGGCAGTTGGCGGTTCGACGTACACAGACTGTTCCTTGCAGCCTTCCAGAATGCGGACGAATTGCAGGGCAGCGTATTGCGCGAGCGGGTGATGCAGTTGTCGGGTATCGTCATACCCTTCAAGTACAACCAACTGCTACACTAGGCACTGGAGCAGAAGGTCATCGAGAAATCACAGCGCGACGGTCTCACCGTCTATCAGCCGGCCCCCTTCTGAAGTCTCGTCCCCCCTCTTATATCTGTCCCCCTATGGGGGACTTAGATATGAGGGGGAGACTTCCAGAACCCCCTTTTTAGAAGTGAGAGGTAAGAAGTAAGAGGTAAGATGAAGATTGACGAAGTATTCTGCCATACGTTCAAGGCATTGGCGCACGAACTGGGACACGACCGACCACGGGATACGAGGCCGATGTGGCAGCGCAGGCTCTCGACGGCATCGGAGTTCTGCCGGGCACTGGTGGCCTGTGGTTATCTGTCGGAGGAACAGATGCAGCGGGCGGCACAGCGCTACCGACTGGGCATGAGCCGCGACGGCGGCGTCATCTTCTGGCAGATAGACGAACACGAGGTGCTACGCGATGGCAAGATAATGCACTACCGCCCCGATTGTCACCGCGACCACGACCGCAAGCCTACGTGGGTGTCGTATCTGCTGAAGCGCAACGGGCAGTTGCCAGAGGATTTCAAGAGCGAGCACTGCCTGTTCGGTTTGCATTTATCCGTGTCATCCGTGGTCGAAAAAACAATCTGCGTGGTGGAGAGCGAGAAGACTGCGGTGATCATGTCGGAGGCAAAGCCCGAATATATCTGGTTGGCCACGGGCGGAAAGACAGAGTTGAACGTGGCGAAACTCAGGCCGCTGGCAGGCCGCAAGGTCATCCTCTTCCCCGATACCGACGAGACGGGTGAGACCTACCGCGAATGGTACGACGTGGCCGAGGCCGCCACCGACGTGTTCGGCCACCCCTTCACCGTCAGCAGCATCCTGGAGCAGCGGGCCACCAAGGCCCAGAAGGTCGCGAAGATCGACATCGCAGATTTGTTGTTCCCGCCTCGAAAGTATGCTGTTTGGCACCCGTAAGTATGGCACTTAGATACTGAAAGTATGATAGTTTTGCAATGGATAGTTTAGAGTTTA
>JAFZNI010000233.1 GCA_017551005.1 Prevotella sp.
CCTCACGGGGAAAGATGTTCGGATTGTAATAGAATATGGTGGGACGGACACCATTGGCAAGCATCCACTCGACAATGGCCGATGAACAAGGTGCGCAACAGGCATGTAGCAAAACCTCCTTACACCCTTCCGGAACAACAATCGCTGGTTGTTTCATAACCCCCTGGCTTTCCAAATACGCTCTTTCGCGTTGTTAATCTCCTGAAATTTCTTCTCTGCCGCCTTGCGCACATCCTCACCAAGGGCTGCCACTTTATCAGGATGGTGCTCCAAAGCCAGTTTGCGATAGGCTTTCTTCACCTCGTCGTCTGTGGCATTCGGACTGACACCTAATACCTTATAGGCATCCTCCAACGTATTGCCTTCTAAGTGTAGCATCGAGTCCACCTCACTACTACGAAGCCCCATCCACTGAGCGCATTCTTTCAGAGCCGTGATTTCACTCTGAGGCACAGAGCCGTCGGCCTTTGCCACCATCACGAGGTAGTTCAACAATTGGAGTCGCTGTGAATAATCCATCTGCTGGTTGATCTGTCCGCAGCACTGGCGCACCGTCTGCTTGAACTGCGCCCAACCCTCGCGCCTCTGCTCGTCGAAGAGTTTGTTCAGAATCTCATTACCCTGATAGACAGCCTGACTGCCGAAATTCTGACGGAGCATCTGGCGCACCATTTCCATCTCGGAGTGCATCGCCTTGCCATCGGCCTTGATGATATAGGAAGACAGTACGAGCAACGAAAACAGGAAACTGTTACGATCGCCCTGCTGCTGACGCTGACGGTAGGCCTGCTGATAAGCCTGACTGTATTCCTGATACGACTGCTGTTGCCAGTTCTCCTCGCGCTGGGAACCTGTACCCCACGTACCAGAGTTATTGGGCGTGTTAACCCCGTCGAGTACCGAGTCAAAAAGCGTTCCTATCAGATAGCCTGCCAGAGCGCCCAAAGGACCTCCGGCCATCCATCCGATAAAACCACCTATCCACTTACCTGCTGCCATCGATATAATTTACAATTTGACAATTTACCATTTGACAATTTTCCATTTAATCACCTCACGACCTCACCAATGGGCTCGCCTACACAAGCATTTGGCTGTTGGATATGCAACATCTGCGTGATGGTGGGAGCAATATCCGTGATATGTACCTCACGACTCGTACTACCGTGCTCTACCTTCCAACCATAGAACAGCAGGGGGATATGGGCATCGTAAGGGTTCCAGGCACTATGGGTGGTACCAGTAGGTGCCAACCAACTGCCCGACTCATAATGTCCTGCCTCGAGGACTACAAGAATATCACCTGAACGGTGAGGATGATAGCCATAGAGCGCACGGCTACGGATATTATCTGGCACACTCCACGTGTTCACCTTCTCGAAGTCCATCACAAACTGTACCTGTGGCAACTCACGAACATAGGCTATCAAGGCATCCTTCACCTGTTGCAGATTCAGTCCTAATGCCTTGATCTTACCATGATTCAAATAGAAGCGGTAGCCGTTGAGTCCATTGATGATCGAGAGGTCCACGCCTGACCCGAACTTTTCCTTCAGATAGGCATCCAACTGGTCGTTCAATACGTCTTCAGTAAACCTCCATTCATCAGCATTCATCTTATGATCAATCATAAACTGATAGTTATGTGCTCCACCGTGGTCAGCCGTCAGGAAGAGGAGATAGTTGCCCTCACCCACCTGATCGTCGAGTGCCTTCAACAGTCGGGCGATGTCCTTATCCAGTTCCAGATAGGCCCCGTCGGTATGTTCGCCCCTGGTACCCCACTTATGCCCGATTACGTCTGTCTGCGAGTAACTCACGCAAAGCATATCCGTCACCTTGCCCTTACCAAGTCGCTCTCCTTTCAAGGCAGCAATCGCCATATCGGTAGTGATATGTCCGCAGAGGGGATAAAGTCCGACATCATTGCCTACTTTCTTCAACTCCTTATTCTTTTTAAGTTCCTTATTATAGGCCTTGACCCAGTCGGGTAACTCCGTGCGATAGTAGGTGCTGGTGATAAACTGGCCGTTATCAATATCCAACCAATAGGCGTGATCAGAACTTCTTCCTGCAGGCAGGATGGCGGCACGGTCCTTATATGCCACGCCCACCACCTTCGACTTGAAGTCGGTGTGCAACCTTATCTGGTCGCCGATGGTTGTGGAGAGCAGATAATGGGGTGACTTTGAGCCACGCTTACGATTGTCGGTCCCCACAGGGTCCACAGACTCGTCATTACAACAGGACACTGGTTCATCGTCGATGAAGAAGTCGTTACCGCAGATGCCGTGCAGAGCAGGTGTCGAACCTGTATAGACACTTGTATGACCGATAGACGTTACCGTCGGCAGATAGTTGATCAGGCAATTGTCGCAACTGTAACCTTTCTTTATCAGTCGCTTAAAACCATCGTCACCAAATTGGTCATAGTATCTGCTGAGGTAGTCCCAGCGCATCTGATCCACCACGATTCCCACCACGAGTTTCGGACGCTCCCCAAAACCAGTGTGCGCCAAAGCCATCTGGCAGACGCATGCCGTCATTGCGATAATAAATAGTACCCTTTTCATATCGAATTGTTTTTTGTTTCTCCAATCACTTTCAGAAGGTCTTGCTGTATCAAGCCGTTTGTGGCTACGACACTGTTACCCTGCGTGAAGTCGGTAGAACCGTCGTAGTCTGTCACGATACCGCCAGCCTCCATCACTATCAGACTGCCGGCCATATAGTCCCATTGGCCGATATACTGTTCGGCATAACCATCGAGCCTGCCTGCTGCCACCTGACAGAGAGCCATCGCGGCAGAGCCACAAGCACGGATGCTGCCCACATTGCCGTATAATTTGTCAATAAGTTGTTTGATGACGGGCTTGTAGGCCTCGCTGTTGTAAGGCAGTTGCAGACAGATCAGCGCATCCTGTATCTGTTGTGCACTGACGTTCAGGTCATTGTGCATTGTGAATTCTTCATTGTGCATTAACAAATGTGCGCCCCCACCCTTCCAGGCATAGAAGCACTCATCGGCACAAATCTCATAGACGACACCGATCAGTATCTCCTTGCCCTGCAACAGGGCGATGCTCACAGCGTATGGCGCATACTGGTGGATGAAGTTCGTCGTGCCGTCGAGCGGATCGACCACCCAGCACAGGGGAACTGCCCCTTCTGTTCGAAGTCCTGACACAGAGGGACTGTCCCCCTGTGCTGTTCCCTCTTCCGTGACGAATCCCGCTTCCGGCAATAAATCCCGTAAGGCACTGACAATCAACCTCTCCGAACCCTTATCGACATACGACACATAGTCGTGGGCATGTTTCCGCTCCACGCTTTCAAGGGAGAACTTCTGCCGTTCCCCCTTAATATATGCCCCTGCCTGCCGTGCTATCTCACAGACGGCCAAGGTACATTTCTCTAAATCAACCATTTACTTCTTGAAGAAGGAGGCAATCCAGAGGATGAGAGCCGCACCGATGATGGCTGTGGCGAGTTGTCCGAGGAGACCGCCCCAAGAAATGCCGAGCAGGTCAAACAGCCAGCCACCAAGAGCACCGCCAAGGAGACCAAGCACACAATTCATGATGATGCCGAAGCCGCCACCTTTCATTAACTTGCCAGCGCAGAAGCCAGCCAAACATCCTAAAAGAAGTGAAATAATAATACCCATAACTTTACTGTTTAATTGGTTTGATGCTGCAAAAATACGCAAAATAATCGGAACCACCAAGAAAAGCACCGATTATTTTGCGGTATTTGAACAGACTCAATGACTATTTCTTTATCTCTATATCTCGCTTCACATTATTGCGGATCTTCGTGAGATAGCCCTTCATGCCTTCAGCATCCTTGTTGTCGATGATTTCCAAGAGTTCCTTTAACTCTGTGCGAATCTGACTCACCTGATCATGAGTATAAGGGTTGAAAAGGATTTCCTGCAACAGGTAGTCATCCTCATTCAGCACCCCTTTGGCAATGCGCATGTGACGCTTGAAGGTGGTACCCGGTGCATCCTGATGCTTCATCACTGCAGCAAACACAAATGTGGACACAAACGGGATTGACAAGGAGTAAGCCACCGTCTTATCATGTTCCTCGAAGGTGTACTCGTAGATATTGAGTCCTAACTTCTGATAGAGGTCCTTGAAGAAGATACGTCCCATATAGTCACCCTCGCTGATGATGATGGCATTCTCTTCAGAGAGTTGCTGCAGGTTGGCGAACGTAGGGCCGAACATCGGGTGGGTTGAGACATAGCGCATGCCCGAAGCCTCATAAAACTCTTTCAGATCGGTCTTCACAGAGGCAATATCACTAATGATACACTCCTTGGGCAAATACGGGATGACCTCTTTAAATACGGGTATCGTATATTTCAGCGTCACTGCGTTGATCAGCAGTTCAGGCTTAAACTCCTGGATTTCCTCATAGGTGGTAAACCGCTGACAATTGTATGTAAACCGCATACGCTTGGGGTCTCTCTCGAAGACCGCCACCTCGTGCTCAAAACTCAGCAGGTCGATGAAGAAACTTCCCATCTTACCTGCACCCATGACTAATATTCGCATTATTTGTTGATGATTTCTATTTGTTGACGTACACTTTCCTCATGGATATTCTCAAAGACGTGAGCCACAAACTCAGGAGCCATACCACAGAGGGCTCCCTGTGCACCACGCTTGTTCAGAATCTCATTATAGCGGTTGGCCTGCAACACCGTCATATTGTGTTCCTTCTTGTACTGACCTATCTCGCGACAGACCTTCATACGCTTGGCCAAAATGTCCATAATCTGATTGTCGAGTTCATCAATCTGCTTACGCAGTTGACTGATGCCCTCTGTCGTGGTGTGCTCATCACGGATCACGAGCAGTGAAAGGATATAGTCGAGCACATCAGGCGTCACCTGTTGCTTGGCATCACTCCATGCCTTGTCAGGATCACAGTGGCTCTCAATGATCAATCCGTCGAAACCGAGGTCCATAGCCTGCTGACAAAGGGGAGCCACCAGTTCACGACGACCTCCGATATGTGAGGGGTCACTGATAAGCGGCAGGTCAGGAATCCTACGACGCAACTCAATGGGAATCTGCCACATCGGCGCATTACGATAAATCTTCTGTTCATACGAAGAAAAACCACGATGAATGGCACCCAGACGCTTCACACCAGCCTGGTTGATGCGCTCCAAGGCACCTATCCAGAGTTCGAGGTCAGGATTCACTGGGTTCTTCACGAACACAGGCACATCTGCCCCCTGCAACGCATCGGCAATAGCCTGCATGGCAAAGGGGTTAGCCGATGTACGGGCACCAATCCAGAGGATATCAATGCCATACTTCAGGGCCAGTTCCACGTGCTCTGGCGTAGCCACCTCACAGGCCACGTTCATCTTGGTCTCTTTCTTCACTTGCGAAAGCCACACAAGGGCGGGCTCACCATGTCCCTCAAAGCCACCTGGCTTCGTACGGGGCTTCCACACACCTGCACGGAAATTGTGGCAACCCTTCATCGCCAGTTCACGGGCTGTGGTCATCACTTGTTCCTCCGTCTCGGCAGAGCAAGGGCCTGCAATCACGAAGGGACGTTCATTGTCACTCGGTAAATTCAATGGGGCTAATTCCAGTTCCATAATTATATTATTTTATTTATTCTTTCTAATGCTTGCTGTATTTTCTCTTCCTTTGCACAGAGGGAAATGCGGATGTACCGCTCACCGTTGGAGCCGAAGATAAAACCTGGAGTGATGAAGACACGGGCCTCGTGAAGTACACGCTCCGTCAGGTCTTCAACGTTCTTGATGTCAGCAGGTATCTTTCCCCACAGGAACATTCCCACCTGATTCTTGTCGTATGTACATCCCAAAGTGTCCATAATCTTCTCTGCCCACTCACGGCGACGCTGATAGGTGTTGATATTAAACTCCCTGTGCCAAGCCTCATCGTTCTGATATGCCTCAGCAGCAGCCAATTGGATGCCTCGGAAGGTTCCGCTCTCAATGTTCGACTGTACCTTCAGAATCCACTGAATGAACTGCGCATTGGTGGCACAGAGACCCACACGCCAACCAGGCATATTGTGGCTCTTCGACATCGAGTTGAACTCGATGCAACAGTCCTTCGCCCCTGGCACCTGCAGGATGCTCAAGTGCTCCTCACTGAGAATGAAAGAATAAGGATTGTCGTTCACCACTACGATACTGTGCTCCTTGGCAAACTGCACCAGACGCTCGTAGGTCTCACGCTGGGCACGACCACCCGTCGGCATATTGGGATAATTCGTCCAAAGTAATTTACAATTTGACGATTTGCGATTGACGATTTCTTCCAACTCGTCGAAATCGGGCTGCCAACCGTTATCCTCGCGCAGATTATAGTTCACAATCTTGGCACCTAAGATCTTTGATAAAGATGTATAGGTAGGATAGCCGGGATTGGGCACCAACACCTCGTCACCGGGATTCACGAAGGCCAGCGTTACGTGCAGGATACCTTCCTTCGAACCAATCAGTGGCAGGATCTCTGTCTTCGCGTCGAGATCCACATCATACCAACGCTTATAGAAACCTGCCATCGCCTCACGCAACTCGGGTGTTCCTTGTGTAGGCTGATAGCCATGCGCATTGGGTTGGTGGGCCACTTCGCATAACTTATTAATGGTCTGCTCCGATGGCGGCATATCAGGACTGCCTATGGCGAGGCTGATGATATCCTTGCCCTCGGCATTCATCTGTGCCACTTCCTTTAGTTTCCTACTGAAGTAGTACTCCTGTACTAAACTCAATCTATCTGCGGGTTCAATTGGTCTGTTTGCCATCTTTATATTCTCCTAAAATCTTTAAATCCTTGGTTAATGGAATGATCGCATCTATACTCTGGCGGTATCGTGTCAGGTCGTCGTACATCACATCGACATAGAAGAGGTATTCCCACTCACGTCCGATAATCGGCAACGACTGAATCTTCGTCAGGTTGATCTTATAAAAAGAAAGGATGGCGAGCACGTGGCTCAGTGAGCCTTCTTCGTGAGGCAGCGCGAAGACAATGCTCGACTTGTTGGTCTCCAACAACGGACGCAGCATGTCGGCCTTGTTAGGATTGCTCACCACCAGGAAACGGGTGAAATTGTGCTTGTTGTCCTCAATATGATCTTCCAGCACCTTCAACCCATAGAGCCGTGCTGCCTCTGCGTGACAGATGGCCGCCCAGCCTCGCCTACCCTCTTCGGCAATCATTTTTGCCGAACCAGCCGTATCCTCTGCCTCCACATTCTTCAACTGTGGGTGCTGGGCCAAGAACTGACGACACTGCATCAGGGCCACAGGATGAGAGTGTACTTCCGTGATGGTGTCCCAGTCATCTTCAGGCAGGCAACAGATGCAGTGCGAGATGTGCAACTTATGCTCGCCTACCACCGTCGTGCCACTGTCGCGCAGCAACTCGTAGTTATGTAGCAACGAACCTGCAATCGTGTTCTCAATGGCCAACATACCGATGGCGGTAGGATCCTGCTTGATGCTCTGGAACACCTGTTCGAAGGTGGAGCAACAAATCAGTTGTATCTGTTCTCCCTCGAAATACAGATGGGTCGCGATGTCGTGGAACGAGCCCTCGATTCCTTGTATGGCAATTCTCTTCATCTATGTAATTTACAATTTGACGATTTACTATTTACATCTTATTAAAAAATCCCGCTTTCACTCTGTTGTGAAGCGGGACCTTATTTCAATTCTTCAATTTTTCAATTCTTTAATTTTACTTACGGCCTACCGCTTCACAGTTCCCTGCAAAGTAAAAGTAATAACCGTAAAAGTAAGCGTTCAACATTGACATATTCTGTTCGTTTTTGTCATTTCGGCTGCAAAAGTACATCATTTTTGCGAAACAAACAAATAATTTGCAAGAAATTTTGCGATTTCGCTTACTTTTTTACTATTTGTCCCACTGACGACGTATCTCGTCACGATCCACCTCGTCTATCAGGATTTCCGCCAATGCCGTGACGGCCTCGAAGGGAATCTGCCTGCGAGGATCATCACTGTGCGATTCGATAGAAGGCAGGAAATGATCCATCTCTTGCTTATATACCTCACGCATCCGATTGCCTTTCCTGCCACTGTCCACCGAACAGGTGTAGGTAACGTTTGCCAGCCGGTCGCAGAGTTTTACAAACGGTGCATAAGGTGTCTCGCGTATACCTTTATAATAATTATCCCCTGCCCGTTCGGCACGTGTGCGCCCCTTGTCGTTGGTCAGGGCATAGACTATCTCCGTTGCCATCAGCGCCTGTTCCTCCGTCAGCCATTTCCGCGCGATGTTCATCACATCGTTATAAGTCACCCGCGCATCCTCGATGCTATCATGATAATAGCCTCCGAAAAACAGCGGCAGCACATCATCCTCACCGGCACATACCAGATAGCCGAAGTCTGAAATACCCTCCGCTACCATATCGAGATGGAATCCATACGGCAGATCATCACCATAGGTCTGGTTCACACTCTGATGCAGGTCATGGGCCGACTGCCTGATAACATCTATCTGGGGAGCATATTTCTCCTGATATTTCTGAAATTCTTCCTTTGTCATACCATGTTATTATTTAAGGACCTTTCGGCCATTAGTAAGATAAATGCCCTTGGCCTGTGCAGCCAACGGGCCGTTCATCCTGCGACCATGAAGGTCGTAGACCACATCATCATGAGCCGTCGGACGCTTATAATCCACCTGTCCGATGGCCGTGACATCCGACTCTGCCTGAATACCGATCTCCGCAGCAGATGTCCAGGCGTTGCCGTTAATCTCCGATTTCGCCACGAATTTCAGATAGCGACCTGTGGTTGGAGTGTTCAGGGTGGCCACCTGTTGCGAGGTGGTGTTCTTGAACTGACCAGTAACCACTGGTGTGCCCCATGTCTCACCATCCGTACTCAGATAGAGTTCGAAGGACTTTACCATACCGTTCTGATTACCATCCTGACGACTAAGATAGGTAAATGCCGTCACTCTATACTCTTTAGCCATATCCACCACCAACGTATGCGGACAGCGTGGTTCCACAGATCCCCACTCCGTATGCCAGAAGGTGTCGGTCTTGCCGTCGAAAGCCAAACGTGCCTCATTGCCACCATGCTGACTATCGACGCTAACCAGTTTCCATGCCGATTTGTTGATATAGAGTTCAAAGTCGTAGGTCATCACCGGACTGGTCATCAGCCCCTCAGCGGTACAGTAGGCTCTGATAGTACAGGCCTCATTCTGGGTCAGCGCAGCGGTATATTTCTGATAGTCACTACCATTGATGCTGTAATAGATGGTAGCCCCCTTCGTGGGCGTGCTCATCTTGATACGTCCGTTGCTCTGGCGTTCACAACTGACGGGCTGGCAGACAGGCATATCCACACGCGCTTTGCTGGTTGCCGTTGCATCAGATGTCAGCGGCATCAGGAAGAAGCGGAAGGCGGTGTTGGCTGCTTTCAGTTCATATTTCGCCATCACATCAGGACCACAGGAATTGTTACCTAGACCACGGGTGACGGCATCAAGATTGACAACGGTATTAGCAGTGCGCACGAACTCATAGGGGTGCTTCTTGCGCGTATCCTTATTAGTATAGTTATCTTCTGGACGGAAGTGGACGGCAGAGGCTGCCATCTGATCGGGAGCAACGAAGAGCAGTCCCTTACCCTCGCCATTGGTTACTGAGAGCCAACGCACCTCCTGTTTGGTACCGTGTTCCTGTGGTAGGATGTATTCCTCGTACTGGTCGGTGACGGTACTCTGATAGATTGCAGGCAGACAAGCCTCCTTACGGTCACGGTAACTGTCCCAGGGTCCGCGTCCGAACCACGCCAACTGCTCCATCTCCTTCGGCATCTCCAATTTGAAACCGAGTTTCGGCAGGATGGCCCCCGTGTTCTGGGGACGGATAAAGGAGTTGACCATCAGCGTCCCGTCGGCACAGACGATAAAGTCAAGAGCCACATCGAAAGTGTTCGAGCCACTGCCATAGGTGCTCTTCATACTGACGGTGACAGTCTTACTGTCGTCGGACTTCGTCACCGTGGTACCTGTGCCTTTACCTGTTGCGCTGAGTTTGGGCAGCCCCATTCCATCCCAACTGGCCTTCTTACTGCCGTCGTTGTCGGTAGGCAGACGGAAGGCACTGAGTTGCAAGGCCTTGCTCATCATCTGCACACCGTCGTAGGTATAGCCTGACAAGGTGCCTTTGCTCTTGTTGAAAGTAGCCTTGAAAAGACTGTTGGAAACCGTCACCGTCGAGGCATCATCATCGACAGTCAGGTTCTCGCAACCACTCAGACGACTCAGGTCGTACATTGGTTTGGTGGCTGTCTGTACGGAGAGTTTCTCCTCTGCCACCACGTAGCCGGCATCAGCCCAGAGCGTATTCTCCTTCTGCGTGGCCGTGAACTGGATGAATGCTTCCTTCGAGGCATCCACCGATGATAGCGCTGACAAGTCGATAGTCACGACAGCACTGTCGGCAGCAGCCACCTCCTGGTCTATCACGCCGTTAGCGATGGTCTTACCCTCTTCATCGATCACCTGATAACTGATATCGTAAGTGCTCGAAGGCAGGAAAGCCATCTTATTCTTCACACGGAACTGCCCCGCCTTGCCCTTCACAGCCTTGAACTCCAAAGGCTGATACACCTTCTTCGTATTATATGTCTTTGCCGTATAACTCCAATCAGGATGCACCAGTCCATTGATGCAGAAGTTGCCATCGTTGGGATTGTCGCCGAAGTCGCCACCGTAGGCCCAGTATTCCTTGCCACTGCTACTCTTCGTCAGCAAGCCCTGATCCTTGAAGTCCCAGATAAACTCACCCGTCAGACAGGGATATTTCTCGTAGAGGTCGAACATCTCACGCACGTTACCCATCGAATTACCCATCGAGTGTGAGTTCTCGCACTGGATATGTGGTTTCTGACCACTCTGACCTTTGCGCGACGAGCCAATCCACTCGATGGTCTCATAACCGCCATACATCGTTGACGAGACATCGGCATAGTCGCTGTTGCCCTCGTAGTGGGTCAGACGGGTCTTATCGAGTTTCTTGATGGCCTGCGCCACATACTGGAAATTATTGCCATTGCCGCTCTCGTTACCAAACGACCAGATGAAGATACAAGGATGGTTACGCATGGTGAGTACATGATTCTCGGAACGCTCCACCATGGCGGAACGGAACAACTGCACCGAAGAGAG
>JAFZNI010000234.1 GCA_017551005.1 Prevotella sp.
GTGCATTGACACTGCTTCTTGTACTACTTCTGTCTATGTAAATCTTTCAAAGAACTCTCTCTTTTTGCGCCTCGGCCCAACTTTTTGGGCGAAAGCGGGTGCAAAGGTACTGCTTTTTTCCGAACCGGCAAAACTTTTCGGGGAAAATTTTCGCTTTTTATGCGTTTTTCTCACAAGTCTTGATATTGGTCAAGCCAAAAGGCATGCCACACCTTATTATATATAATATAGAAGGGAAAAACAACCCACCTATCCCACTCATCCCACACGTAAGGATTTTTACTTTCAGTATGGGATAGGCGGGACAGGTTGGATAAAAAGTGGATAAGACAAGTATGCGCGCGCAGGCGCGAAGGCAGTACGTCGCTTTACCCTCGGGGGCAAATATTACATATTTACAACATATTTTGTTTTCCTGAATAAAAGAACTGCATAAAGCAGGCAAACAAGTGCTGTAAATGTCAAATAGGCAAAACAATAAGGCAAAGGTATCTCAGGTGGTGTAGTATTCATGCCAGAGAGGGCCACAACCAAGGCTGGATACCAAGAACCGATTAGGAGAAGAACGGGAAAGATGATAATCCAAGGATGATAGCCTGCGTCACGCAGCCTGCGGACTGTTACGGCCAATGTAGGCAGCAGGCAGAAAAGAAAGAACAGGCCGAGGATCATAAAAATATAGAAGATTACCGAACTGAGCCAATAGAGCGGATTGGAAACCGTATCTGGACCTGCAAAACTACGGATGAAGGCAAGTATCACAGCCGCTCCGAACAGCACGCCTGAGACAACAGCGACAAACAGCGCCCAACTCCAAAACTCGCTTCGCGTCGCATTCCCGCTAAAGTTTACATACTTGCTGATGCAAGTCTTTACATGTGACCAAAATGTTTTCATTGTCTTCTTTGTATTTATTATATTTAACGGCGAGACGGTTCGTTTTATTGCCTTAGCGGTAATCTATAAATTAACTGCGCACCCAGACTTTGTGGGAGGCGGCACCTTTGGCTTTGATGCCTGAGGAGGGATCGGCGACGAGTTTGGAGAGTTCTCGGGAGGCGGTGCTGTAGTTGAGGCGGTTGAGGTTGGCGTATTCTTGCAGGGTGATGAAGCCGTGCTTGTCGATATGGTTCAGGGCTTGTTGCAAACGCTCCTCAGGAAAATAGGGTGAGGGGGATGTGGGATTGCCAGTTGTGCGCTCAAAGGTATTTTTAATATAAAAATATTCCCTTAAATGCGGGGGAATATATTTCAAACTCAAAAAGTATTCCCTTAAATGTGAGGGAATATATTTACAACCCAAAAAGTATTCCCTTAAATGCGAGGGAATATATTTGCAACTCAAAAAGTATTCCCTCAAATGCGAGGGAATATATTTACAAACCAAAAAATATTCCCTTAAATCCGAGGGAATATATTTCAAACTCAAAAAGTATTCCCTTAAATGCAAGGGAATATATTGTAAGGTGGGTAATGAGACAAACCAAATTCAGGGCATAATAATACAAAGCAGAAATGGTCTGCCAGAGTTCTTTCTAAGTTAATTTCTTATAAAAAGGATGATGTTGACAGAAAAATGCGTAACTTCGCAACCGAATTCAATTATCGGACAATAGCAAATAAACAATATGAAGATGAAAAAGACAATGATTGGGGTTGTCGCAGGCATCTGTCTGCTGATGACCAGTTGTTCTAACATGAACCAAGTGCTCAGTGCGATTTCAAACGGAGGAGTGGTGAACGCCATCACCAGTGTCATTGGACTCGATAAAGTGTCGGCAGCCAATCTGATTGGCTCCTGGAGATATAGCGGGCCTGGCTGCGCCTTTACCAGTGAGAACCTGTTGGCAAAGGCTGGTGGCGAGGTGGCTGCTGTACAGATTGAAGAGAAGATTGCGCCCTACTACCAGCAGGTAGGCATCTCATCGAGCAACACCTACATTACTTTTAATCAGGATGGCACCTTCTCCTCTAAGATTGCAGGCACCAACTTCAGTGGCACCTACACCTTCGACGAGAAATCCCAGCAAATCAAGTTGAAGGGCTTGCTGCTCTCTATCAACTGTTATACCAAGAGGGAACTAAACGGTATCTCTATCCTTTTTGAGGGCAAGAAACTGTTGAATGTCCTGCAGACAATGGCCGCCCTGAGTGGCAGGTCAGATCTTCAGACCATCGGAGAACTGAGCAAGCAATACGAGGGTGTGCGCGTCGGTTTCGATATGAAAAAGTAACAAATAAGGTATTTATACAAGATTATCTGCAAAAATATGCAGAAATGTTTGGTCGGTTGCAAAATAATATGTAATTTTGCAGCCGACTTTGTATAAATATACCAACATGAAAGTAAAGAACAGCCGATTAGAGGCACTTCGGCTCATTATCTCGAGCCAGCAATTAGGTAGTCAGGACGAACTGTTGGCTGCCCTTCAAAAAGAAGGTTTCAAACTGACGCAGGCTACGTTGAGTCGTGACCTGAAGCAGTTGAAGGTGGCCAAGGCCGCCTCGATGAGTGGCAACTATGTCTATGTGCTGCCCAATGAAACGATGTATAAGCGGGTGAGTACCCCTAACAGCATCCGTGAGATGCTGAAGGTGCCAGGTTTTGTCAGCATCAATTTTTCGGGCAACATGGGTGTCATCAAGACCCGTCCGGGCTATGCCAGTTCCATCGCCTGGAACATTGACAACAGCGACATCCCAGAGATTATCGGCACCATTGCTGGCGACGATACCATATTCATCGTCATCAAAGAGGGAGTCAGACATCAGGATGTATCTGAGGCTCTCAGTGAAGTCGTTCCAAGCATGAGATAGGCCACAGATTATACAGATTTACACAGAATAAACAGAGAACAACAATATCAATGGAACAGGAAACAGAAATTGAAGTCCTTGTGGCAGGGCCAGAGCACGAGAAATACGTCGATACCATCTTAGAGACGATTGCCGAGGCTGCCAAGGTACGTGGTACAGGTATTGCCAAACGGACACATGAATACCTGACAAAAAAAATGCAGGAGGCAAAAGCCGTCATTGCCCTTACAAGAGATGGGCAGTTTGCAGGATTCAGTTATATCGAGACCTGGGAGAACCAGCAATATGTGACCACCTCCGGCCTCATTGTTCACCCTGACTTCAGAGGGCACCATGTAGCCAAGCGCATCAAGGATATGACCTTCTCACTGGCTCGCACCCGTTGGCCCCATGCCAAAATATTCTCTCTGACGAGTGGTGCCGCCGTGATGGCGATGAACACAGCCTTAGGTTATCAACCCGTGACCTTTGCGGACCTGACGGAAGACGAAGCCTTTTGGAAAGGTTGCGAAGGCTGTTGCAATGTAGACGTGCTGCATCGGACGGGCCGGAAATACTGTATCTGCACGGCGATGCTGTACGACCCGACAGAGCACCTGCCCGCCAAGATTCCCGACGATGTGATAGAACGCATCCGCCAGATTGACGGGAAGGAGGAATAACACAATATATAATTAAGGTATAATAATAAGGTAAGATAGATATGGCAAACAAGAAAGTTGTAGTAGCCTTTTCTGGTGGGCTTGACACCAGTTACACAGTGATGAAACTGACACAAGACGGCTGGGACGTGTATGCTGCCTGTGCCAATACTGGCGGTTTCAGCGAAGAACAGTTGAAAAAGAACGAGGAGAACGCCTATAAGTTGGGGGCCGTGCAATATGTCACCCTCGACGTAACACAGGAATATTATGCCAAGTCGCTGAAATATATGATCTTCGGCAATGTGCTGCGCAACAACTGCTACCCCATCAGTGTCAGTAGCGAGCGTATCTTTCAGGCTATCGCCATCGCGCGCTACGCGAAAGAAATAGGTGCTGATGCCATCGCCCACGGTAGTACAGGAGCCGGCAACGACCAGATCCGATTTGACATGACCTTCCTCGTGATGGCTCCCGGTGTGGAGATCATCACTCTGACACGCGACAAGAAACTGACCCGCAAGGAAGAAGTTGATTATCTAAACGAACATGGGTTCTTCGCAGACTTCACGAAACTGAAATACTCCTATAATGTAGGCATCTGGGGTACCAGTATCTGTGGCGGAGAATTGTTGGATCCGACACAAGGACTGCCTGAGGATGCCTATCTGAAGCACGTTACTGCCAAGGAGCAGGAGTCGCTGTTGAAGATTCAGTTTGAGAAGGGCGAGATTGTCGGTGTCAACGGCGAGCACTTTGAAGACCGAATCAAGGCCATCCAGAAGATTGAGGAGATCGGTGCCTCCTACGCCATTGGACGTGATGCCAACGTTGGCGATACCATCATCGGCATCAAGGGACGCGTCGGTTTCGAGGCAGCAGCCCCCAAACTCATCATTGAGGCACACCGTCTGTTGGAGAAATCAACCCTGAGCAAATGGCAGCAATACTGGAAGGACCAAGTGGCCAATTGGTACGGGATGTTCCTGCACGAGAGCCAGTACTTAGAGCCTGTGATGCCAGATATCGAGGCCATGCTGACCTCTTCGCAGCGCAACGTGACGGGTACGGCCATCCTGAAACTCCGTCCTTACGGTTTCGAAACCGTGGGTATCGACTCTACTAATGACCTGACAAAGAGCAAACTCGGCGAGTATGGTGAGACACAGACCGGCTGGACTGCCGACGAGGCCAAGGGCTTCATAAAGGTATCAAGCACGCCACTGCGCGTTTACTATGGTATCCATAAGGACGAGAAAAGGTGAGACCCACCCCCAACCCCTCCCTGAATGGAGGGGAGTAATTACCTCATAAACATTCATAAAACAAATATGGAGAATCATATTGCAAAAGTATCTACTCCCCTCCATCCTAGGGAGGGGCAAGGGGGAGGGTCTGCTGTTCGAGTAGGAATACTTGGTGCAGCAGGTTATACGGGTGGCGAACTCATCCGGCTGCTCCTCAACCACCCTGAGGCGGAGATTGTCTTTGCCAATTCAGAGAGCAATGCTGGCAACCTCGCCTCAGATGTCCATGAAGGTCTGATTGGTGAAACAGAGTTGCGCTTTACAGATGAGATGCCCTTTGATAAGGTCGATGTCATATTCTTCTGTTTCGGCCACGGCAAAAGTGAGGCCTTCCTGAAAGAGCACGCCATCCCTTCAAACGTGAAAATCATCGACCTGGCACAGGATTTCCGCATCAAGGGCGATCACGACTATGTGTATGGTCTGCCTGAGATTAACCGCGAAGAGATTGGAAAGGCCCAACACGTTGCCAATCCTGGCTGTTTTGCCACATGTATCCAGGTGGCTCTGCTGCCTGCCGCCAACCTCAATCTGTTGAAAGAGGATGTTGCTGTCAATGCCATCACAGGCTCGACGGGAGCAGGCCAGAAACCTGGTGCAACCACTCATTTCTCATGGCGCAACAACAACCTGAGCATCTACAAGCCCTTCCAGCACCAGCATATTGCAGAGATTCGCCAAAGCCTGAAACAGGTGCAGGGCTATCTCGATGCAGATATCGACTTTATCCCCTACCGTGGTGACTTTGCCCGCGGTATCTTCTGTACGGCAGTCATCAAGACCAAGGCTCCCGTTGAGGACATCATCGAGGCATACAAGGACTTTTACAAAGATGCTGTCTTCACACATTACAGTGACAAGTCACTCGACCTAAAGCAGGTTGTCAACACCAACAAGGCACTGGTACATGTAGAGAAATACGGCGACAAGTTGCTCGTTACCTCCTGCATCGACAACCTCCTAAAGGGCGCCGTTGGTCAGGCTGTACAGAATATGAATATCATGTTTAACATCGACGAAACCACTGGTCTGAAACTAAAGGCTTCTGCCTTTTAAGCAAAGACACAATCCTGACAAATAACGCATTTATTTCATAAAATAAAGCCTCAGTTCAAACGAACCGAGGCTTTATTTTTGAGGTTATCATTTCACATATTTCCGTTTTTTTTAATGAAAAAGACGTTTTTTGATGTTACATAAACTTTGCAAGGTGTATCTATTATAAAATTTGTTATAAATCAAGATTTCCCATTAGAAAATATTAAGTAAATTTGCATCCGCAACGAATCAAAAATGCCATAACGCAACAAACAATAACCAACAAAAATAAAGTAACAAAAATTTATGGAACAGAGACAAATCGCAAAACAATGGCGTCAGTGGCTCATTGCCGCCTGCGGACTGCTGATGGGTGCCTCAGTGTTACAGGGCTGTAAGGACGATTTTGTGCTTACCGGACAACCTGAATGGCTGGGAAACTCTATTTATGAGCGTCTGGAGGAAGATGGCAATTACACCATCATGCTAAAGTTGATTGACGACTTGGGACAACATGAGGTTCTCAGCCACACCGGTTCAAAGACCCTGTTTGTCGCCAATGACTCAGCATTCAGGGAATGGTTTACCAAAAACTCATGGGGAGTAAACCGTTACGAACAACTATCCATGTCGCAGAAGAAACTTCTGCTTAACAACTCAATGATTAACAATGCTTACTTGATTGAGTTGATGTCAAATGGCAGTCTTCAAGGTGAAGACAACACACCAGAAGAGGGCCGTACCATGCGCCGCGAGACGGCAACAAGCATCTATGACTCCGTGCAGATTCTGAGACCCAGTCAGATGCCGAACACTGAGGTATGGGCCAAGTTCAAGGACAGAGGCAAAAGCATTCCCATCTTGAAGGATGCCACAACCGCTCCGATGATTCATTTCCTACCCGTTTTCATGAAGATCAACAAGATGACGGCTTCAGACCTTGACATCCTGACAAACCATCAGGCCAACAACATCAACGAAGCATGGGTAAATGGTAAGAAAGTTGTAGAACGTGACATCACCTGCAAGAATGGCTATATCCAAAAGGTGGACGGTGTGATTGAATCCAATCCTAATATGGCAGAGATTATCCGCCAACATCCCAATATGTCCCGTTGGTCAAAGTTACTCGACCGGTTTAGTGCTCCTTATTATAATGCAGCGGGCACCAGAGAGTACAACCGACTTTATAACGCTCAGGACTCCGTCTATACACTCCGCTACTACAGCAGCCAGTCTTCTGGCGGTTCGAACGTTTCCACACCAGATGGTAAAGCCGTAAATGCATTGCTAAGATTCGATCCGGGATGGAACCAATATATCAACGCCACGACGGATAATTCCCTGAACTATGATGCCGGTGCTATGTTTGTTCCTACAAACGAAGCCATAGACAATTGGTGGAATAATGAAGGAAAGGATCTTAAAGAAGAATATGTTGTCATTGACAGCATCCCCGAAGCCACAATGGCCAAACTCATTAACGTCAATATGCTGCCCGTATTCACAGAGGCTATCCCCTCAAAATTTGACAGAATATTGAACGATGCTAAAGAAGAGATGGGCGTTAAGATAACAGATGTAGACTCCTGCTTTATGGGTTGTAACGGTGTGGTCTATCTGACAAACCGTGTCTTCACCCCGGCAGAGTTTGCTTCCGTAGCCTATCCAGCCCTTTCCCATCCGTCCACTATGAATGTGATTTACTGGGCTATTTCTGCCGCTTCAATAAAAGGAGGTCCTGAGAAGTTAAACTTCCTGCCTTACTTGCTTTCCATGCAGTCGAAATATAGTCTGATCCTGCCTTCGAACAATGCTATGCTAAAGTATCTCGATTTTGCCAGTTACAATACCGAGAACGTATCATCTCCAACTGTCCTTGAGTTTTATTATGATGAAAGGAAGGGAAACAGCGCTAAAGTACAGGCCCGTCGCTACAATTGTATAATTGACGAAAACGGCGAGATTACCCTGGGCGATATCATTCAGGATAATGTGGGTCAGGCTGTCATTAATGATTGCCTTTATCGGTTGATGGACCAGTTGATTATTGTCGGCGACATCGAGGACGGCCACGAATTCTACAAGTCAAAAGGCGGTACTCTCCTCCGAGTCACCAAGTCTCCCGACGGTCGTTTGGCTCTCGCCGGTGGCTGGCAGACAGATCACAACAATAAAATATTACCCATCAATAACGAGGATATTTACACGAAAACCAATGGTAAATCTTATGTCTTAAATGAGCAGGCACCTATAGCAACCGAAAAATCTGTCTATATGACCCTACAGGAAAGACCAGAGTTTTCGGAATTCCTGAAACTTTTGGAGGGTTCAGACCTTTTAAAAACCAAATCTGGGAGCAGGAGTGCCGGTCTGAGCAAACAAGGCAACATGAACCTGTCCCTGTTTGACAACTATAACTACACCGTTTATGTGCCTACCAACGAATCCATCAAGAAACTGATTGATGACGGTTTGCTGCCCACATGGGATGACTATGATGCTCAAACAGACTCTATCTGGGGCAGTGAAGAGGCCGCCAAGGAAGCCCAGAGCATCATCAAGAATATCATTGTAGATTTCGTCCGCTATCACATACAGGACCATTCCATTGCCATCAACATGGCTCCTGAGAATGGTAAGTATGAGAACTCCTATGAGACGATGAGACGCAACCTTGAGACGAGCCGTTTCTATCCTCTCACTGTCAATCACGAGGGTGGCCAGTTATGGGTCAAAGACGTGTATGGCAACAAGCGCAATGTCGTGAAGGCCGAAGGACTCTATAATTGTATTTGCCGCGAATATTGGTATACAGGCACAGGCAATGCCACCACGACTTACCAGGCATCCGATGCCGTCGTCCATCAGATAGACGGTGTCCTTCTCGCCGAAGAGATGACACCTTGGAAGAGCAAACTTAATCAAGTAAGGAGAAAGTAGTATGATTACTTTTAAAAGATATATAATGTTATTGGTACTGATGGCGGTCACTGTCATCAGTGCACAGGCACAAGGAATAACATCTGTTCATGGTAACGTGAGCGACGAGATGGGGCCTCTGATGGGTGCCACTGTCTGCGAGATTGACGGCAATGGCCGTATCATCGAGTCAGCCGTCACAGACTTGAACGGTAACTTCACGATGAAGGTCAGGAACCCGAAGGACAAAATCCGTTTCAGTTATGTGGGTATGAAGACCATCACCCAGCCTATCAACAAGACAAACTTCAAGATTGTGATGACCGATAACACCACGATAGCCCCTGTGACCATCCAGTCTAAGAGACGTGTTGGCGGTAACAATTTGCCCATTCCGCAACGAGAGGTGGCCAATGCCACTCAGAACTTCTCGATGAAGGAAGTGGAAGGCCTGTCTTTCACGACTATCGATGAAGCCATGCAGGGACGTATAGCCGGTCTTGACATCATCGGAAACTCCGGTGACCTCGGTTCCGGTTCTACCATGCGACTGCGTGGTGCATCCTCACTCTCCACATTGACAGACTCCAACCCGTTGATTGTTGTGGATGGAAATGTCAGACAAGTCAGCCTTCAGAACTTTGATATTGCCAATGCCAACAATGAGAAGTTCGCCGAGTTGTTGAATATCAACCCGGAAGACATCTCAGACATCCGCGTACTGAAAGATGCTGCTGCAACGGCCATCTACGGTTCACAGGGTGGTAACGGTGTCATTGAGTTGACCACCAAGCGCGGTGCCCGAGGCAAACCCAGACTCCAGTATTCGCTGAAACTGACTGGCACTTATCAGCCAAAGGGCTACAACCTGTTGAATGGTGATGACTATACGATGCTTTTGAAGGAATCGTACTTTAACCCGGAGCAGAGCGATGCTGCCTCAGACATCCCTGAACTGAACTACGACCCGTCGTTCTCGGAATACGAGCAGTACAACAACAATACCGACTGGCGCGATGCCGTCACCCAATGGGGTCTCCGCCAGAACCATTACGTCACCGTGAGTGGTGGTGGTGAAAAAGCCCTCTTCCGTATCGGTGCTGGTTACGACCATGAGACGGGTACGATGATTGAGCAGAAACTGCAGCGTTTCTCCACCCGCGTAGCCCTTGACTATAATGTCAGTGAGCGCATCCGCGTCAGCACAAACTTCTCCATGACCTATACCAAGAACGACCGCAATTCTGACGGTCTGCTCGACATCGCCATGAAGAAGATGCCAAATATGACCATATACGAACAGGATCCCGTGACGGGTAAGAACACCTCTTCATATTATACCATGCTGCAGAGCGGTAGTTCTGTCTTCAACAACGACCAGAAGGGTTATGTCAACCCCGTAGCCAGTGCACACTTGGCCAAGAACCAGCAGAGTACCTACGACATGCAGCCCGAACTGATTATCCAGTATCAGTTACTCGGTATGGATGACGACCACTGGCAGTTGAACTGGCGCGGTCAGGTCTACTTGAATATCAACAACGGCTATTCGAACAGATACTATCCACAAGAACTGAAGACCGTCTCCTGGGATCAAGGTGTCAACACGACGTCCAACAGTTCCTCAAAGAGTGTATCCTTTAATACCAAGCAGACGCTGACTTTGATTCCTTCCTTCAAAAACAAGTATCACTCCTTTATGATGTTAGGACGATTTGAACTGAACAGTGGTACTTCCACCAGCCAATCAGAAGACAAGAAGGGTGTTCCCACAGGTATCACCACGACTCAAGGCGGTGGTCTGATTACCAGTTTGAGTTCTAACTTCAGCCAGCATCGTTCCATGTACTTCACGGCTTCTGCCCACTACGCCTACAAGGGACGCTATATCATTGACGGATCTCTGCGTGCCGATGGTACCACGAAATTTGGGCCGAGCAGCCGTTGGGGTTACTTCCCCTCACTCTCCCTGAAGTGGATCATCAGTGACGAGCCTTGGATGGAGCCTACCCGCAAATGGCTGTCCATGTTTGCCATCCGTCCTAGTTGGGGGCGTTCGGGTCAGCAGCCTGGTCAGGACTACCTCTACACCTCGAAGTATGGCTCTACTGACAGATACATCGACATGCAGGCCATGAAGCCGAACAACATCCGTCTAACTGACATGAAATGGCAAATCACAGAAAGTTGGAATGGCGGTATTGACTTAGGTTTCTTCCATGACCGTCTGACTGTAACCATCGAGGGTTACTCACAGACAACAACAGATATGTTGCTATCCAACTACCGTATCCCCTCAAACACAGGATATGAGAATGTGGCCTATAAGAATCAAGGTAAAATGCGTAATACAGGTTGGGAGTTCCACATCAGTTCCAATCGCGTCATTACCGTCGGCAAGAAGTTCTGGGTAGATGTAAACGCCAACTTCGGTAACAACCGCAATGAGTTGCTGGAATTGGACGATCTGACACTGGATAATTACAACACCGTCTATGGCTTCTCGAACGACGAGACCCTGCAGCGTGTCCAGTTGCACAACCCATTAGGAGCCATCTACGGTTTCCGCTACAAGGGTGTATATCAGTACAACTACAATACATTCAAACGTATGACGCCTGAGGAGCGTGCCCAATTCCTCGCAGAAGGGAAAACGGCACCCGTAGCCTTGGATGCCAACGGTAACCTCATCGTTGACGGCAAAGGCGACCCCGTCCGTATGATGTTCAACTACACCAACGACGCCACAGGCCGAAACTATCGTTTCAATGGTGGTGATGCCATCTACGAGGACATCAACCATGACGGTCAGATCAATGCACTCGACATCGTCTATCTCGGCTCTTCATTGCCTAAGTTGACTGGTGGTTTCGGTTTCTCCGTCACATACGGGGACTGGCGCCTGAGCACCCAATTCACCTACCGCTTCGGTAATAAGATTATCAATCGTGCCCGTTTGCACGCTGAGGCCATGACAGGTAACGACAACCAGAGTCAGGCTGTGAACTATCGCTGGCGTAAGGAAGGTGACATCACGTCGATTCCTCGTGCCATGTACGGCTCCAACTCAAACTATAACACGCTCATCAGCGACCGCTTCGTGGAAGACGGATCTTATCTGCGTATGGGTTATGCACAAGTAAACTACAACATCCGCAGGAAATACGCACAGGCACTTGGTGTCAACCGTATCAGTCTGTATCTCAGTGCCAATAACCCCTTCGTTTTAACGAAGTACTCTGGTGTTGACCCGGACATCTCAAGCGGCGGTTACTCTCCCGCCATCGACAGCGCCCAGACACCGCGTTCTCGTTCATACACATTAGGTATCACAGTTGAGTTCTAAAAAGATACGAATATGAAAAGAATACATTATTATATAATATGCGCCTTCAGCGCAATCTGTGGTCTCTCTTCTTGCACAGATTTTTTAGAGATCAAGCCTCAGAATGAAATTATTCTGGAACAGTTCTGGAATGAGAAGGCCGACGTAGATGCCATCATTGCAGGCTGTTACTCAGGTATGCAGTCAGAAGGTGTCATCAAACGCATGATGATATGGGGCGAGTTCCGCAGCGACAATATCGGCCCGGGCAACAATATTTCCTCCGACGGAAGCCTTGAGAAGATCCTGAAGGAGAACATCGACGCCAAGAACTCCTACACCAGTTGGGGAGGTTTTTATACTGTCATCAACCGCTGCAACACAGTTATCGAGTATGCCCCTGGCGTAGCAGCCGATGATCCTGCTTATACGGAGAGTGAGTTACAGGCCAACATCGCCGAGATGGTGGCACTCCGCAGTCTTTGCTACTTCTATCTGATACGTGCTTTCCGCGATGTGCCTTTCTCAAGAAAGGCTTACATCGATGACAGCCAGAAGATGGACCTGCCCGCCACCAAGTTTGACGACGTGCTTGACTCTCTGATCTACGACCTGGAAGGGGTACAGAACATGGCCATCAAGCGCTATCCTGAGACAAAGGAGATGTATCAGACGGGACGCATCACCCAGGACGCCATCCACGCCCTGCTTTGTGAACTCTACCTCTGGAAGAAGGACTACGAGAATTGTATCCGCTACGCAGACATGGTCATCGAGTCAAAGAAGCAGATTGCCGAGGAGAATCGCAATAGGCGTTCCAGTTCCTTCTCCAATGAAGACAATCAGGAGCGTTTCAACGGTTTCCCCTTGGTTTCGAATTCAACGTCGAACAGTTATTTCGGGGATGCCTATACCGTCTTGTTCGGCAGAGACAGAGGCAATGTGAATGAAGCCAACCAGGAGATTATCTTCCAACTGGTCTTCGACGACAACCCAAGTGATAACGGTATGCCAGCCAATGGCGCTGTCAACTCCTTCTACGGTAATTCCAGCGCTTCCATCGGTTTGGTGGCTCCTTCCGACTATATATTCAGTGACATTGACAAGGCTTCAGGTCGCAAGGTTTTTGCCGACCGCAACAAAACACGCGACTCCCGTATATACATCAACTGCAACTTGGAGGACAAGTCGATCAACAAATACACGACAAGTTCGATTGACATCAGTGTTGCCAGTTCCACTCCGGAAGTATCCTATGATTCTCGTTACTCACAGAACCAAAATGGGTCCAACTGGATTATCTACCGGCTGACGGACATCATGCTCTTGAAAGCCGAAGCCCTGACACAAATGGTTCAGAACAATTCTGACGAATCCAACGATGTCAACAAGTCTCTTTTAGACAGAGCCTTTACACTCGTCAATGCGGTCAATAAGCGAGCCGTCTGCCAAAACCAACTCGCCGACACACTTAAAAGGACTGACTACAGTTCGAAAAGCGACATGGAGAATCTGGTACTTCAAGAGCGCCAGCGAGAACTGATGTTCGAAGGCAAGCGATGGTTCGACCTTGTACGTCTCTCACAGCGTACTGGCAGCACTTCAACATTGAAAACGGCCGCACTTGCAAAAGCCACGAGTGGTGAAGGACTGATCAGTAACCACCTGACTAAGATGGACGCCATCTATTGGCCATATAATCTCGATGAGATGAAGGTGAACTTGAATCTTGTTCAAAATCCAGCCTTTGGCAGTGGTGAAAATGACAGTTATGAAAAGACGACCAAGAAGTAAATAGTGAACAGTTAAAAGTGAAACAATTATGAGACGTAATAATATATTCAAAGGAATTCTGGGAAGTTTGCTCATAGCCATGCTGACTCCCCTCAATACACTGATACTGACCAGTTGCTCAGATGAGCCTGACAGCGAATATTTCTACACCTTTACGGGCGAGATGATGAGCGACTGGCTGAAAAGTCCGGATCGCCCGGAATACAGTGAATTCGCAGAGATTGTAGAAAGGGCCGGTCTGATGAGCCTTCTCGCCACTTATGGCCATTACACCTGCTTTGCTCCCTCCAACGATGCCATTGATAAATACCTGCAGAGCCGCGGCCTCAGCAGTGTATCACAGTTGAGTGATGCTGACTGCGATACCATCGCCAGAACTCATCTTATTTCCCAGATGTACACAACATACGAAATGATTGGACATAAACTGTCGGCCATGAACATGATGAACCGCTATTTGGGAACAGAGCCTGGCTTTGACAACGACAGCAATGCCGTCATCGTTCTTGAAGGACTGGCACATATTGATTTCAACTTGAAAGATGACTCGGTGGAGAATGGTATTATGCAACCCATCGACATGGTCATTGAAAAGTCAAATAGTTACATTGGTGACATCTTGCGTGGTAATCCCAAAATCAGCACTTTCTATAAAGCCTTAGTGGCTACTGGTGTTATCAACGATGTAATGCTGGTTGAGGATGACACCTATAATCCTAACAATTACGAAGCAGTTTACCACGGCTCAGGCGAAACCAATACAGCAAAAATGAAGTTTAGCGTACCTAACACCAAGAAATATGGCTATACATTCTTTATTGAGCCTGACTCACTATTAGAGGCGAAATACAACATTAAGAAAGGTGACATCCGCGCCCTCTATGACTTGGCCTGCACCATCTATGACGAAGTCTATCCTCAAGACAAGACAGCCTCCGGCCATAGTTTTGAGAACCTGACGGACAGCGTCAATCCTTTGCGCCGCTTCATCCAGTACCACATTCTGAACAAAATTGCAGCCGGTGCGGACGACCTGACGCCAATGGAGGTTACCAACAAGGCTAACTTTATTGGTGCGATTGGTATTGATGAGAGCCTTGTCAATCCCTGTGACTGGCATCACACCCTTCTACCACACACAATGATCAAGGTGGATAAGATAACTATGGATAAATATTTGGCCGGATGCAAGAGAGGCGATCGCTATATTAACCGACGTATCGATGCAAAATATCCTGACACAAGGTTTCCAGGCCAGCGCATTGATCCTATAGATAATGATGGCTATAAGCACGATGGAATCAACGGCCATTACTTCTACGTTGATGACATCGTAGCCTTCAACACGGATGTCCGAGATTTGATTCACAATCAGCGTATCCGCATGGACTTCAACACCATCTTCCCCGAATTCATCACGAATGGTCTGCGCCAAATGGGTCATCCATGGGAACCAAGTAGTCTTGAAGAAAAAGACGGTTTAAACTGGTTCTTCCCAGAAGGATACCTCGACGGTGTGAAATCCACCAATTGCGAGTTCGTATGGTTGAGACCTCGTTGTTACGCAAATATCTACATGTGGGATGAGTTCAACCTCTTTGGAAACTATGACTTCACCTTCCGTCTGCCGCCCGTGCCATTTGACGGTGAATGGCAGATTCGTCTGGGCTTCACATCCCAGAACACCCGTGGCGTCGCCCAAATCTATATCGATGATGTGCCACAGGGTATTCCTTTGGATATGACTAAAGCCATGGACTCTGATTACTATATCGGCGACAGTTTTATTACCTCCCTCAGCACGTATGATAACCAGAGTGAAGAGGATAAAGCCGAGTATATAAAGTCTATGAAGAACCTCGGTGTATATCCCCATCCGCGCTCCATATTTTGTGACAATGGTGGACAGGGCAACAGAGGTTACAATATTACATACAATATCGGCATACGCAAAATCATCAGCCAGTCGTATCTTGATTGTAACCAAGACCATTATATGAGGATAAGGGTAGCCTCCGACGGTGTTCAAGGCAATGGAAACGAGTTCGCACTCGACTTCCTTGAACTGGTACCAAAGAGTGTCTACGGCGCTGACGAGGCGGGTGAGATGGAGGACGACCTCTAAGAATTAGTAATTAGAAATTAGAAATTAAAGATTATGATTACTTCTAATATATATAATAAGGTGTTGGGACTGGCATTGGCAGTCCTCACCTTCGCGGCCTGCTCCGACACATGGAACGACCACTTTGAAAATAAGGGAAAAGAGATGAAAGACTATACGCTCTGGGAAGGTATCTCGCAGAATCCTAACCTGAGTAACTTTGCCAAGGTTATTCAGGGATGCGATTTTGACAAGTCACTTTCCAGTAGCCAAGTTTTCACTGTCTTCGCCCCTACCAATGACCATTTCTCTGCCCAGGAAGCCGACGAACTGATTACGGCCTATAAAGCAGAAAAAGGCAAAGTCAACGAAAATGACAATACCGTCATCAAGGAGTTTGTACATAACCACATCGCCATGTATAACCACTCCATCTATGAGGCCACGAATGACTCACTTATGATGATGAACGGCAAGAAGATGAGACTGTCAACCAGTTCGTTTGGTAACAGTCCTATCCTGACCAAGAACGAACTCTATAGTAATGGTGTCCTTTTCACCATTGACGGTAAAGCAGATTTCGCTACCAATATCTTCGAGTATCTGCGTAAGGATGCCGACCTCGACAGCGTCAGCAATTTCTTCTACAGCAATCACTTCTATCACCATGAGTTTATTCCCGGGCGAAGCATTGCCGGCGGTATCATCGATGGAAAGACCTTCTATCTTGACTCCGTATTTGTACAGCGAAACAATCTCTTCGACTTCCTCGATGCAGAACTGAACGAAGAGGATAGTACCTATTGGATGGTTGTACCTACGAATACGGCATGGAAGAAACTGCTTGACGAGTACCAGCCATATTTCAATTATGACAATCAGGTAAGGTTCCGTGACTCCATGACCTATACCGCTCCCCGTCTGGCCATCATGGAAGGAACCATCTTTAGTAGGACACTCAATACAGATGCACACCTGACGGACTCCGCCGTCTCCACAAATGCATCATATGTTTACGTCAACCGCCAACGGATGTGGGGTAACAGTAACCTCCACTACTATCAATATGGAGGGGCTTCTGCCACCAACACACAGCAACCGTTTGGACCTAATGGTATCTTCAATGGTACTGAGAACATTCAGTGCACCAATGGTCAGGTGATGAAGACAGACAACTGGCGCATTAACAAACTGAACACCTTCTGTCAATGGATCATCGTCGAGGCCGAGGATCGAGGCAGTATCAAGGAGGTGGGCAAATATACAGATCCGAAAACAAATGAGGATGTAGGAAGCGTTACACCAATTACCCGTCGTGTCCTCAACGACAACCCCTTCTACGGTAAAGTGTGGGGAGATGCGTTTGTGGAGTTTGAAGAAGCCACCAATAACAGTACAGTCCAACATTCAGTAACTTTCAATATTGAGGATGTACTTTCCAACATCGGTTATGACATCTATCTTGTTACCGCTCCCGCACTCGCCAATGACAGTAACGCCACAGAAGCCCAGCGACTTCCAACTAAATTGAAATGCACACTGAGTTACCATGACCAGGAAGGTAAGGTGAAGAATGAGGTCCTTCAGAAAGAAGCAGTCACCAACCCTGATGAAGTTGGCTATATCCTGCTTGCAGAAAACTTTAAGTTCCCCTGCAGTTCATGGGGTTTGATGGAGGCTGAGCCACAGGTAACGCTGAACGTAGCAACCAATATATCCAGAAAAGGAACCACATGGACTAAAACGATGAGGATCGACTGTATCATGCTTGTGCCTCATGGTATCGCCACTGTTGATGAAGAACGATTTACCATAGAGCCACATGGTGACGGCGACGTCTACTACAGGTTGAAAAAATAGTGTTATAGTATGAATATTAGAACTGTAATGATATGAAAAAATACATTATATTAGGACTTACACTGCTGATGGCTTTCCCCTTAAGCATCGCAGCCCAGGACGAGGACACTGAGTCTGAGGACATCATCGAGACCCTTGCCCGCAAGTTGAAGCCCAAGTACAAGCAGTATCCCACGAGAACCATCCGCGGTCGTGTCTTGAGTGCTACCACTGGCCAGCCTATCGCAGGTACGATTGTCAGCGCCGACGATGTGGAAGGATACAGTACGCTCACTGAGGAGAACGGCTTTTACAAGTTGGACGTTCCCACGTTTACCACGGCAGTCTATATCAATATGCCTGACTTCAATCCCATACGCCTGGGACTATTGGATCAGGAGGAGCAGCGCGAAGTGAGACTCTATCCTGTATCTTTCGCAGCAGAATATGACAAGCAGATTAACGTGCGTGGCGACTACAGCACCAAGGACTTTGCCTACACCAACTCCGTCAACATTAAAGACGAGGTGCAGAAGCATCTGGGTGCCCAAGTCTACAGCGTGACCCGTAACGGTACACCAGGTGTCGGCAACGTGATGTTCGTACAGGGACTGAACTCCCTTAATGTCAATGCCCAGCCATTAGTCGTCGTCGATGATGTCATCATCGACCAGCAGTATGGCCGCACGATGCTCCATGAGGGATTCTTCAACGACATTCTTTCGACCCTCAACCCGTCGGATATTGAGAAGGTAACCGTTATGCGTAATGGAACAGCCCTCTATGGTGCCAAAGGTGCCAATGGTGTCATCCTCATCCAGACCAGGCGTAACAAGTCGATGGCCACCCGAATCACAGCCAACGCCTCAGTAGGAGTCGTCCTTCAACCGAAGTATCTCTCTATAATGGATGCAGGACAGTACCGCAGTTATGCTTCCGAACTCCTAAAGACCACGAACACCCGCAACCGTACCTTCAAGTTCCTTAATGAGGATCCTGATTACTATTATTACACCCAGTACCATCAGAATACAGACTGGAAGGACTATGTGTATCATACAGCCATGACACAGAACTATGGTATTAACGTCGAAGGTGGTGATGCCGTGGCCAACTATAGTCTTTCGGTCGGCTACGTCAACCAGCAAAGCACCCTGAGGTACAATGATATGGATCGTCTGAACATCCGTTTCAACACGGATATCTCACTCAGCGAGCGCTTTAAGATACGTTTCGATGCTTCCTTCGGTAATATCACCCGAGACATCCGTAACGATGGTGCGCCTTCCACCTACGACGAAGGTACACCAACGGCTCCTGGATTCCTGGCCTACGCCAAGAGCCCGTTCCTCAGCCCTTACAGTTATGGTCGTGGAGAACTGTCAAAAACGCACTACGACATTGATGAAGAGTCATACCTTTCCGAGGCATTGGCCAACTACAAGAATTACAACTGGCAATTGGGTAACCCGGCAGCCATCAACGAATACAGTGAGGCTGAGAACAAGAACCGCTTGGAGAACTCCATGCTCAACCTGACGGTAACGCCCTCATATAGGCTGAGCCATAACCTGACAATCTCCGAACATTTCAGTTATAATCTGGTCAACACCAACGAGATTTTCTATATCCCCGTCAACGGAACACCGAGTTACTATGTCAGCAGTATCGGTGCTTACCGCGACAATGAGGTACGTTCTCTGGCTTCCAAGCAGAACTCCGTCATGAGCGACACCCGTCTCGACTGGAGCAACCGCTACAATGCCCACTTTGTTCACCTTTTCGGTGGTGCACGTATCAACTGGGAGTCCTATTCAATGACCTCTATGTTAGGATACAACACTGGTAACGATAAACAGCCATTCATGAAGTCGAGCCTGACAAACACCAACGACTTTGGCACCAGCGACAACTGGAACTCCTTAGCCTGGTATGCTCAGGGAGAGTACAACTATATGAACCGCTACTTCCTGCAAGCCAACGTGACGGTAGAAGGCTCCTCACGATTCGGACGCGACGGTGGTAATATCCGTATGTTCGATGCCGCCTGGGGTATCTTCCCTGGTGTACAGGCATCATGGGTCATCAGCAACGAGTCTTGGATGGCCAAGGTCTATCCAATCAACTACCTACGCCTGACAGCAGGTTTCGATGTCAGTGGTAACGATGACATCGACTACTATGCCGCCCGTAGTTTCTTCAGTGCCTCACAGTTCCTGAACACCATCTCGGGTCTGTCCTTCGCCGGTATCGGCAACTCAAAGATTCAGTGGGAGACCACACGCCGCTTCAATGTCGGCATAGAGACGAGTCTCTTCAACAACCGTCTGAGTCTGAGTGCGAACTATTTCCGTTCCAATACGGATAACCTGCTCACCCGCCAGTCGTTGGGATTCCTCAGCGGACTGAGTGAGAACTGGACAAACGACGGTAAGTTGAAGAACCAAGGCTTCGACGTGACGGCAGCCGTCAAGGTGCTCGCCCTCAAGAATCTGCAATGGGAAGTGGGAGGTAGTGTAGGTCACTACAAGAACGAGATCACTCAATTGCCCGAAGGACAGACCTTCGTTGACAACGAGGTCTATGGTGCCACCATCCGTACCCAGGTGGGTCAGGCAGCCAACCTCTTCTATGGCTACAAGTCACTTGGCGTCTTCTCCACGACTTCAGAGGCAGAGGCCGCTGGTCTCTATATCCTCGGAGAGAATGGTATCGACCGCACCTATTTCAAGGCTGGTGATATCCACTTTGCCGACCTAAACGGCGACCATCAGATTACTGAGGCAGACCGTACGTTCATCGGCGACCCGAACCCCGACATCTATGGTAATATCTTCACAACAGCCACCTATAAGCATTTGAAACTGGATCTCCGCTTCAACTACTCTTTAGGCAATGATGTCTATAACTATCAGCGTTCACAACTGGAAGGCGGCAGCCGCTTCATGAACCAGACGACAGCCCTGATTCGCCGTTGGCAGGTAGAAGGTCAGCAGACCGACATTCCACAAATTACTTTCCAGGATCCGATGGGCAACTCCCGCTTTAGCGACCGTTGGATTGAGGACGGCAGTTACCTGCGCCTGAAGAGTGTCACTCTGAGTTATGACCTGCCGCTCCAGAACGAGTACCTGCAAGGTCTGCAGTTCTGGATTCAGGCCAATAATGTATTTACTTTGACAAAGTATCTTGGCAGTGATCCTGAATTCACAATGACCTCCAGTGTTATTGGTCAGGGTATTGACGTCGGACAACTCAGTCAGAGCCGTTCTTTCGTAGCAGGAATAAAGATTAAGTTGTAATTAGGAATTAGAAATTTGGAATTAGATATTATGATTACTAAGGTTTATAAACTCATTTTCGCGACCTGCGCTATTTGCGGCATGGCCTCTTGCTCAGATTTCTTCGACCAGCAGTCAGAGCACGTCGTCTTTACCGAAAATAACAAACTGGATAATCCAACAGACTCCATTTACAGTGTCATAGGTATCCTCAATAAACTGCAGTCCATTGCCGACCGCACCATTCTTCTCGGAGAAGTACGCGGCGACCTCGTCGATATTACCAACGCAGCCAACAGCGATCTGCGCGACATGGCTCTCTTCAATATCGGTGATGACAACCGCTACAACCAGCCGCGCGATTACTATGCCATCATCAACAACTGCAATTATTTTATTGCAAACGTTGATACGGCTTTGAAGGACAACCGTAATGAGTACATCTTTATGCGAGAATATGCAGCCATCAAGAGCATCCGTGCCTGGACCTATCTCCAACTCGTGCTCAATTACGGCAGTGTACCATTTCTTACGGAGCCCATCCTCACCAAGCAGGATGCAGAACAGAATTACCCGAAGTATGATCTCCAGGCTATCTGTGAATATTTCATCAACGATCTGGCACCACTAACTGATCGTTGGGGCAACGAATACCCTCGTTACGGAACAATCCGCAGCAACGCTTCACAATTGTTCTATTTCCCGCTTAACATCGTACTCGGTGATCTGAACCTGTGGTTAGCAAGTAAAACAAAGAATCAGGCTACCTACCGAGAGGCAGCCATGCGTTATTACAGATACATCAATGAGCGTAATGGTGATAACTCATCCTATCCCATTGGCTTAAACATTTATACATGGGCACCTGGTTCTGGTGACTGGAATAGGCCAGAATCTGCTTTTAGTTCAGGAAGTCTCTCCTCAGAGACAACTGGAACCAATGCTGAGATTATCACCATGATTGCCGGCGACTCCATCCCTGCCGAAGGACACTACAGCGAACTGCGCAATCTCTTCAACTCACAGCAAGATAATGACTACCGTGCCAGCATCGTGCCTTCGACCTATATGTTCAATCTGTCAAGCAGTCAGGCTCATTGCTGTGTGGGAACAAACGGTACCACCTTCTATTATGCACCTGCAGAACTGCCTAATTACATGTCGGGTGACTTACGGCTATACCAATATTATAGTGAAAGTGTCACAACCGACCGTTTGTCAGGCGAACGCATTGAGACCGTTTACAATGACAAATATACGTCGCAAAACGTCCATATTTATCGTCGCCAGATGCTCTATCTGCGACTGGCCGAAGCCCTCAATGGTGCAGGATTCCCACGTGCAGCCTTCAGTATGCTGTCAACGGGTATTAACAACGATATCATAAAGCAGTCTGTTCTTCCTTACTGCACATCAAGTGACTCCACATGGATTAGCCGTCTCAGTTTCCCAAGGGAGCGATATGGTATCTTCACTGTTGATGAGTTGGCTATTAATCGCAGTGAGGAGGGTCACAACACGATTGGTATCCATACCCGTGGCTCCGGCTGGACACCATTTAACGAATACTATCAGTTGCCCGATGACTCGCTGATGACAGAAGAACAGAAGAAGCCTATCCAGACAGCCTTCGTAGACAGTCTTCTGCTCAATGAGTGCGGTATGGAACTGGCATTCGAAGGAACCCGTTTCTACGACATCATGCGCTTTGCCTTCCGCCAGTCCAATCCTGGGCAGTTCCTTGCCGAGAAAGTATATGCCCGCCGCGGAAAGGATAACATCGGGATCATGCGCAGCGAGATCAAGAAAGACCTCAGCGACGAACGCAACTGGTACCTCCAGTGGAACGGACAAATCGGTATGTAAACATTGTGCTTCTGACCATGCTGCCGCTGATAACAGCGGCAGCACAGCCGGATAAGAAGACGCTCTGCCCCGAAGTAAAAATCGAGGCAGAGCGTCTTTCTGACCTGACCATTCCTCGTGCCGGACATGAACTGTTCTACGTTAACGGGGAGTTTGTGGTAGCAGGAGGTCACACCAACGGCTTCGTGCCTACGCCGACGGCTGAGTACTACAAAGACGGCAAATGGCATCAGATGCAGATGGTCTATAACCATGACTACGGATTCTCCGTGGTACTGGAATCTGGCAAAGTATTACTCGGTGGAGGTTGCGAACAGCCCATCGGCATTGGACAAACTTATCTGGCAGAATTGTATGACCCCGTCAGCCATACCTTCAATGGTTTTGGTAGCATGGAACAGAAACGCACTGGTGCAACCGGCTTGGAATTGGACAGCGGAAAGGTGGTCATCAGTGGCAACTGGTATCACAACGACGGTATAGAGGTCTATAATGGGCAAAAGCAATTCACATATATCAAAGATGCAACGATAGGACGCAGCCACCCCTATATTCTCCGTACAGCCAAGGATGATGCCATCATTTTCGGTACTGAAGGCATCAAAGGTGATACCATCCAATGGACAGCGGACCGTCTGAAAGGCGACACGCTTCACATTCCCTTCTTTGAGAAATGGCATCCTATGAATGTCAGCCACCATCGTAATGCAGAGAGTTTTATTGGCGACGAGGCAAAAGGTCTCTATGCCTATCTGATTCCCGTCATAGACAGTATTGGTCAGGTAGCCATCGCAAAAGTTGAGAATGGCGAATTCTCACTCCTACCCACCACCTGCCCTGTTCCCATGCAGAGCCAATGGGAACCCATCTTTTATAGTTTGCCCGTCATCGTCGATCAGAAAGCGGGACGAGGCTACATGATAGGTATCAGCGGCGACTTCCGCTCAAATCCTGAGAAAGCCAATCGTTACTATATTCTCTGCATCGACTATGCCCAGGCCATAGAAGGCCAGCCTGCGCCGCTGACACTCTACTATACTGACCCGCTGCCGACTATCTGCGACACCCCTCCTATACTGGATGAGAATGGAAATCTGCTGATTGCAGGTGGCATGCTACACCACAGCAACTTCACGCCATCCGCATATGTCTGGCTGTTGCACGTCGGCCAGCAACCCGCAAAGGCAGCAGAAGCCATCAGCCCCTGGAAGATGCTATTATTAGTCCTGGCAATTGTCGCCATTACACTGGCTGCATGGCTATGGCGCAGGAAAAGACACACGCCAGAGACAGTCATCACAGAAGAACATCCTACTCAGGCAGACGAAGAGGCTGATCCGTCAGACGAAGCCAATATAGAACTGATGCGCCGCATGAGGGAACTGATGGAAACCAGAAAACTTTTCCAGAACAGCAACCTCAAACTGAATGATTTGGCAATAGCACTGCATACCAATCGTAATTATATCTCTAAATGCATCAGTAACGTAAGACCTGACTATACGTTTGCACAGTTTATCAACGAGTATCGTTTGGAATATGCAAAGAAACTCATCCTCAACAATCCTGAGAGGAAAATCAATGAGATTTTCTTAGAGGCAGGTTTCTCCAACGAGCAAACATTTTATAGAATATTCAAAATCAGCACGGGCATGACGCCCAAAGAGTGGAAAGAAGCGCAATCCGTTTAACCACTATCGTTTTAAGGCAGAATATTAAGCCTTGAACTCAATTCTATATTTTTTCGCTTAAAAAAATAAACAATTTAATAATTTGTTAATATTTCGATTGTAGAATATTAACAATTTAATAATTTGTTAATGTTTCGGTTGTGAAATATTATCACTTTAATAATTTGTTAATATTTCGATTATTAGATATTAACATTTTAATAATTTGGAAATATTTCGGTTGCAGAATATTAACAATTTAATAATTTGGTAATATTTCGGTCACAGAATATTAACAATTTAATAATTTGGCAATATTTCAGTCACAGAATATTAACAATTTAATAATCTGTTAATTCCACGGGATCTACAATAGGGCAAACCAATTACATGGCTGATTGCCTGTGCGTAGCAAATCACGCCCTATTTTGGGATGAATCGACTAACAATTGATAAAATGTTAGTCGATTTTGTTAAATTGTTAGTCCACATATTTGTTTTTTCCTTATCTTTGCACCATAATCAACAATCATCAAATAAAAATCATTATGAAAAAATTACTATTATCCGTGGTTGCTATGCTGTTTGCAGCCA
>JAFZNI010000235.1 GCA_017551005.1 Prevotella sp.
ACATTCAGAATATCACCAAGAGTTTTGGCTCATTGCAGGTGCTGAAAGGCATCGATCTCCATATCGACCGTGGTGAGGTCGTCAGTATCGTCGGTCCCTCAGGTGCCGGCAAGACCACCCTGTTGCAGATTATCGGTACGCTCGACCGCCCCGACACAGGATCTGTATGTGTCGACGGCATCGACACAACCACCCTTTCACAAAAGAAACTGAGCGACTTCCGCAACCAGCACCTCGGCTTCGTGTTCCAGTTCCATCAACTCCTGCCAGAGTTCACGGCGATTGAGAATATCATGATTCCCGCCTATATCGCAGGACTCTCCAAGAAACGTGCCAAACAGCGCGCCCAGGAACTACTCGACTTTATGGGACTGGCTGACCGCGCCACCCACAAACCCAACGAACTCTCCGGCGGTGAGAAACAGCGCGTCGCCGTGGCCCGCGCCCTCGTCAATAGTCCTGCCGTCATCTTAGCCGACGAGCCTTCCGGCTCCCTCGACTCCAAGAACAAGGCCGAACTCCACCAACTCTTCTTCGACCTGCGCGATCAGTTCGGCCAGACCTTCGTCATCGTCACCCACGACGAAGCCCTCGCCCAAATCACCGACCGCACCATCCACCTCCGCGACGGACTGATCGAACTGCCGGAAATCGTATAAGATTGTTTTCTTTCAATAAAGAAACGGGCACGGCGAAATGCCGTGCCAGTTTTTTATTGCTCTACAATACCTTCCAAAACCAACCGCACACTTGGCCGGTTCTGGGAGTTATTGTTGACATACACAGAACGCTTCACATAACCGTCTGGCACCCCATGAAGATCCATCACAAGCGTAATGCGAGATTCCCGACCTGCGCGGACAGGCGCCTTCTTATACTTTGCCTCAAGGCAACTGCAACTTGTTTCTGTATTGTGAATGACAAAAGGCTCACTGCCCTTGTTCACAAACACGAAATCATGGCTAATACTGCCTTGTTGCCTGGATACCGTACCAAAGTCATAAGTACGTTCATCATTGTCGAATTCAATGATAGCAGGTCCTTGCTGTACGTTCACCTGTCGTTTTGGCTTACAAGAGGCGAGACATAACACAGCCAGAAGTGCCAACAAACAGTTTCTCATGACCTTATTCTGCGATACAGATACTGACACGGTTCATGTCGTTCTCAGCGAACGGCTGCACACGGCTACCCTTCGAGTCGTAACTGATACGGCTCTGGGCAATGCCATACTGATTCATCAAAGCCTTCACGACAGTGTCGGCACGGCCGGCAGCCAGACGATCGTTGATCCTGTCGTTACCTGTACCGGCATCGGCATATCCCGTCACAACCACCTTAGCATTCGGATACTTCTGGAGGTAATCGGCGATATCCTTCACCTTCTGAGCCTCGCTGGGCTGGATGGCTGTCACATTAATCGGGAAGAAGATGTCGCGGCGGAGAGGCTCAACAGTCTCGACAACTGCTGCGGCAGCAGGAGCGGGCACTGGAGCGGTCTGAACCACAGGCTGTGGCTCGGGCTCCGGCTCTGGAGCGGGGGCTGGTGCAGGAGGCGGAGGCAGAACCTTGTTATAGGTCTTGCCAAGATTGATCCTCAGACCCACAAGGCCGTTGAAATACCAGTCGGCCTTCATCTTGCCACCGCTATGGTTCTTCGAGTTGTACTTATCGCTGAGGATATTTGCATTACCCTCAAGGGTGAGAGCAACAGCCTCGCTCAGGCGGAAGGCAGCCTCAAGACCGCCACGGCCGAACAGACGAACCTTTGTGCCATCCCAGATATAATCAAGATTATAGGCATCAAGCGTCTTGAGCGTTTTGGCAATCACATTTGCATCGTCATTGCCCCAGGCAACGTTAGCACCACCACCAACAAAAGCCGTCAGGTTGAACACACGGTTGGGGTTCCAACCACAGAACAGATTGCTCAGATTGAACATCAGGTCAACACCGGGAGCCACATACTTATACTTGTAGTCGTTGGTGTAAGGCTCAGAACCAATAGCAGTGCGGAAACCGTTCCAGCCACCCTTACTCTGCCAGGCATTGGCCTGGAGACGGGCAGCAAACACGGGGCTGAACTGATAGCCCAGACCCAACTGTACGTTCGGAGAGATCAGTTTTGAGAACTTAGCCTCACCAAGCGTGTACTGGGCACCTGCCTCCAAATTCAGGAAGGCATGCTTCTGGAACTCATACTTCGTGCCATCGGCTGCCTCATAGGTAGCCTGGGCCATTGCTGATGTGCTGAAAGCCAGCAGCATTGCAGCCAGTAAAGTTTTCATTGTTTTCATCATTTACTTAATCTTTAAAAATAATATGTTTATTTACTTAATTATCCCTTCTACCTGTAATCGAACAGCAGGATAATTCGAAGCGTTCGTAAACACCGTTACGGAGCGGCACACATAGCCTAAGGGCAATTCTGCTGCATGAAGCCTTACACTTATCTTGCCGTCACGACCTGGTTTGATGGGGTATTTAGTGTAGTCTACATCAATACAGAAACAGTTTGGCTCCACCTTATTGATGACCAGAGGCTCACTGCCCTTGTTGACAAAATGGAAGTCGTAGGTCCAATATGGCTGTTTCTCCTGATAGATGGTATCAAACTCTCCTGTCAGATACTTGTCATCAAACTCAATTTGTGCCGGTCCTGGTTCTATAGCGACTTTGGGCTTCTGATGACAAGATATCATCAGCAAGACAACAAGCAGTGGGAGGAAATACAACTTCTTCATCAGTGCTTTATTCCTGAATCGTTGGTAATCATATCCTCTGAGTCAGCCAAGGTCAGATACCATTTACCCTCTTTTCTGACAGGCTTGATAATAAAAGACACCTTGTTGGGTGCAGGGTCATTCTCTTCTTTGTCGAAAAGGATTCCTGAATACTTCACCTCACAGTCTGTATCATAGAGGAACATCACATGCTCAATCTGGTAGCGAATCGGATGGAGTGCATTCAAACTCGTGCGCTGCCTTTTGAGCATATCTTCGGGTACAGGCTTGACGGAATCATTCTCAAAGTAGGAAATCATAGCCAACGCCTCATCCATACGGCCGTTCGTCAAATGGTCAAGATAGGTGTTCACGAGGTTATATACCTCTGTCGTATCGTTATTTGACAGTTTCATAAACACCACACTCTGTTCCGAATCTGCAGGTGCATTCTTACCTTTACCACAGGAAACCAAGATGAGGGCAGTAATGGCAATAATCGTCCATAAAGATTTCTTCATCATAAAGTATCTGTTATTGTTTTCAAAAGAGGGGTGCCAATAATTGACACCCCTCATTCTATACTCGATTAATTCAATTAATCTTGATTCTGATTACTGAGGCTGCTCAACAGTTGAAGTAATACCAAGGGTAATGTACTTCGTCTGTGTGAGTGAAGCATCCTGACCGAATACGTATGTCATCTGGACAGGTACGTACACGTGGAATCCACCAGTCACACCAGAGTTGTTCTTGTAACGGATGGTTGTTGCATCAACCTTCTCAAGGTCAAGACCCTGAACAACGGTGTATGCCTTCAACTTCTTAGCGTATGCAGCATCGTCGTTGATATCAATCATACTACCAATTGTGTACTGAGGATCACGCTCGGCAGTACCCAGATGAGCGTCAGTCATGAACTTCTTCTGGTCAGTATTGAAGTCAATCTGATAGTAAGCGAAGTCGAACAGATACTTCTTATCAGCGTTTGAGTACTTCTGAGCACCACCAGTAGTGTTGTTCGGATCGCCGAGGTACTCACGCCAGTCGAGAACCTTGATGTACTTCTTCAGATCAACATACTGCCAGTCGTTCGGAGCATCGGGCAGCAGACCCTGCTTCGGATTCTGCAGGTCGAGCGGACGGATGAAGCGGACATTGAACCACATATCGTCGAACTCAACAGGAGCACATGCATCCTTCACACCAATCTGGATGTAAGCAGTGAAGGTCTCACGCTCACCAAGTTTATCATGACCGTATGCATTCAGAATATCATCCTGATACTTACCCTCGTGATACTTAATCACACTCTGTACACCAGTAGCAGCAGTAGTAGCAGTCTTTGTCTCGGGATGGTCTTTTGCAAGGTCCTTCGTCAAGCAAACGAGTACCGGCATTGGAGACAAGGTTGTGTTACCAGCCTTAGCAATGAGGATCTCATTCTTAGCAGCGTTCAACTGGAGAGTATAGGTTGTTCCGGTGAAGCCCTTCACAGTCCACTGACCCTTCACAGCGTCAAATGTTGCATTTCCAAGACTCTTGCTCGGCAGAGTGAACTCGAACTCAGGAACGATGTTCTTCAGGTTAGAGAAGTGGCTGTCAGCAACCTTAGCATTCAACTTACCATCGATGAAGTAGTCGTGGAGATCCTTCACAAACTCAGTCTCGGTAAGCAGGTTATTGCTGATGTAGCCAGGCTGTGCATCACCATCGATACAGTTAGCCTCGTCACTCAGGATGTAAGGAACATCGGCACCAGGTGTAGGAACAGGAACGTTCACACGTACTTCCTTAGCATCGCCAGTACCAGCAGCATTCTTGTCGCTATTCAGGTTGTACCAGTAAGTCAGCGTCTTGCTGCCATCCAGAGTACCCTTAGCGAAGTGCAGTTTACCAGCAGGAATAGTGAACTTGATGTAGATAGCAGGCTCACCATCAGCAGTACCCTTTCTCTTATAACGTACCCATGTGAATACATCTTCAGCGTTTACGATATCGCTTCCGCTACGATCCAGTTTAATAGTGTTATAGAGAGTCCAGAAGTCCTTGCTGTAGAGTCTCCACTTCAGGATGTGTGTGGTAGCGTCTTCCTTCTTCTGGTCAGAAGCGTTCCACTCCTCGATGACCTCACCGAGACGCTGAGCAGCAGTCAACTTGGTAAACTTACCACTTGCCTCCTTATACTGCTCACCCTTACGAACATTCTTCACAGTAGTCTTATCGTTTGTCTTCACAGTCTCGGTGCTCTCCTCATACTGATCGAAATCGTATACGTTATCGAACTGCTCCTTAGACATGCCAACGAGTTTATTGTAAACATAGTACTCGATGTCATTCCACTTCACACCGTTCTCCTTGTATGCTACACAGTCAGCATAGAAGTCGCCCAGGTCGAAAGCTGTCTTCTTCACCTCAGGAGTAACCTGAGAAGCGGTAATCAAGAACTTCATCCAAGCGAAGGATATAGTCTGCTTACCAGTAACCTTACCAGTCTTGTTATCTACGATATCCTTAACCAATTCAATGCAGACGATAGGCATACGACCTACTGCAGAAGCATTAGCAGGATTACCCTTATCGGTAGTACCATCAGGCTTGATGTTACGCGGATAAGCCATGACGTGAATCTCGTCACCAACCTTCTCCTCGACGAGTTCGATGTGAGCAGACTCACTGGTCTTGGTTGTACCAAGCGTGTAGTCAACAACATTGATCTCATAGTGCAGACCTAACTGAGCCAACTTGTCAGCAGACAGTTTGTGGCAGTTTCCTACAGGAACCTTAGCATCGCTGTCCTTACCATCAGGAGCAGTAGCGGTATGCGGAGTGCGAACAACGGTATCGGTGATCAACTTATCCTTATCTACATAGTGAGTTTCCAGAACCTTTGTGATATCAAACTTACCACTGTAGAGAATCTCATGAGTAGCAGTTGTGGTAGAAAGAGCCAGGAAACTGAAGTTACGATGCAGGTGGAAGGAAGAAACCTTACCCTTGTCCTTACCAATCACGTCCTGATGCTCAACTTTATCGTCAGCATCGTCGAATGAATTATCGCAAACCAGGAACTCATAAGCGAATGAAGGATAAACGAGAGCGTAGTCAGAAGTAACGGTGGTGTCCTTCTTTGACAACTGCACAGCAGTGATGTTGGCAATGCTCTTGTCAAGGTCTGCCGCAATCTTACTAGCCTCAGCAGTGAACGGAACGGTCAGGATACCAGTCTTGGCATTCCAATAAAGCATCTTACCGTTCTTGTCCTTCTGCTCCATAAGCAGGTCCGTAGTACCATAGACTGGCTTGACACGGCCATTGTCAGCAGCAGCACGAGTCTTCTCGGTAGCAGCGGGCTCAATAATTTCAGAAGTACGGGTGAAGAAATTGATATCGAACTTGGTCAGATCAACGTTAGCAGGGCTTACGTGATAGTCAACAAGACCGATCTCAGAAAGATCCATCGTACCACTGTTCATGAAGTAGTGCCACTTGTCATACATGGTCTCCTTCTTTGCCTTATAAGAGAAGATATCTGTACCCTCGATACCACCATAGAACTTAGACGGGCTAAGATTCAGGCTTGTGAGCAGACGCTTCACAAACACATTCAGTTTATTGATGCTGTCTGTTACGCCAGAAGCATCCTTACTTGCCTGCTCAGCCAGTTTCTTAATATCGGCGATGCTCTTGGTGTTAGCAGCGATATCGTTCTTGATCTGAGTCAGAGAAGCAACAGCGTCGTCAACCTTCTTCTTCCAACTTGCGTCGAGTTTCAGAGCCTCGATCTTCTTCTGGAAAGCCTGAAGGGCCTCAATCTGAGACTCAATATCCTTCACGACAGCAGCAGAAGCAAAGCCTTCGTCCTCAAGGAGTTTCTTAACGTCATCAAGAGTCAGAAGATTCTCGTTGATAGCAGCGATCTTCTTCTCTACATCTTCAATGGCTTTAGAAAGTTCATCCTTTGAAACCTTTCCATCAAGGAGTGCCTTCACGTCAGCAATGGCGTCTTCAAGGTCCTTGACATCCTGAGCAGCAGCAACAGCAGTAGCAGCAGCCTCAGCGGCAGCCTCTGTAGCAGTAGCAGTGGCAGCATCGCCAGTCTCCTGAGCCTTCTTTGCAGCAGCCTCAGCCTCAGCGGCAGCGGCCTTAGCAGCGTCAGCAGTGCTCTGTGCAATACTTAAAGCACTCTGCAAACTGTTCAGCTGTGTCTGTAAGTTCTGAGCGGTAATCTCATCAATCTGCTTCTGAAGCTTGTTGATGTCGTCATCGTAGTCCTTACAAGACGTAAACATACTAACAGAAGCAACGACCATTGCTCCCATCAGCAGCATACCAAAAATTCTTTTTTTCATACGATTAAAAAATTTAAATTAATAAAAAAATTAAGATGTTATACTTCTTTTTATTTCTCTCAAATCTACGCATTATCCCATTAACAGGGCACAATTTCTCCTGCGCGGAGTTACAATTTTGGTGCAAATATAGATATATTTCCGAAATCTTGCAAACATTTTCGTCTTTTTTTTAAAAAAAACAGCAAAATAATGCCATTTTCACGGCAATTCATCGAAAAAACAGCGTTTTTAGCGCCAAATTCCGTTTATACATCGGGGTTTGCACACTTTTGACTGTCATTGTTTCTGTTTCGTAGTCCGAAAGGTCCTCCTATTACCTTATTATATTATTAAAGAGACTCATTTATTGATCCTCGTTTATGATTTTCGGGTGCAAAAGTAATATTTTATTTTTAATATTCAAATATTCTTTGCTTTTTTTTGCATTTTTATAGCAAAAAAACCTTAAAACATCAACAGGATAACTAAAACTCTGCCGATTTTGGGGTTCTTGGGAACGGAATAACGTCACGAATATTCTGCATTCCTGTCACGAAGAGAATCAGACGCTCGAAACCGAGTCCGAAGCCGGCATGCGGACAGGATCCCCAACGGCGGGTATCCAGATACCACCAGAGTTTGTCGGTCTCCATGCCACGACGGTTGATTTCAGCCATCAGTTTGTCATAACTTTCCTCACGGACGGAGCCACCGATGATCTCACCAATCTGCGGAAAGAGGACGTCGGTACCCTGCATGGTGGGGCCAGGGGCCACAGCGCCCTTATAACCAGTACTTCCGGATTTTCCGGATATTCCGAAGTTCTGCTTCATATAGAAGGCCTTGATGGCGGTGGGATAGTCTGTCATGATGACGGGCTTCTTGAAATGCTCCTCCACGAGGTAGCGCTCATGCTCTGAAGCCAGGTCATCGCCCCAGTTGCAGGGGAACTCAAACTTCCTGCCATTCTTGATAGCCTCCTGCAAGATATTGATACCCTCGGTATAGGGCAGACGGACGAAGGACTCCTTGAGCACACCTTCGAGGCGGGCGATAAGGGTCTTGTCGATCATCTGGTTCAGGAACTGCAAGTCGTCCTTGCAGTTGTCGAGTGCCCAGCGGACGCAATATTTGATGAAGTCCTCTTCCAGATCCATCAGTCCTTCTTGGTCGAGGAAGGCCACCTCTGGCTCTATCATCCAGAACTCAGCCAGATGGCGTGGGGTATTACTGTTCTCTGCACGGAACGTCGGGCCGAAGGTGTAGATGGCACCCAGTGCAGTAGCACCGAGTTCGCCCTCCAACTGACCAGAGACGGTGAGCGAGGTCTGCTCGCCGAAGAAGTCATCATCATAGAGGATCTTCCCGTTCTCATCCTTCTTCAAGTCATAGAGGTTCTTCGTAGTTACCTGAAACATGTTTCCTGCGCCCTCACAGTCACTGGCCGTAATCAGCGGGGTGTGGAAGTAGAAGAATCCATGTTCATGGAAATAGGTATGGATGGCCATCGCCATATTGTGGCGAATGCGCATCACGGCCCCAAAGGTGTTAGTACGCAGACGCATGTGGGCATTCTTGCGCATCATCTCAAACGACTGCCCCTTCTTCTGCATGGGATAGTCATTACCGCAAAGGCCATAGATTTCCAGACGGGTGGCCTGGACCTCACTGCTTTGTCCGGCACCCTGGCTTTCTACGAGATTGCCTTCGGCACATATACATGCACCGGTGGTAATCTGCTTCAGCAACTCATCACCAAACTTTGTCGGGTCGACCACTACCTGAACGTTCTTGATGGTCGAACCATCGTTAAGGGCAATGAAATCAACATTCTTGCTGCCACGGTGCGAACGCACCCAGCCCTTTACACAGACCTCCTTGCCATATTCCGTGCTTTTCAGCACATCGATAATCTTTATTCTATTCATACGCTCCCATCCTTAAACGGTCAACCTCTTCCTCCGTGAGATAGCGCCAGTCGCCGCGCTTCAGGTTCTTCTTGGTGAGACCGGCAAACTGCACGCGGTCCAGTTTCAGCACCTTATAGCCGAGGCTTTCAAAGATACGACGCACAATACGGTTCTTGCCGGAATGAATCTCAATGCCTATCTGTTTCTTATCAGTAGGATGAGCATACTGCACATCGTCGGCCTTGATCTCGCCGTCCTCAAGTTGGATGCCTTCTGCAATCTGCTGGAGGTCGTGAGCCGCACATGCCTTGTCGAGGAAGACATGGTAAATCTTCTTCTTGAGATATCTCGGGTGGGTCAGTTTCGATGCCATATCACCGTCGTTCGTGAGCAGGAGCACGCCTGTGGTGTTCCTATCCAGACGACCGACAGGATAGATACGCTCCGTGCAAGCATTCTTCACCAGATCCATCACCGTCTTACGCTGCTGAGGATCATCACTCGTCGTCACATAGTCCTTGGGCTTGTTCAGCAGGACATAGACTTTCTTCTCGATGCTGACGGGCTGATCATGGAAGCGGACCTCATCGGTACGGAGAATCTTCGTACCCAGTTCAGTCACTATCTGACCGTTGACCGTCACCACACCTGCCTGAATGAACTCATCGGCCTCACGGCGGCTACAGACACCGGCATTAGCCAGATACTTATTCAGACGAAGCGGCTCGTTGGGATCATAATTGACCTCCTTATATTCGATACGCTTCTTCATGCTATATTTGGCATTCGGATCATAGTCGGCCGAATGGGGGCGACCATTCTTCTTAAATGGCTTAAAGGGTTTGTTAGGATAATTGGGGTTATAACCGCTTCGCGGTTTCTGACCATAGTCATTTTCAGGACGAGGCTGGTAGCCACGAGACTGATAGCCACTCTGCTGGTTGTAACCGCCCTCACGGGGTTGACGGGACTGAAAACCGCCACGCTGCGGAGCACCGTAAGCAGGGCGAGCGCCATTGTAGCCACCCTGACGGGGCTGGAAACCGCCTTCACGGGGTTGACGGGGTTGGTAACCTCCCTCACGGGGCTGACGGTTGTAGCCACCTTGCTGGTTATAGCCACCTGTCCGCGGGCGATAACTGGGGCGCTGGGGTGTGCTGCTCTGCAGACCTGCGCCAAAACCCTCCGGACGGAAGCCGCCCTCATCCTCTTCACGATTGTTGTAACTCGGACGCTCATAGGCTGGACGCTGTCCGTTGTGAATACGCGGGCGCGGTGAACGGCCCGGACGGAATTCACGCTGTTCTCTCTGAAAACCTTCTTTTGGTGTTTCCTCTTGTTTCTTTTCGTTCTCGAAATCCATTTTTCTTTCTAATCTAAAAACAATCTATATATAATATATGTATATAATATACATTAAATACCTGTATAGGTAGAGGGGGTTATGGCCCGCAACTCTTCCTTGACGGATGCGCTGACATCGAGTGTCTCGATAAAGTCACGGATAGTCTGCTCCGTCATCTTCTGGTTGGTTCGGGTCAGGGCCTTCAATGCCTCATAGGGATGGGGATAGGCCTCACGGCGAAGGATGGTCTGAATACCCTCTGCCACCACAGCCCAGGTATTGTCGAGATCTTCCTGCAACTTCTCCTCGTTGAGGATCAACTTGCGCAACCCCTTTAACGTACTCTGGAAGGCGATGAGGGCATGCCCCATCGGTACGCCCACATTACGCAGGACAGTAGAGTCGGTCAGGTCGCGTTGCAGACGACTGACTGGCAATTTCTGTGCCAGGAACTGTAACACGGCATTGGCGATGCCAAGATTACCCTCCGAGTTCTCGTAGTCGATGGGATTCACCTTGTGCGGCATGGCACTGCTACCCACTTCACCAGCCTTGATCTTCTGCTTGAAATAGTCCATGGAGATATACATCCAGAAATCACGGTCGAGGTCGATGACGATGGTGTTGATACGCCGCATGGCATCGAAGATAGCCCCCAGCCAGTCGTAATTGGAGATCTGCGTGGTGTACTGTTCACGCTCCAGACCCAGTTTCTCACTGACAAACTGATTGCCGAACTCCCGCCAGTCATACTGGGGATAAGCCACATGGTGGGCATTGTAGTTACCCGTAGCACCGCCGAACTTCGCCGTCACCGGTGTTTCCTTCAAGGCACGCAACTGCTCCTCCAGACGATAGACATAGACCATCACCTCCTTACCCAAGCGGGTAGGAGACGCAGGCTGTCCATGGGTCTTGGCAAGCATTGGTATCATCTTCCACTCCTCTGCATAGTCATGAAGTTGCTCTATCAGTTCCTCCACCAATGGATAATACACATTTTCAAGAGCCTCCTTGACAGAAAGGGGGACTGAGGTATTATTAATATCCTGAGAGGTCAAACCGAAATGAATAAACTCCTTGTACCGATCCAATCCCCCCATCTTGTCGAATTCCTCCTTGATGAAGTATTCAACGGCCTTGACGTCGTGGTTAGTCACCTTCTCGATGTCCTTCACACGCTGCGCCTCGGCAGGGGTCAGGTTGCGATAGATGTCGCGGAGCCTTTCAAACAGGCTATGGTTGAAATCTTCCAATTGCGGCAATGGCAGTTCACAAAGAGAGATGAAATACTCAATCTCCACGCGCACCCGATAGCGAATCAGCGCATATTCCGAAAAGTACTCTGCCAATGGTTCCGTCTTGCCTCTGTAGCGGCCATCTATAGGCGAGATGGCTGTCAGTAAACTTAAATCCATTTTTACTAATTATCGATAATTATCCTTTACTTAGTGTGTCATTTGGGCTGCAAAGGTAAGGATAAAAATCGAATCTGCAAAATTTTCTCACGAAAAACTTGCAGATTCGTCAAGTATTATACCTTAGTTTACAACTGGTAGAGGTCGTTTGCCGCCATCAGTTCCACCTTTTTCTCTTCCAGGACGCGCTCACAGGCATCAAGGTCGGTAGGACGTATCACCACGTGAGCCACATCGCCATTAGCGAATGAATACATATACTCAATGAAGATGCCTTTCTGGGAAAGGTGTCTGAGTACGACAGCCAGCGAACCGCTCGTGTTCGGGCAAACAAAGCCGATGACATCGGTAATCTTGACGGCGAAATGAGCCTCTTTCAATACCTGATAGGCTTTCTCCGGATCAGAAACGATACAACGAAGGATGCCGAAGTCACTATTATCGGCAATACTCATGGCTGAGAGGTTAATGCCTGCCTCGCCAAGAACATCTGTTACCTCGGTAAGTCTGCCAGACTTATTCTCGAGGAAAATACTTAATTGTTTTGCTTTCATTTTATATTGTTATTTATTTAGGATTGTCTATAGTTGTCTCTTATCGATGACTCTCTTCGCCTTGCCTTCGGAGCGCTCGATGCCCTTCGGCTCCACGAGACGCACCTTGAATCCCAGGCCGATGACACTACGGAGTTCGCCTTCGAGTTTCTTTTGCAGACCGACCATCGTCGACATGTCGTCAGTGAAGTAGTCTTCCTTGACCTCAACTTTGAGTTCGGATGTGTCGGTATTGTTCACGCGATCCACAATAAGCAGGAAGTGAGGTTCAAACTCCTTCTGTTTCAGGATGACATCCTCTATCTGTGACGGGAACACATTGACACCACGGATGATCAACATGTCGTCGCAACGGCCAAGGATACGATCCATACGGACAAGCGTACGGCCACACGTACATTTCTCGTAGTGCAGGGCAGTGAGGTCATGGGTACGATAGCGCAACAGCGGCATACCTTCCTTGGTAAGATGGGTAAACGTCAGTTCACCGAATGCGCCCTCTGGCAACGGTTCGCCGGTATTGGGATCAAGTATTTCTGGATAGAACAGATCCTCGTTAAGGTGGGTACCACACTGGTACTGGCACTCATAGCCCACACCAGGACCGGCAATCTCACTCAGTCCATAGATGTCATAGGCTTTGATACCCAGTGACTCTTCCAGTTTAACGCGCATCTTCTCCGTCCAGGGCTCTGCACCGAAGACGCCCACTTTCAGTTTAAACTCATCTCTGTTCCACTCGCACTCACCAAGAGCCTCGCCAAGGAACATCGCGTAACTGGGAGTGCAGCAGAGGATGGTAGTTCCGAAATCATGCATCAGAGTGATTTGCTTCTGGGTATTGCCCGATGAGATGGGGATGACGGATGCTCCGATATTCGTTGCACCGTCATGGGCACCAAGACCACCCGTGAAGAGACCGTAGCCATAGGCGACCTGGAAGATGTCATCCTTACCTGCTCCATAGGCGGTAAAAGCACGCGAGATAGCCTCAGACCACATGGCAAGGTCCTTACGGGTATAAAGCACGACCACAGGCTTACCCGTCGTACCGGACGAGGCATGGATACGCACAATCTGGCTCATCGGCACGGCCGCCAGACCAAAGGGATAGTTATCTCGAAGATCGAGTTTGTTGGTAAACGGCAGTTTCACGATATCGTCAATGCTCTTGATATCGCCCGGTTCCAGCCCCATCTCCTGGAATTTTCTCCGATAGAAAGGGGTGTTGTAATAGACATACTCTGCCATCTTGACAAGACGGCGGCTCTGTAACTCGCGGAGTTGCTCGCGATCCATACACTCTACATGTTCATTCCAAATCATAAGTTTAATTTTATGTTGTAAGGGTTATTTGAGTATTTATGGGTACAAAGGTAATGCTTTTATTTGAAACAACAAAAAAAACCTCAGAAATTCTTCTGAAGTTTTTTGTGGGCGTTGACGGATTCGAACCGCCGACCCTCTGCTTGTAAGGCAGATGCTCTAAACCAACTGAGCTAAACGCCCTCTTTTCGATTTGCGGGTGCAAAGGTACAATGAATATTTAAGAATTAAGAATTAAGAGTTAAGAAAGTGATGGGAATTAACATTATTTGACAGATCTATCCCAACAGATGCTCAATATCCGACTGCGGGAGGATACAAAGGATAGTCTTGCCGTCGGGCGTGTAGTTGACATTTGAACAGGTAAACAGTTCATTGACCAGATTCTCCATCTCCTCGTTACTGAGGATCTGACCGTATGGTATCGCCGCACTGCGCGCCAGACTCAATGCCACAGTTGCATTGATCTCATCCGCCACTCCCCTGCCCTTCTCCAAGGCATCACCGACCATCCGTTGCAGCAGTGCTACAGGGTCAATCCCCTCGATGCCGGCAGGGATGCCATTGATGGCGTATGTATTTCCACCGAGGTCACTCAGATCAAATCCCAACCCAGAAAGCGTCGGCAGGATAGAGCCGAACACCACGGCATCAGAGGCAGAAAACTGAATGGTTTCAGGGAAAAGCAACTTTTGTGACCCACTGGTCATAGCACGTTGCTGTTCCATATACTTCTCATAGCGTATGCGGATGTCGGCGCGATGCTGGTCGATAATCATCAGCCCTGACTTCACCGCCGTCATGACATATTTGCCCTTGAACTGATAATGGGCGGGCGACTTTTCTGCAATCATCTCCGGAACAGTGGTGACGGGCGTCTCGGACAGATCAAACAAATCTGCCGACGAATGGTCGGAAGGTCGCTGAGCAGGACCGGACGACAGGGAGTCGTATAGTTTCTGCCAGTCTGATGGCACGGGGTTCTTGGGAGATGAGGAGACAGACTTAAACGGATTATAGTCTGGGTTATAATGAGGCTGGGGCGGGGCTATCGACCGCTCCGGGTCATAGACAGGTATCTCCGGCCGACCGACGGTGTCGAAGTCAATGGTGGGCACTTCACAGAATTTGCCGATCGCATCACGGACAGCGGCTGTCAGTATCTGCCAGATGGCCTGTTCGTTCTCAAACTTAATCTCTGTCTTTGTCGGATGGATATTGACGTCTATATCAGCAGGATTGACATCGAAATAGAGGAAATAGGGTATCTGCATACCCTCCTGAATCAACCGGTCATAGGCGGAGATGACAGCCTTATGGAAATAAGGATGCCTCATGTACCGGCCATTCACGAAAAGATAGTCACACCCGCCCTTCTTCCGAGCCGACTCGGGTTTGGACACAAAACCATAGATTCGGCACATGGACGTGTTGACATCCACTGGTATCAAATCCTGACCATACTGCCGGCCAAAGACATCGGCGATACGCTGCCGCAGACTGCCTGCCTTCAAGTTCATCAGTTCCACGCCATTGTTATGCATGGTAAAATTGATCTCCGGATAGACGAGGACGATACGCTCAAAGGCCGTCAGGATATTGTTGAGTTCCGTGGCATTCGTTTTGAGGAATTTCCTGCGAGCCGGCACATTAAAAAAGAGGTTCTCCACCTTGAAGTTACTACCCACAGGACAGGACGTCGGTTCCTGACCGACCACCTTTGAACCGGAGACAGACACCAGCGTGCCGATTTCGTCGTTTGCAGTCCGGGTTTGGAGTTCCACCTGAGCCACAGCCGCTATGGAAGCGAGCGCCTCTCCCCGGAAGCCCATGGTATGCAGGGCGAAGAGATCTTCTGCCTTGCGGATCTTGGAGGTGGCATGGCGCTCAAAGGCCAGACGGGCATCCGTTTCGGACATACCCTTTCCGTCGTCGATGACCTGAATGGACGTGCGTCCGGCATCGACCACCAAAACGTGGATGGTTTTGGCATCGGCATCCACAGCGTTCTCAACCAACTCCTTGATGACAGAAGCGGGACGCTGTATCACCTCACCAGCGGCAATCTGGTTGGCAACACTATCAGGTAGCAGGGATATGATGTCAGCCATTCTTCACTTTTCGTTTTTCGCGCCACACAAAGATGTCATAACGGTTTCGGGGACGGACCTCATCATACCACGCAAAGCCATCCAACAGTTTCTTGTCGGCTGGTATCTGGTTGAGCGGATACATGGTACCGCTGGTCTTCGGGGTCCACACGCTCTGCAATTTCCGGTCTTTGAGGAACATTTTCAGTTCCGTTGTCTCCTGATAATTATAGATGATAGGCACTGTGTCACCTTCCTCGAAGTAATAGCCGATGATGACCTGATTCACGGCCCGTGTCTCATGGATATTGCCGTCTATGAAATAGGCAAACATCTCTTTGGAGGATATCTGATTGTAGCAGGATGTATCACTTCGGAGTTGTTGAATGGAGAAAGCGTTTCCTATGACATGGGCCCTGTCAACGACAGAGTCCTTCAAGAAAACCTGTATCTTGTCGCCCAGCAGTTGCTGGTTGTTGTTCCATACAATCGGATCCACATACATCGTCATACAGGAATCCAGCGAGTTATACACCAAGGAATCACAGACGGCCTGAACATCAGTTCTGTAAGCCCTGACCTTGTGGAAGGCATAGATTTTCCGATAGGCAGAATCCGTCTCAATATTATAGGTCACAATCTTGAAAGTATCGGCATGCATATAGAGCGAGTCGCCCTGTGAGAAGTCAATGGCCACCGCACTGTCAGTACATAGGGCAAAACCGGTGTTCTCATAATACTCGCCATAGTTGCCCGTCAACTTGTTCTTATTGATGGAATCCACATAGATGACATTGCGGAAAGCCTGACTGAATCCCTGTTTACTATCATAATAGACACTGTCACCCACCAACATCTTTCCTTCATTGTCGAGCACAGACCGTTCCATCAGTCGGGCCTGTTCGTTCTTCGTGTCATAATAGCCTTGCTCGGAATAGATATGGCTTTTCCCTGACGTGATGTTCGAAGGACCTACGATATGCGCCATGGAACGGGCATTGTCATAATAAAGCGTGTCCGTCGTCAAATAAAACTTCGGGCTCTTCATCTTCACGTCGTAGTTAAACACCGACATCTTGGTCTTCGTATTATATTCCCCCCAGTCGGAAGTCAGCGTCGTGTTACCGTCAACCATCTTACCGCCTTCAAAGAAATAGGCATTGTCATACAGACGGTCAAAGTCAAGACTGTCCGTATAGAGCGTGGTCTTCCTGTTTTTTAAAACTACATTATAACGGGCTCTCGCAATCTGTTCATTACCGTCATAGTAGGCGTAATCGCTGACTAAGGAGAGGGTGTCGCCCTGATACATCTTCACATGTCCGAAGGCTTCGAAGGAATTGCTGGCCTCATAGAAATAGGCACTGTCGCAATAGAGTCTGGCACCGACATGGGTGAAATGCACCTTTCCATTAAGGATGGTTGCATCGGGATTCTTGTACTGATCGAAATGAAGCACATCGGCATGAACCAGATAGACGCGCTTATCCTGCACCCTCGTCTTGCGGGCAGGGCGTTTCCGTGTACGGTTTTTCTGGGCATCGACAGATGCCGTCACCAGCAATGCGAACACTACCATCAAAAACCATACACACTTTTTCATTTGATCCAGCCCTCGTACTCAAATTTGCAATCACGATAGTTGTCATTCAGACGGGTGTATACGCCCTTTATCTTATCCACGACCCACTTGTGAAGAAATTCCTCACGACGTTTGTTAAGAACCACTTCCTTCAACACCTGATAATCATCACTGATATTGGCCCTGTGACCGTCGACACGACTCTTCAACTTGGCAATCACACAGACAGTCTTACCTTTCTGGTTAATCATCTGGAAAGACTTCGACACCTGTCCGACCTGCATGGTATCAACCACCTTTGCCACCTCGGGAGGAAGGTCCTGCATCTGGAAGCGGGAAGTGATACTGCGACCATATTGCAACTGCGAGTTGCTCATCAGGCCTTTATTACTGCGGGTGTCCTTATCGTCCGACAGCATGGAGGCGCCTTCTTCAAATGTGAATTTACCCGCACGGATATCATAGGCGATGGAGTCCAGACGGTTCAGGGCCTTCTCAATGGCCTCGTCAGAGACGATGGGCTTTTTCAGGATATGTCGTACGTTCACCTTGTCGCCCCGCTTCTCTACTAATTGAATGATATGATAGCCAAACTCAGACTCTACAATCTTGGAGATCTTTTTCGGGTCGGTTAGATTGAAGGCCACTGTTGCAAACGCCGGATCCAACGTAGCACGCCCCATCAGTCCCAGTTCACCACCACGACGGGCAGAGACCGGGTCCTCGGAATACAGGCGTGCCAAGGTCTGGAAAGTAGACTCTCCCTTATTCACTCGATCCGTATATTCACGCAACTCTTCCTTCACACGATTGATTTCCTCTTCCTCGATACGGGGGGTCTGGCAGATAATCTGTACCTCCACCTCCGTTTGCACAAACGGAAGACTGTCCTGCGGAAGATTGGAGAAATAACGGCGTACATCTGCCGGAGTCACGGTAATGTCCTCCACCAGTTTCTGGCGCATCTTCTGCACTTTATAACGACTCTTAAACTCGTCACGCATCTCGTTACGCATCTCCGTAATTGTCTGGTGCTTATAATCTTCCAGCCTTTCACGGGAGCCGTCCACCATCTCGAGCCAGCCGCTGATGGTCTGTTCCACATCCTGCGCCACATCAGCATCCGTCACTTCGATACTGTCGATGTCTGCCTGATGGACAAAGAGTTTCTGGACGGCGATCTGTTCCGGGATTGTGCAATCCGGATCCCCACTCCACTTGACGCCCTCCATGGCAGCCTGCATGCGCATATTCTCGACATCAGACTTCAAGATAGCCTCATCGCCGACAACCCAGATCACCTCGTCAATGATGCTATGAACTGGGACAACGGAGTCGGAGTCTGCAGATGCCATTAACGGAACCGGCATACTGGCAGGACTCGGCATAGTGGCAATACCCATCAGAGGGACTGTTGCCAAGATAGGCAGGATAAACTTTCTTGTGATTCTCATTGATGCTTATTAACTGTTTTCAATACTTCCTTGTTCACAGTGAATGGATAGCGTTGACGCAGGTCATAGACCCAGGCTTTTTCAAGCATATCCTGATAGTCGGCTGTCACCTGACCACGGACATCAGTATAGTCCTCGGGGCCTTTCTTCAGCAGTTTGCCATAGACGGCATCTATCGGATAGCCCTCAACGGGAGTGACTGTTGCGGCACGCTTAAAGACCTCCTTGTCAATCAGGGGATGGTCACCCGGCTTAAAGATGCCCTTCTCCACACGAATACGAATCACCGAATCAGGGTTGAAGGTACTGCGCAAAGCCTCTGCCCACTGATCAAAAGGCAATTTCTTGACACAATTCTTCACGGCCTTTACATCGGCTTTATCCTTCACATGGTAGGCAATACCCTTATAATGAGGCTCCGACCAGGCATAGTCTTTCTTGTGTTCCTTGAAATAGGCCGCCAGACCGGCTTCGTCTTTCGCGCCCTTTTCCCAGACCTCACGATTACTAATCTCATAGAGCAGCAGACCGTCATGATACTCCTGAATCAGGTATTTCGCCTCACTGTCCACAGCCGATAAAGAGTCAGTCCTCATAGACATAATATCTTCCTTGGTCTTCGTTCCACCTGCCTGTTTCACCATCTCCTGTATCTTCTGGTCTGCAATACGTTCACGAAGCCCCTGCTGTTCTATTCTCTGGATGATGGAACTCTTCAACGAATCGAAGGATTCCAACTGCTTACGGTCTTTCATCAGGATGATATGATAGCCTCTCGGTGACAATACCGGCTGACTGAACTCACCTATCTGCAAGGCATAGGCAGCATCCTCGAACTCCTTGAAAGCCTGATTGGGGGCAATCCATGTAGAAAGCACTCCGCCATTGGCTCCGCTTTTCTTGTCATCAGAAAAGCGCTTGGCAAGATCAGCATAATCTGCACCAGCCTTCAACAGTTGGTAAACGGAATCCGCACGGTGCCGAACCCTGTCCTGCTCTTCCTGCGTTGCCTTCGAGGAGAGAAGGAAAAAGATATGTGCCGGATAGATCAGTCCTTTCGAGCCGATCTGCTCCTTGGTCCTATCATAAGTGTCACGAGCCTCTTTCAGCACATCCGCATCCGTCACCAATGTAGGCCGCACCTGCTGGTCACGGTACATCGCGAACTCCTGCTTGAAGGATGTCGCGGTATCCAGTTTGGCATCCAGTGCTGCTGCCACCTTCAACTTATAGTTGATAAACAGATCCACATATTCATCGATGGTCTTTTTGTCGATGACGCCCTCTGAATTATTCTTGTTATAGGAATATTCAAACTCCGAACGTAACACGGGATTCCCATTGATAGTCATAATCACAGGATCCGACTTAGGCTGGGCCAAAGTAGTGAGAAGCGAGAAGTGGAAAGTGAGAAATAGTAACCAAAACCTCTTCATAATCATCAATTGTTCAGTCATTAGGACGACTATAATTGGGAGCCTCACTGGTGATGGTGATATCGTGCGGATGGCTCTCGTTGACACCGGCATTGGTGATGCGGGTGAACTTGGCCTCGTGGAGTTTCTCGATGGTAGCGGCACCGCAATAGCCCATACCAGAGCGCAAGCCACCAACCATCTGGTAAATGACCTCCTGAACAGTTCCTTTATACGGCACACGTCCGGCAATGCCCTCTGGAACCAATTTCTTCACCTCCTTGGTATCGCCCTGGAAGTAACGGTCCTTAGAGCCGTGCTTCTGCTCCATGGCCTCCAAGGAGCCCATGCCGCGATAACTCTTGAACTTACGTCCGTTATAGATAATGGTGTCGCCAGGACTCTCTTCCGTACCTGCAACCAGAGAACCGATCATCACACAACTGCCACCGGCAGCGAGGGCCTTCACGATATCGCCGGAATAGCGCAGACCGCCATCGGCAATGAGAGGCACACCCGTTCCCTTCAAGGCACTATAAACATCATAGACGGCACTCAGTTGCGGAACACCCACACCAGCCACGACACGGGTCGTACAGATAGAGCCAGGGCCGATTCCCACCTTCACGGAGTCAGCACCATTCTCTACAAGCATCTTGGCAGCCTCGCCAGTAGCGACGTTACCCACTACAATATCAATGTTGGGGAAAGACTTCTTAGCCTCCACCAGTTTTTCTATCACGGATTTGGAATGACCGTGAGCCGTATCAATCACAATAGCATCGGCACCCGCATCTACCAAAGCCTGCATACGATCCAGCGTATCGAGCGTCACACCGACACCGGCAGCGACACGCAGACGTCCCTTTTCATCCTTGCAGGCCATCGGCTTATCCTTGGCCTTGGTAATATCCTTATAGGTAATCAGACCTATGAGATGGTTGTCCTTGTCTACCACGGGAAGTTTCTCAATCTTGTTCTCCTGGAGAATCTGGGCAGCCGCCGTCAGATCGGTCTGCTGATGGGTGGTGACGAGGTTATCCTTCGACATAATCTCCTCAACAGGACGGTCGAGGCGACGCTCGAAGCGAAGGTCACGATTCGTCACGATACCCACGAGGTGATTGTCATCGTCCACCACGGGGATACCGCCAATATGATACTCCGACATGATGTCAAGAGCCTGAGCCACCGTAGAACCAAGGGGGATGGTGATCGGATCATAGATCATACCATTCTCAGCACGTTTAACAATTGCCACCTGACGGGCTTGTTCCTCGATGGACATATTCTTATGGATCACACCGATACCACCTTCACGGGCAATGGCAATGGCCATCTGGGATTCTGTGACCGTATCCATCGCGGCCGTTACAAAAGGAACGTTCAACTCAATATTACGAGAAAAACGGGTTTTCAACTCTACTGTCTTGGGCAGTACTTCTGAATAAGCCGGAATCAACAGGACATCGTCGAATGTCAAGCCGTCCATCACAATCTTGTCGTCAATAAATGATGCCATAATATATTACCTTTTTACTTTTTTACCTTTTCACTTTTTAATTTGCCATCTCCGAGATGAATTTGATGCGTACCAGCCGGATCTCATCCTCGGAATAGTCTTTCCCCAGTTCTTCCTGAGCCACATCCAGATTGTCGGTATCTGACTCTGCGAAGTAGTCATAGATGTCATCTATATGATCCTCGTCCATCACCTCTTCCAGGAAATAGTCGATATTCAGTTTCGTACCACTATAAACAATCGCCTCTATCTCGTCGAGCAACTCGTCGAAATCGATGCCCTGGGCATTGGCGATGTCATCAAGGGCAATCTGACGGTCGATGCTCTGGATGATCTTCACCTTCAACATCGACTTCTTGGCGACTGTACGGACACGCAAATCCATCTGACGCTCTATCTCGTTTTCCTCGCAGTACTTGGCAATCAAGTCCACGAACTCCTTGGCATAGGATTGTTTCACCTTGCCTTCACCCACGCCTTGGATATTCTTCAACTCTTCAAGGGTCACAGGATAATCCGTAGCCATCTGATCAATGCTGACATCCTGGAAAATGACGTATGGCGGACGCTCCAACCGTTTCGACACTTTCTTACGGAGGTCACGCAGCATAGCACTGAGTGTCGGGTCAAGGGCTCCCGTTCCACCTTCCGGCTCAGCGCCGGCCTCATAGTCGTCACTGAATTCCGCATCCTTGACAATCATAAATGACTTCGGAGATTTCAGGAACTTCTTTCCGGCAGCCGTAATCTTCAAAAGTCCGTAGTTCTCAACCTCTTTCCGAATATAGCCTGCTATGAGCGCCTGCCGGATGACCGGATTCCAAATCTTCTCGTCATCATCCTCACCGATACCGAACTCTTCCAGTTCATGGTGTTTATGCGCCAGGATCTCCTCCGTTTCCTTGCCCATAATGAAGTCTATCACATAGTCGCTACGGAAATTCTCCTTAATTAGTTGGATTACATTCAGCACTGTCACCAACTGATTCTTGGCCTCTATCTTGGTCTTTGGATGCAGACAGTTGTCACAGTTCCCGCAGTTGTCCTTATCGTATATCTCACCGAAATAGTGCAGCAGCATCTTCCTGCGGCAGACACTCGTCTCGGCATAGGCAGCGGTCTCCACCAGCAACTGACGCCCGATATCCTGTTCGGCCACGGGCTTCCCTTCCATAAACTTCTCCAGTTTGTCCAGATCCTTGCTGGAATAGAAAGCCAGACAAATGCCCTCGCCACCATCACGACCGGCACGGCCGGTCTCCTGATAGTAGCCTTCCAACGATTTCGGGATATCATAATGGATCACAAACCGCACATCAGGCTTGTCAATACCCATACCAAAGGCAATGGTGGCTACAATCACGTCGATGTCCTCCATCAGGAAGGCGTCCTGTGTCTGGGTACGGGTGGCAGAATCCAGTCCGGCATGATAGGCAGCCGCCTTGATATCATTGGCTCTGAGGATAGCGGCCAGTTCCTCGACTTTCTTTCTGGAGAGGCAATAGATGATGCCGCTCTTACCGGGATGCTGCTTGATGAATTTGATAATATCCTTATCCACCTCCTTTGTCTTCGCCCTCACCTCGTAATACAGATTCGGACGGTTAAAGGAACTCTTGAACTCCGTAGCATCCACGATACCCAGGTTCTTCTTGATGTCTGAGCGTACCTTATCGGTAGCGGTGGCGGTCAATGCAATAATGGGAGCCTCACCAATCTCATTGACAATCGGACGGATACGACGGTATTCCGGACGGAAATCATGACCCCATTCCGAAATACAATGCGCCTCATCGACTGCATAGAAGGATATCTTCACCGATTTCAGAAACTCCACATTATCCTCTTTCGTCAACGACTCAGGGGCCACATAGAGGAGTTTCGTATGGCCTTCCAGGATATCTGCCTTTACCTGATCGATGGCTGCCTTGTTCAATGAGGAGTTCAGGTAATGGGCCGTCCCCTCCTGTTCACTCAGATTGGAGATGACGTCCACCTGATTCTTCATCAGGGCTATCAGAGGAGATATGACAATGGCCGTACCATCCATCAGCAATGATGGCAATTGGTAGCAGAGGCTCTTTCCTCCGCCCGTCGGCATCAGCACGAAAGTATCTTTCCCATCCAGCACATTCTGGATGATGCGTTCCTGATCTCCTTTGAACTTGTCAAATCCAAAGTATTTCTTCAAAGCAACTGTTAGATTAATCTTCTCCGCCATATATTTCCTCCTATTCACTATTCACTTCTATCACGAGGCCAACTTCTGCAGATGCGACTTCTCCAATTGTCTTTTGGTAAAGTCGGCCGTTACCTCAAATTTCTTTATTTTTTTCGATGGAGCATCAAACATCGTGTCCATCATCACGCTCTCCACAATCGACCGGAGTCCGCGAGCCCCGAGTTTATACTCCACTGCCTTGTCGACGATGACTTTCAGCGCTTCAGGCGTAAACGTGAGTTGGATACCATCCATCTCAAAGAGTTTCACATACTGACGAATAATGGAGTTCTTCGGTTCCACAAGAATCTTTTCCAAAGCCTCACGGTCAAGCGGGTTCAGATAAGTCAGTACGGGCAGTCGTCCGATAATCTCAGGGATGAGCCCGAATGATTTCAGGTCTTGCGGCACGATATACTGCATCAGGTTCGCCTTGTCAATTTTAGCGACATTCTGTACAGAATTATATCCCACCACATGGGTGTTCATCCGTTGTGCTATCTTCCGCTCAATACCGTCGAAGGCACCGCCGCAGATAAACAGGATGTTCCGCGTGTCTAACTGGATGTATTCCTGGTCAGGATGCTTTCTCCCGCCTTTGGGCGGTACATTGACAGTAGTGCCCTCCAACAGTTTCAGCAGGCCCTGCTGGACACCCTCACCACTGACATCACGGGTAATCGAGGGATTGTCCGCCTTACGGGCAATCTTGTCTATCTCATCGATGAAGACTATGCCTCGCTGAGCGGCCTCCACATCATAGTCGGCCACCTGCAACAGACGGGTCAGAATACTTTCCACGTCTTCGCCCACATAACCGGCCTCTGTAAACACCGTGGCATCAACAATCGTAAACGGCACATCTAGAAGGCGGGCAATGGTTCTGGCCAGGAGCGTCTTTCCTGTACCTGTCGAGCCCACCATGATGATATTACTCTTCTCGATCTCCACCTCGTCGGCGCTGGAAGGCTGCTGGAGTCGCTTGTAATGATTATACACAGCCACAGACAGATAGCGCTTGGCCTCATCCTGCCCAATCACATACTGGTCAAGATAGGCCTTAATCTCCTGAGGCTTGGGAATCTGACCCTTTGCGCCCCCATTAAACCGATGAGCCCCATGAGCCTCATCAGCCGCCTCACTCTTCTGCATCCAGTCCTGCTGCTGGACAATCTGGTAAGCCTGCTGGGCACAGTCCTCACAGATATAGCCGTTGAGTCCCGTAATCAGCAGTCTGACCTCTCTTTCCGTCCTTCCGCAGAAACTACATACACCTTTCTTCACCATTCTTATCCTTTCCTCGTCAGTACGTTGTCTATCATGCCATATTCCTTGGCTTCCTCGGCCGTCATCCAATAGTTACGGTCAGAGTCGGCATAGACCTTCTCATAGGGTGTGTGTGAGTGGTTGGAGATAATCGTATATAACTCCTTCTTGAATTTCAGGATCTCCTTGGCTTCAATCTCGATATCCGAGGCCTGACCCTGCACACCACCCAACGGCTGGTGAATCATCACCCTGCTATGAGGCAGAGCGGAGCGCTTACCCTCCGTACCAGCCACCAGCAGGACCGCACCCATCGAGGCGGCCATACCCGTGCAGATGGTGGCGACATCGCTGGAGATGAACTGCATCGTGTCATAGATACCAAGTCCTGCCGTCACACTACCGCCAGGGCTGTTGATATAGATGGAGATATCCTTGCCGGAATCCACGGAGTCGAGATAAAGCAACTGTGCCTGCAACGTGTTGGCGGTATAGTCGTCTATCTGCGTGCCGAGAAAGATGATGCGGTCCATCATCAGCCTGGAGAAGACATCCATCTGAGTCACATTCAACTGACGCTCCTCAAGGATATACGGATTCAGATACTGTGCCTGTGCCTTCATCACCTCGTCAAGCGTCAGACCGTCCATTCCTAAATGCCCTACGGCATATTTTCTAAATTCATTCTTCATCTTCTTAACTTCTTAACTACTTTACTTCTTAACTACTACAAAAAGGGTCATCGACCTTTTATCTTGCATATTGGGACACAAAGATAAACAAAAAAGTCGATAACCCTTCAAAAAATGGAGTTATTTTTTCGTAAAAAAACTTATTTTCTCTCCATTAACTTGTTAAACTCCTCCAAACTGACCGGTTTTTCCTCCAGTTTGACCACTGTTTTGAGCACTTCTGTCAACTTCATGTCGACGGCGCGGTCCACGAAATTATCAATGTTCTCACGCTTCTTCAACTGCTCGGAGGCATAGTTCTCCACCACGTCCTCAGGAATATTGTTCATACCGTACTGGGCGAACTGCGCACGGATGGCACTCTTGGCCACCGCCATCAGGTCCTCTTCCTTCACCTCAATCTTCTGGGCAGCCACAATCTGCTCCTTAATCAGGTGCCATTCCAGTTCCTGGATGCTGGCGTCGAAGTTCCTCTCCACGAAGTCTGCTTCCTTGTCCTTGTTGTTATTCTGCATGATACGCTTCAACAGGGCCTCGGGGAATTCCAGTTTACCAACCTTCTTCTCCAGATGCTCACGGACATCCAACATAAACTTATAGTCGCTGCTGCTGGCAAACTGAGCCTTCAATTGCTCGGCAATCTTTTCACGGAAGGTTTTCTCGTCCTTGACGGCACCTTCTCCAAAGACTTTGTCAAACAGAGCCTGGTTCACCTCCGCAGGCTGGAAATGACGGATCTCGGTAATCTGGAAACTAAAATCCGACGTCAGATCCTTCACCTGCTCCTTGTCCACCTTCAACAGAGCAGCCACCTCTGCGTCATTGTCGGGATAAGCCTTCTTGGGATTAAAGGTGATGATGTCGCCGGGCTTGCAACCGTCGAAGAGTTTCTTCTGCTTCTCTTCCTTGATATAGGCCGGCATGATCATACCACCCTCGGTCGTGATACCGTCCTCAAGGGTATTGCCTTTCTTGTCCAACTCACGCAGATCGCCTGTCAGCGTATCGTTGCCACTGAATACCTCGGCCTTTGTAAACTCACCGGCCTGTGAGGCATACATCTGCACCTGCTGGTCGATCATCTTGTCGTCGACAGTGATGGTATAATAGGTAATCTTGTCCCGTCCGCTCAACTTAGCCTCAAATGCCGGAGCAACGGCGATATCAAACACGAATGTGAGATCGCCTTCTTTCTCAAAGTCCTGAGGCTGCTGTTTCTCGGTATTGGGCAGGGGGTCGCCCAGCATCTGGATCTTGTTCTCACGCACATACTCATAAAGTTTCTCACCCAACAGTTTGTTGACCTCTTCCACCTTCACGGCGGTACCATACTGCTTCTTGATCAGTCCCATAGGAACATTTCCGGGGCGGAAACCAGGCACCTGGGCCTTCTTACGATAATCCTTTAACGTCTTCTCTACCTTCTCCTGGTAGTCTGCCGGTTCAATAGTCATCGTCAACAGACCATTGATCTTATCGGCGCAATCAAATGAAATTTTCATCTTTTTCTATACCTTATTTATTATATATCTCAATTTGGAGGTGCAAAATTACGCAATCTCAGCCAAAAAAAAGCACAATTTAGATATTTTAACTCTGGAAGGCTTTCTTGCGGAGTTCGAACGATTCCGTGAGGTATTTCTCACGCACCACCTTGTTGGCGGCCAGTTCCTCTGGGGTTCCCTGGAACAGGATGCGCCCCTCGAAGAGCAGATAGGCGCGGTCGGTGATGGCCAACGTTTCGTCCACGTTATGGTCAGTAATCAGGATGCCGATGTTACGATACTTCAAATGCCACACAATCTGCTGGATATCCTCCACGGCAATGGGATCCACACCGGCAAACGGCTCGTCCAGCATGATGAACTTCGGCTCAATGGCCAGACAACGGGCAATCTCTGTCCTACGACGCTCACCACCGGAAAGTTGGTCACCTTTGTTCTTGCGCACCTTGCCCAAACGGAACTCACTGATCAGACTCTCCAGTTTCTGTAACTGATAGTCGCGCGGCTTGCCTGTCATCTCCAGGACCGACAGGATATTGTCTTCCACGCTCATCTTACGGAACACAGACGCTTCCTGTGCCAGATAGCCAATACCGGCGCGGGCCCGCTTATAGACCGGATAAGTGGTGACCTCCTCATCACCAAGATAGATATGGCCGCCATTAGGCACAACCAGTCCCGTAGTCATGTAGAAAGAGGTGGTTTTACCGGCACCGTTCGGCCCCAGCAGTCCCACGATCTCCCCCTGCTTCACGTCGAAACTCACATCATTGACTACGGTACGCTTTCCATAGCGTTTCACCAGTCCTTCCGTCCGGAGCACCAGACGCTCATTGTTCGTTGTCATTTCTTCCATAATCGGCTGCAAAGGTAATAAAAATAATTAGAAATTATGATTACCAACAGGCGCAACAGTTAAACTCTGTTAAATAATCACGTTTATATACGTCTTTGGACAAACATTCCTCATTTCTCATTTCTCATTTCTCATTAAAATGACTATCTTTGCACCCAGATAAGGGAACAAAAGATTGATGATACTCAAATATCTGACCATATTCGGACGGTACCTGATGCTCATGGGACGTACCTTTTCACGCCCCGAACGATTCAGGATGTTCCTCAAGCAATACGTCAAGGAGATGGCGCAGTTAGGCGTCAACTCCATCGGCATCGTCCTGATCATCTCTTTCTTCATCGGAGCCGTCATCTGCATTCAGATGAAACTCAATATCCAGAGTCCCTGGATGCCCCGGTGGGTATCGGGCTACACCACCCGCGAGATATTGCTCCTCGAGTTCTCCAGCAGCATCATGTGCCTCATCCTGGCAGGAAAGGTGGGTTCGAACATCGCCTCTGAGTTAGGTACGATGCGGGTCACACAGCAGATTGACGCCCTTGAGATCATGGGAGTCAACTCAGCCTGTTACCTGATTCTCCCCAAGATCATGGGTATGCTGACCATCATGCCGTTCCTCGTGATTTTCTCCTCTGCCACTGGTATCTTAGGTGCCTATGCCACCTCCTATATCGGACACATCCTGCCGCCCGACGACCTGACGGCGGGACTCCAACACGACTTCGTACCGTGGTTCCTCTGGATGAGTATCATCAAGAGCCAGTTCTTTGCCTTTATCATCTCCAGTGTCCCTGCCTTCTGCGGCTACACCGTCGAGGGAGGCAGTGTCAATGTCGGCAAGGCGAGTACCGATGCCGTTGTCACCTCCAGCGTGCTGATTCTCTTCAGTGATGTCTTCCTAACCCAACTGCTGTCATGATTGAAGTCAAAAATCTATACAAGTCATTTGAAGGCAAAGAGGTACTGAAGGATATCAGCACCGTGTTCGAGGACGGCAAGACAAACCTCATCATCGGACGCAGCGGTAGCGGTAAGACCGTGCTGATGAAGAACCTCGTGGGGCTGCTCGACCCCACCAGTGGTCAGGTACTCTACGACGGACGCGACTTCGTACGGATGTCCAAACACGAGAAGGTGATGATGCGCCGCGAGATGGGCATGATCTTCCAGAGCGCCGCCCTCTTCGACTCATTGACTGTCCTTGAGAATGTGATGTTCCCGCTCGATATGTTCTCTACGATGACGCTCCGCGAGCGCACCAAACGCGCCATGGACTGTCTGGCTCGCGTCAATCTTGACGGTGCCGAGGAGAAATTCCCGGGCGAGATCTCTGGTGGTATGCAGAAGCGCGTCGCCATCGCCCGTGCCATCGCCCTCAACCCCAAATACCTCTTCTGCGACGAGCCCAACTCCGGCCTTGACCCCAAGACCTCGCTCGTCATCGACGACCTGCTTCAGGGCATCACAAAAGAATTTAACATTACCACCATCATCAATACCCACGACATGAACTCCGTCATGGGCATCGGCGAGAACATCATCTTCATCTATGAGGGCGAGAAGGAATGGCAGGGCGAGAGCAGCCAGATCATGAAGTCCACCAACGAACGCCTGACAGACTTCATCTTCGCCAGTGATTTGCTGAAAAATATGCGCCAAGTGGTCATAAACAACGGTCTCGAACTATAACATAAAGGAGAAAGATACATGATTCCATATCGAACCATAGCCAGCATATTGCTTCTGATGACCGCATTCCTGCTGCCAGCACAGACTCTTGAGGGATATAAGAAGAGCCTTCCCTTGACAAAAGGGAAAGAACGCATATTTCTGCGTGGCTACATCTTTCAGGCAAGCCAAGAAGAGCAACGTCCCCTGACCGAGCAATGGCAATATGCCTGTGACATTATTGAGGAGGCCCAACGATTTCATGACGTTAAGGAGGAAGTGGAAGCACGTCTCGTCAGAATTGTGTTTGCATACAACAACGACCTGAACGACTCCGTCTACAAATATGCCCACCAAGATCTTGACATCATCAGTAAGACAGGCATCTGGGACTCCTATTATGAACTCTGGGGGCTGTTGGTAAGGACATACGTTTACGATGGTAATGTCACCACAGGATTGCAGGAGGCAGAGAAAATGCAAGGTGATGCCATGCAGCGGAAGGATGAAAGCGGTATGGGTCAGGCTTATTACGCCATGGGCATTGCCTATGTCAACATGGGTATGATGGACAAGGCCGCTGACTGCTACCAAAAAAGCATTCAATTGCTGATGAAGCAGAAAGCGCCTCCCTCACAACTTAAAGAGCCTCCCTCACAACTTGGGGAACTCTTCTATTCCCTGTCTGAGGTTTACGAACGCACAGAAGAATATGAGAAACTGGACAACATGACAAAGCAATGGAAGACTTATCTGGACGAGGTTTCCTCCATTACAATCCAAAAAGAGAAAAAACGACATGGGAATAGCAACAATAGCGACATCACTATTGCCATCTCTGCCCTGAACCCTCTCTTTGCCTACTACAAAATCGGATGTGTCCGTGCAGACCTCGGCCTAAACCGTCTTGACCAAGCAGAACAGACCCTTGACGAAGCACGGGAACTCATTACCTCCGAGGATGACTATATCTTCCGTTCATGGCTTTTCTACCGGACTAAACTCCTGATTCTGCAAGGTCATTATAATGATGCCTTAGAACTCAGTAACCAGCAAATGCTGATGTACGACGGAATCAATGAGACTTCCGACTATCTGAATACGCTTAGACAACGTGCCGTCATCATGGCAAGCACCAGACGCTTCCGCGAAGCGGCTGAACTCTATAGCCGTATGTATGATGTGACGGACTCCGTCAACGGCTTTGAAACCAGGAAGGCATTAGCGGAAATGAATACCATTCTCCACGTGGATGAGATCAAGATGCAGGAGGAGCGCCAACGTGCCGAGCAGCAGCGCCTGGGTATCATCATCATCGCCACCATCATCGTGTGCTCGCTTGCCATCTTCCTCTTCTTCCGCATCCGTAGCGCCAGACACCTCAAGATTGCCCACGAGAAACTGGAGGAGACCCATAGCAAACTGGAGGCCACCCATCAGGAACTGCTCACCGCCTACGACCAACTGGAGGAGACCACCATCGCCAAGGAGCGCATCGAGAGCGACCTCCGTATCGCACGCGACATCCAGATGTCGATGGTGCCGAGCACCTTCCCGGACAGACCTGACCTCGACCTCTATGCATCGATGACACCCGCCAAGGAGGTCGGAGGAGACCTCTACGGCTATGTGCTCAACGACGACAAACTATACTTCGCACTCGGCGACGTGTCGGGCAAGGGCGTGCCCGCATCACTCTTCATGGCACAGGCCACTCGACTCTTCCGAACCCTCGCCGCACAGGGCATTACGCCCGCGAAGATTGCCACACAGATGAACGACGCACTCTCAGGCGAGGACAACGAGCGGGGCATGTTCGTCACCATGTTCATAGGACTCCTCGACCTCACCACGGGGCACCTCGACTTCTGCAACGCCGGCCACAACCCGCCCGTGCTCATCGGCGACGGGACCACGGAG
>JAFZNI010000236.1 GCA_017551005.1 Prevotella sp.
CTGACGGCACTGGCTGCTGACCTGCGATACATCTTAGGCTTCAATGCCAAGAAGATTACGGAACAGGTGATGCAACTGCAATGGGTGCAAGAACTCGCAACAGAGGGTGAGGACATCGCATGTACGGTGAAGTCAATCATCAAATGGCCGTACAGCAAGAAGATGCCTGAAAGACTGAAGGAGGCATTGGAGAAAGTGGGGGTTAGCACACAGGGGACAGGCACCTCTGTGACATCGCAAGCGACATCACAGATGAGCCAGTCCCCGTGTGCTTCCGACGATGTTTACGATGCTTTGCCGCTGGATAAGTGGGCGGAGGAGTTGCAGGAGATGGCGAAGGTCTATCCGTGTATGAAGGAACTCTTCCTGAATGCACACCCGCATAAGTTGCCTGCCATCCTGTTTAGCAGTGCTGCTTTGTTTGGCACGCTGATGACGAGAGCCTGGTATCATTTCTGGTATGAGCCTGAAATTATCAGACGGCTGAACTATTGCATCTTCATCATCGGTGATCCGGGTGCTGGCAAGAACATCGTGGAGAAGTTCTACAAGAAGATTGCCGACCCGATGATTCAGGCCGACAAGTGCCTGATTGATGCGGTGAACCGCTACAAGGATGGTCGCACGGAGAGGGCTACCAGTACCAAAGCCCAGAAGGCTGAGGCACTGAAACGTCCTGTAGTGGGTATTCGTGTTCACCCTGCCCGCACGGCTACGGGTGAATTCATTCGCCACATGAATGCGGCGGTAGTGACGGTGGATAATATGCTGGTAAACCTCCACATGTTCTCGTTCGATGCGGAGTTGGATAATGTCACCAAGCAGAACAAGGGCGGTGACTGGAAAGACCGTGAGATCCTTGAACTGAAAGCCTTTCACAACGAGGAGGACGGTCAGATGTATGCCAACCAAGAGAGCATCACGGGAATGTTCAATGTCTTTTGGAACTTCATCTATACGGGAACCCCATACGCTTTGCATAGGAAGGTGAACCAAAGGAACTTCGGTACAGGTATGAGTACCCGACTCGCCGTAATACCTCTGCCCGATAAGGGATCGGCACAGCGACACCAACAGGTGGATCCCAATGCCAATGAGACACTCCGCACATGGGCTTATCGTCTGGACAGGGTGGAAGGGGAAATCCCCATAGAGCCCTTGAATGATGAGACTTATGAATGGCAATCCTCCCGCATGGAGATTGCAGAGTTTAATCACGACAAGGCAGACAGGACACTCCTGAAACGAATCCCTTACTACGGCATCGGCGTTTCATTACCCTTTATCCTGATGCGTCATTGGGATGAGTGGCAGGAAAAGCGTACCCTGACAATGGACGACACAGACAAGCGGCTTTGCCGCCTGTCGATGGAAATCCAGTACAAGTGCCAGCAATTCTTCTTCGGCGAGATGGCTTTCAACTACTTCGCCGATCAGAACAAGGAGTTTGTGGTACGCCGCAGGACTACCCGCTATGATGAGTGCTTCCGAAAGTTGCCGGATGAGTTCAAGACGCAACAGTTTATGGACTGCTTCGGATGTTCGCAATCAGCCGCCTCCCGCAGTTTGATTCGTCTCACCGATGACCATGTCATCGAAAGGGTTAAGTTTGGTTTATATAAGAAGGTGCTTTCGGAACTTCCATAGCACCTTCAACTTACCCACTTACCCATTTACCCATTTATGACAGGAAGGTTTTCAAATTGTCAAATAGTAAATTGTCAAATTGTAAATTATCATTATGTTACCAAGAGGAATTAGAAATCACAACCCACTGAATATCCGTCGCACGGCGAAGGATGCGTGGAAAGGTCTCGCAGAACATCAGCAAGACGCTGCTTTCTGCCAGTTCAAATCATTAGTGTACGGCTGGAGGGCAGCGTTTTACCTGCTTACCCGAACCTACTATCACAAGTACCGGCTCTATACCATTAGGGGCATCGTGTCGAAATGGGCTCCGTCGAGTGAGAACAACACAGAGGCATATATCGCTAACGTGTCGAAACTCACGGGGATCCTGCCCGATCAGCCCCTCGGCATCCCGTCGGAACATCCCGCCAACTGGATGATGGTGGGTGCTGCAATGGCAATACAGGAAAATGGTATAGAATCACTCGATTACTTTGCGATGATGCAAGGCTGGGATCTTGCCCGCTCTGATGTCGGCAAGACCTAAAAAAACCGCCGATATGCTCCTAACGGGGTGTATCGGCGGCTTGTGGTTGAAATGGGATGCACCCTAAGTTGCATAATGCAGGATGGCCTCGCGACACTGTTCCATCAGCCATTTGGGGGTGGAGGTGGCACCGCAGATGCCAACGGTCTCGATGCCCTCCAGCCACTCGGTCTGTATCTCCTCGGGGTCTTCGATCAGGTGGGTGTTGGGGTTGACACGCAAGCACTCGTTGAAGAGCACCTTGCCATTACTGCTCTTCCGTCCGCAGACGAAAAGGATGAGGTCATGGCGGGTGGCAAACTGCGAGATGTTCGGCATGCGGTTGGCTACGGAGCGGCAGATGGTGTCGAAACTCTTGAAGGTAGCCTCCGGGGAGATATGCGTCTGGATGTAATCGATGATACGATGGAACTCGTCGAGCGACTTCGTGGTCTGGCTGTATAGACAGATATCCTTCGTGATGTCGAGTTTCTTCACCTCGTTGAAACTCTCGATGACAATGGCGGTGCTGTTGGTCTGACCCACCAGTCCGAGCACCTCGGCATGACCCTTCTTGCCGAAGATGACTATCTGTGCCTTTCCCGATTCGTATTGTTGTTTGATACGCTTCTGGAGTTGGAGCACCACAGGACAGGTGGCATCGATGATCTCGATATTGTTGCGACGCGCCAGTTCGTAAGTCTCTGGCGGTTCCCCGTGGGCCCGCAGGAGCACCTTCACATCGTGGAGTTCGCGCAGGTCATCGTGGTTGATGGTGATGAGTCCCATCTCGCGGAGGCGCTCACACTCCATACCGTTGTGTACGATATCGCCGAGGCAGTAGAGCATTGGCTTATCGGGGGATTTGGAATCCCCCGAAACACGTTGGGAAGCCAGTTCTTCCTCGGCTTTGTTGATGGCGGTGGTCACCCCGAAGCAGAAGCCACTGCCGTTATCGATCTCAATCTGAATCATGTTTGAGGGAACTAAAATATAAATCGAGCAGGTCTTGGGCGGCGATGAAGGAGGTCTTCTGGCCAGCGAGGACGGACTGCTCGGCTGGCTTCAACTGCGCCTTGATGGCGGGGTTGTTGTAGAAGTTGAGTCGCAGGTGCTCGTTGATGCTTTCGTACATCCAATACTTCGACTGCTCGTTGCGCCGGTAGTCGAAGTAGCCGTTGGCCTTTACGAAGTCGAAATACTGGTAGATCATATCCCAGATCTCCTTCACACCCGTACCGTAGAAGCCACTATAGCAGAGTACCTTCGGACTCCAGCCGCTGTCAGGCATGGGGAAGAAATGGAGGGCGTTGCGGAAGTTCGTGGCTGCCATCTGGCAACGGTCTATATTGTCGCCGTCGCACTTGTTGATGACGATACCGTCGCTGATCTCCATGATGCCGCGCTTGATGCCCTGCAGTTCATCACCTGTTCCTGCCACCTGAATGAGCAGGAAGAAATCGACCATCGAGTGACAGGCCGTCTCACTCTGTCCTACGCCGACAGTCTCAACGAAGATCTTATCGAAGCCAGCGGCCTCGCAGAGGATGATGGTCTCACGGGTCTTCCGCGCCACGCCACCCAACGAACCTGCCGACGGACTAGGACGGATGAAGGAGTCGGGATGCTGGGCCAGTTTCTCCATACGTGTCTTGTCGCCGAGGATGCTGCCCTTGGTACGTTCTGACGAGGGGTCGATGGCGAGGACGGCGAGTTTGCCACCCTTCTCCTTGAGCACATGGATGCCGAACTCGTCGATGCTCGTGGACTTACCCGCACCAGGGACACCACTGATACCCACGCGGACGGAGTTGCCGCTAAAGGGCAGGCACTTGTTGATGACCTCCTGCGCCTTCGCCTGATGGTCGGGGTTGACACTCTCGATGAGGGTTACGGCCTGCGAGAGGACGGTGACATCGCCCTTGAGGATGCCCTCCACCATCTCTGCCGGTGTCAGTTCACGGCGCTTGTTCCGTCTCAGGTAGGGGTTGACGATGGGAGGCTGCTTGACGCCACTATTGACCTGCAGGCCTGCATATTCTGAACTGTTCTCAGGATGCTCCATAAATGTCCCCCCTAAGTTAGGGGGTAGGGGGTCTGAACAAGCGTTTATCAGACCTTTTTATTGTTACACATAGAGTCTGCGCTTGTTCAGACCCCTATAGCCCCCTAACTTAGGGGGCACAACGAATATTTATAACGACCTTGGCGTGGTCGGGATCGTTGGTAATCATCAGGATACGGGGTTTGGTGCGCAGTTTCTGGAGGTCGTCGGCATAGCCCGTCACCTTCAGCGTCGTAGACAGTCCGGGCTCCAGTTCCTGCTTGCCTAACGTGACCTTCAATCCGGTGGTGAAGAGTTGCATGGATGAAATCTTCAGCGTGGTCTTACCCGTATTAACAAGCAATATCTCCACCGTCTTCTTTGATTTGCCACCGAAGTCGGTGAAGTCGATATCCGTAGCCGACATCTGGAGTTGTGGAGCGAAGCCCTTGCTGAACTCGTCGTAGTCCTGCAGATGGGGCAACAGCACCACAGAGACAGGTATCTCACTGTCCTTGCTCACCTTCTCACCCAATCGACTGGCCAGATAGACGGATGTCTGCGTCAGACCATAGTCACGGAGTTTGTCGGAGTTGAGGGTGATGGAAATGGTTCCTCCCTTGCCAGGTTCCAGGATCTCCGGTTTCGTGGTGGCAGAGAGGTATGGCGGCAGGTGCATCAGGTGGGGCTGCATGGGCTCGTCACCGTTGTTCATCACATGGATCTCCTGCATCGGCGTATCACCCTTGTTGACATCATCGAACTCCAGGATATTGTTGTCGTATAACATGTTGCCCATCGAGAGGGGATAGTTGCCTGTATAGTCGAGCACCTCTGGTACCACGACACCCCGCATCGTCAGATAGACGGGTTTCTGTGAACCGTTGCTGATGACTGCAGCCATCTTCTGGAAGTGTCCCAGCATTTTGGCATCGTAGGTCATCTTGATGGTGAACTTCTCATTGGCACCCACCTCCTTGGGAAACTCCACTGCCGTACAACCGCAGTCGGGCTTCACGCTCTCGATGACGAGTTTGCGACGACCTTTGTTGCGGAGTTCAAAGGTGGCTGTGATGGGTTGTTGGAACCCTGTACGCCCCGCATTCACCTTGGCCTGTGAGACCTCTAAGGTCTGAGCCAGAGAAGTGAGAAGTGAAAAGTGAAAAGTGATAAGTATCACTATCATCCTCAACATCCACTGCCATTTCATATTCTTCATTCGTTTCATATCATTTATATTGCGGTAGCAAATTTTTCACTTTTCACTTCTCACTTTTCACTTCGAGTGTCAACGAGTGAGTGGTTCCGTGGAACTCGGGGGCGTAGGCGCACTGCACCGTGCAACTGCCGGTCTCATAGATTCCAGGACGGTCAATATAGTATTCGGTCTCGATGACGTGCTTGCCTTTCGACAGGACATCGAAATAATAGTTCGTCGAATAGTCGCGTGGTGTGCAGTAGGAGCCATTGTGATAACCGCTCAACTGCTTCACGGGTTCCAGACAGGCGGCACGCTTGTCGACTACCTGCACGAAGTCGTAGTCACGGTCTGCCTCAATGGTGATGCGGACGGTGACTCTGTCTCCGACAGACAATGGACCATTGACCATTGACCATTGACCATTGACCATTGACCATTGACCATTATCCTTCGTCAGGAGTTGGCGGGTGACCTTCAGACCAGAGGACTGGTCGGCAATGTTCTTCGTGGACTGGGTGAACTGCGCATAGACGGCTCCCCAGGAGGTACCCTCCGAGGTCTTCTCTACCGTCAGTGTCTTGCTCTCCACAGCCATCGGAGCCTTCACATAACCGATACCTGCCGTGGCCTTAGGCGTCTCTAAGGGCTGGGCATCCACCTTCAGCGTGGCATTCGCTGCATCGAGGGTCAACGGACAACCGTTGAGGAAGGCATAGACGGCATTCACGCTGTTGATCGGCGTGTCCCAAGCCTGAGTACGCTTCGACTGGAGGAGCCAGCGCTGCATCTCCTGGATGGTCTGTTGGTCATCCGGGGTGAGACGCTGCAGGGCTTCGATGGCCATGGTCTGCGTAGGAATCTTATAGTCGTACCATGAATAGCCTGCACGCGGTGTGTCATAATAACGTCCCATCTCCTCGCGATAGACGGTATATTCCTTCAGGCTCTTCACATATTCCGCAGAGCGCTTCGGGTCTGTCTTCGAGAGGATGACGGCTGTCAGGGCCTTCTCGTAGATGCTCTGGTTCTTGATCTCCTTCTTCAGAAGTGGCATCAGGTAGGCGTTGGCAGCCTGCACATCCGACGGCAGCGTACGTCCATCGAGGGTAGAGAGGTAGAGCCACTGCAAGCACTTCATGCTGGGGAACGACGGCTTATGACCTTTCTTCTCCCATTTCTTCATCTCCTTCACGATATCCACCACCTCACGGCCCATGAACTTGAAGGCCTTGTCGAGCATGGCACTGGTTTCTTTCTTTGTGCCTGTGAGGGCATTCAGACGGACGAGCATTTCAGAGACGGCTACTGTCATATAGAAACTGCCTGGCATCTCTGGCCACCACGACCATCCACCATCGCTGCGCTGGAGATTCTTCATCTTCTCGAGTGATGACGAGAGGCGCATCTGCATGGTGTTCGTATCGAAGAAGTCAGCCAGACGCTGTTTCTGTTCTGCCTCATTGTCGGCATCCATCACCCAAGGTGTCTCGTTGAGAATCAGTTCCTTCAGGTCCTGGTTCTTCTCCAAGGCACTCATCAGCGAGGTCTCTTCCCCACTCTCCTTCTGCCAGAGTTCAAAGACGGTCTTTGCCTTCGGATTCTGGTCAACGATATACTGGCCAATGCTATTGGCATAGTAAGAAGCACTCTGCGAGATGACATTGTCGTCGATAGGCTTGCCGATAAAAGGCAGAGCCTGGATCATCAGCCATGCAGGGTTATTGGTGTATTCCACCGTCAACTTGCCCCCCTTTCCGTCAGCAGGAATCAACTGCGAGAGGTCGATGGTCTTCGTACCTGGCTCTATCTGTGTGAAGGGTACGGTGACGATGACGCGATCCGTGGAAGGCAACAACGGCAGGTAGTGTTGTTCTCCGTCGCTGAAGCCATCGCCTACTGCCGTTACCTGACAGATGAGGAGTGACGACTGGTCAGTGAGTGACAGGCGATAGGAGGCGGTGGTGGTGGCACCGGCATCGAGTGAGAAGGGTTCGCTGGACTCATAGACTACCTTGTCGGTCTCCGGGTCGATGAGTCGCAGGGTGGCCTTACCACTGATGTCGTGGTCACAGGTGTTGAAGATACGTGCCGTGATGGTAGCCTCGTCACCCTCACGGATGAAGCGTGGCATATTCGGTTGTATCATCACGTCCTTCTTGGCCACAGCCTCACCTTCAAGCATACCGTAGCACATATCCTTCGTATGGGCCAGACCCATGAAGCGCCAGGTGGTGAGACTCTCAGGCAACGTGAACTTCAGGGCAATCACACCCTCCGCATCCGTTGTCAACTGGGGATAGAAGAAGGCCGTCTCGTTGAGGTTCTCACGGATCTGCACCTCAGGCACGAAATCCAGGGGTTCTTCGTTGCCGTCGTCGATACCCGTCAGTGCTGAAGGATCGCTTTTCTTGTCGTAGGCCTTAATATTTAGTCCGGCAACACGTCCCTGCAAGGCCTCTTCGACAGTCGTGGCATTCGCACTTTGCATCTCCGCCGCATCAAAGACTTTAGCCTCAGCAACTTCCATCTGTGGGATAGGCAGTCCAGCACCCGTTCTCCTGAGATCTGAGGCACCCCTCAACCGTCGGGTACTGCCGAAACCAACCATCCCATAATTGCGATAGGAGGGGAACACACTGCTGTCGAAATGACTCAATGCAAGCCCCCGTTCTGTCAACCGCGACCAGGCGTATGAGCCAAAGAGGGTTACAGGGTAACGATTGGGGACAGCCCACTGTACAGATGGCAGGGAGAGGGGAGTATATGGGAAGAAAGACCACACGTTCTGCCGGAGTTGGTCGAGACTCTTATCATAGAGCGTCGCCATCAGCATCGCATCAGCAGGTTTGCCGTCAGGTCCCTTTATGGTGAGTGTCCACTCCTCTTCCTGACCTGGTGTCAGACGGTCACGGAAGGTGTTCCATTGCAGTTTGAGTTTCTTGTCAGGTCTGGGACGATTGATGCTAAAAACATGCGTGTAGCACTTGCCATTCTTCACCCACGCATAATTCAACACAATGCCGTCGCCGTATTCTTCCTTATAAATTAACTTGCGGTTGATGAGTTCGTTGGTCTTATCCACGGCTCCTGTCTCTATCAACTGTTCTCCCGCAAAGATACTATAGACAATGTGTACATCCTTGTCTGACGAACCCACCTGGATGGTGACAGGCGTGCCATCGTTGGGGAATGTGAAGTCCCTCTGGAAAGCCCAGTCATCGGTCTCTGTGGCAGGACGCTTGTCGTCGAGGGAGAACACCACGAAGTCGCGCTTCAGGGTGTCGCCTTCGCAGATGGCCTCTACCGTATGCTTACCCGACTTCAGACGCATCGGCACCAACTCCTTCTCCTGCTGTGTTGGCCAGTCCTGCCATACCTTGGCATTATCTATCCTGAACTTCACACTGGCATCGATATCCTTACCTGCGGCATTGCGGAGATGGAAGGTCATCGTGGGATTGTCCTCCAACAGCATCTGCTCCTCAATGTCGATAGTCAGGGCGGTCTTACGGTTACCCAACGGCAACGAGAGTTGTCCGTTGTGCGTCTCTCCGGCAGTATCCGTCACGTCCGCCGTCACGGTGAAATTATAGAACAACGGATGCTTGCTCTCTGGCAGGATCATCGGCATCTTCACAATGAAAGAACCGTCGCTGTCAGTGACAGTCTCTCCGCTGAACACCTCGTCCTCTTCATGGCCTGTTCCAATGAAACCTGTGTCATAGTAACGCCAATACGACCACCACCAGAAGGCCATCCTCCTGTCAACGGTATATTCCACAGTCGCCCCCTGCACGGGTACACCAGCGTAGGTACGGGCTGTACCCTTCACCTCCACGGTGTCGCCAGCCTCATAGTGCTGTTTTACTTCCTCAAATTCCACTTGGAAGGTGGGACGCTTGTATTCCTCAACTCTGAAATCGTGGTATCTGTTGTTGACCTGGATGCTGAACGTTCCCGTCAGTCCTGAGGAGGGCAACGTGAAGTCGGCACTGCACATGCCATACGCGTCCGTCGTGGCAGCCACCGTCTTCAGTTCCTTCCTATTGGCATCGCGCAGTGAAAATGTCACTTGCTTTCCCTGGGTGGCAGCATGCTTGCAGTCCTCCAATGCCTGGTAGATCATTGCTGCCACATGCACCGTCTGCCCTGGGCGGTAGATAGCCCTGTCGGTATAGACCTCCGTACGCTCCGGATAGTTGTTCTTGTAGTACCTGTAACGATTGGCAACCCCCATCTCCGGACAGGCCTTGTCGTTGTCGGTATAGGCAAAGACCTCACAACGGTTATTGCCTTTGCACTGATACAGATACTCACCCTTGGCATCCGTCCTCACATTCGAGGTATCATACTTATTATAGGTCCTGTATTCCTGGATGCGCAGATGGGCATTGGCAATGGGTTGGCCCGTGGTGGCGCTGACCACTACATAACGGGTCACATTATTGGGCTGACTCTCCGCCATCGTATAGACATCGGTTACGAAGTACAGCATACGGTTCACCTCCGTAGAGGGATTCGTCGAGAACTCCAGCATATAGACCCCTACGGGCAGGCCTTCGAGTGTCAGGGAGTCCTCGAAGTCTTCGTAGGGACGCTTACCCACAAACTTCTTTTCCACCTTGATGGGTGTCTCACTCAACAGGGGTTTGATCTTCTTATAGCCATCTTCGTAAGTCGGACGGATGTCGATGTCGCCATTGGCTTTCACCTTGTAGACCTTCATCGTCAGGGAAGAGATGTTACGCAACCGCTCCAGTTTGATGGGCATCTCCTGCATCGGCTGGTTCACCTCACAGTCATACCTCACTTGGTACTGCGGGTTGGTGAGGTTCCTTTCATAGTTACGGAGGGTGTTCATGCTCCTCCATCCGCCCCATTTTCTCAGGGCCATGTCGATGAAGCGGATTTTCTCCCCATTTTCCTCGTCTGACTTCGGGAAGATGGCAATCTTATAATAGGCTACGGCCAGTTCGCCAGCCTCAGGCAGGTCGCCATAGACCTCCAACAGTGAATCCAATTTTTCCGCATTCCACTGATAGGCCTTGGCAGCCATCAAGCATGCCGCCTGACGATTTCCAGATTTACTGTAATAGTTGTAGAGCGGTTCGTATTCTTCCAACTCCTTGCCCAGCACTATCAACATGTCGTTGTTAAACAGTTTGCCGTCCTCTCCCTCAATCACAAAGGGATCGTAGGTCTTGTCCTTCACTTGGGCAAGTTTCCGGCAAAGATCTTCCGTCAGTTCCGGCTTCTTGTATGCCGGTTCACTGGTACCCTTGCCGGGTGTCACAAACATCATGATATTGTCATTGTATACCTTGTAGAGCACCGTCTGGTAGATGGTCCTCAACACCACATCTGTTGTCTCCTCAGCATGCTGACTGATACGTTCCATCGCA
>JAFZNI010000237.1 GCA_017551005.1 Prevotella sp.
ATATAGACATTGGCCTTGGCCACCTGGGTGGTGATGGTGGCATAGCGACCGGTACCGATGTCGATGAGCATCTCATAGGTACGGGCACCCTCAATGGGGATGGGGTAGAAGAAGTCGCGCAGCACACCGAATGTCTGGTGACGGATGATGAGTTTCTGGGCACGACGTGGCACGTAGAGCCATATCTCGCCCGGATGCTCCTCAGTGGCTACTATACCCAGCGAGCCACCGTCGAAGGTGAAGCCACGCTCAGGTGTTACAATCTTGATCAAGGCTGCCGTCTCTCCATTCTGGTCTTGTTTAGATGTGCCATGTGTGTTGGCTGTCAGATCGGTCTCCAGCAACTTGAAGTCCACTACTTTCAGTCCCTGCGCCATCACACCTGTAGTGAAGGCAAGACTGATAACAATCGATAAAAGAAATCTTTTCATCTTATAGTAACATTTTTAGTTAATTATTATCATTTTGGTGCAAAGATACGAAAAAAAACTAAATATAAGCATTTAAGTATGCTTTTTTTTGCCTCATAGATAAAAATAGTTTATCTTTGCGATGAACTAATGAATATTTAAGATGAAAAGTAAGAGAATCAGAATATGGATGGTCCTGCTGATGACGGTATTCCTGTTGCCGGCAGCATGGGCGCAGGCACCTGTGACGAAAGAAGCCAAGAAACAGGCCAAGACCTTCAAGAAGGAAGGTTGGACGGTGAATGTCGGTGAGAAGTCTATGGAACAACAACTTGCTGACTTGCAACAATATATGAACGACACTCGTTATGTCGTGGAGTCTGCCACACAGAAGTCCAAGGCCTATCACCTCGCCCTTAGAGGCGCGAATGAGAAGGCCAAGGGCGCTATCGTCAGACGCCTGAATACGCTCATTGCCTCAGAGACGAGTCTCGTGCAGACGAACCAGCAGACTGGCGAGGATGCGGTAGAGAGTCAGCAGGCCTTCAGCAACCGTATCAAGAGCATCTCCCAAGAGACGCTCTCTGATGCCTTTCCTGTGCTGGTCATGTCAAGACAATTGCCAGACGGCACTTGCGAGGTGCAAGTCCATCTGGCAATTGCCATCCCTGAAACAACGGAGTAGGGGGATTACCCTTCTGCTTCCGTCTCAAAGTAATTCTCCAGTTCCGTCTTGGCACTGCCTGCCTCGTTGGGCAGGTCACGGATGATGCGTCCTTTCTCCAACAGGGCGATACGTGAGGAGATGTCTATCGTGTGTGCCAGGTTATGACTGGAGATGAGCAGTGTGGCATGGTTCTCCTTGGCATAGTTGGTGAGCACATGCTTCAACACGTTCTGTGACGAGGGGTCGAGGAAGTTGAACGGCTCATCGAGGATGACCAGTTTCGGGGTCATAAACAGGGCGGCGATGATACCTACCTTCTGTTTGTTACCTGCCGAAAGGTTACGGATGAGTTTCTTCTGACCGAAGATCTCGTCACTGGCCAGTCGTTCATAGGGTTTGAGTATTTCGTCCACCTCTTCCTGAGAGAGGTTGTTCACCTTCCCGAGGAAGGCGAAATACTCCTCTGGCGTGAGGAAGTCGATGAGGAAGCCCTCATCCACGTAAGCGCCGGTCTGGTCTTTCCACTCCTCGCTCTCAGCGGGGTTGATAGCCTCACCCCCTAACCCCTCTCCAAGGGGCGAGGGGAGTATAAAACTTATTATACCTTCGTCGGGCTTGAGCAGGTCGAGGATCATGCGGAAGAGCGTGGTCTTTCCGGCTCCATTATTACCCACGAGACCGAGGATATCCCCGTCGTTGATGGTAAACTCTGGGATGTCACATGCGATGGTCTTGCCAAACGCCTTCTTCAGATTATTAATCGTAATCATAATTATGTGCCCCCTAAGTTAGGGGGACGGGGGTCTGAACAAGCAATCAGACTTTTTATAAGGTGAATATTTAGTTTTGAAGTCAGGGGGTAGGGGATTCTGTGCCTGTTCAGACCCCCAACCCCCTAACTTAGGGGGCTTACACTATTCCTTTCCCATGGCAGTTCTTAAACTTCTTGCCAGAACCGCACGGACAGGGATCATTGCGCCCTGGCAGTTTGTCCTTGATGATCGGCGTACGGGGTTGCTGGGCACGCGTGTCATGCTGGGCTGCTGCCTGCTGGTTGCGGTCCACGAGTTGCTCCTCGCCAATGTTCTGCTTGCTCTCCGTGTACTGCTGGCGCTGGGTGCGCTGCTCGGGAGCCGCCTCCTGCACCTGTTGCATCTCAGGAATCTGGGCACGGGTCAGGATACTCGTGATACGGTTGTACATCTCGTTGATCATGGCATCCCATACCTTGGCTGATTCAAGTTTGAAGATCAGCAGAGGATCCTTCTGCTCGTACGAGGCGTTCTGTACGGAGTGCTTCAGTTCATCGAGTTGGCGCAGGTTCTCCTTCCAGGAGTCATCGATGATGTGCAGGAGGATGCTCTTCTCAAACTCCTTCACCACACTCTTCGACTCACTCTCGTAGGCCTCCTGGAGGTTACAGGGGATATTGTACATCTTCCTTCCGTCGGTCAGGGGTACGAGGATACGCTCGTACATGTGTCCCTGGTTCTCATACACGGCCTTGATGATGGGCTGTGCCACGGTCTGTATCTTCTCCATCCTGCGGTTGAAGTTGCCGATGGCTGCCTGGAAGGCATTCTCGGTCAACACCTCACGGGGCTGGTTGATAAACTCATCGCTGGTAAAGGGCACCTCCATCGAGAGGATGTGCAGGAACTCTTCCTTACAACCGTCATAGTCGTTGTTCTCAATGATGTACACCACACGGTCCCAGATGATATTGGCGATATCCATGCCGATACGCTCTCCCATGAGGGCATGGCGACGCTTCTCGTAGATGACGGTACGCTGCTTGTTCATCACGTCATCGTACTCAATCAGACGTTTACGGATACCGAAGTTGTTCTCCTCTACTTTCTTCTGGGCACGCTCGATGCTCTTCGAGATCATCGGACTCTCAATCATCTCACCGTCCTTGAAGCCTAAGCGGTCCATCACTGAGGCGATACGCTCTGAGGCGAAGAGTCGCATCAGTTTGTCTTCGAGGGAGACATAGAAGACGGAACTTCCCGGGTCTCCCTGACGTCCGGCACGACCTCTCAACTGCCTGTCCACACGACGACTCTCATGCCGCTCCGTACCGATGATGGCGAGACCGCCTGCGGCCTTCACCTCAGGCGAGAGTTTGATATCTGTACCACGACCGGCCATATTGGTGGCGATGGTCACGGCACCCTTGCCGTTGGTGCTCTGAC
>JAFZNI010000238.1 GCA_017551005.1 Prevotella sp.
GAGGCCTTTACTGCCTCCTAAGTTGGTAATTTTTTGGCCATTGTAAACTGGTGCGATATCATCTCCGCCGGTGATGTTGCCGTACATCATACAATTCATCACCATTGTTCGTATGTTGTCGGATTTCGATGCGTAGTTATTGTAACCAACGATACCCCCAACATGGGTACCACCAGAGACGTTGGCATAACTGAAGCAGTTGATGACGCGGGCATAGCAATTATTGGCAGATGTACTTCCCAGCTGACCTACTAATCCACCCACATAGCCTGTTCCACTAACGCTACCAGACAGAATACCGCAATTATAAATGCGTGCGATATGGTCCACTGCAGGCGTTTCACCAGAGGCAGGTGTATATGTACCTATAACTTCGTTGGCTATAGCACCAACATTTGTGCCAGAAGTAATATTGACATTATCCAGAATGATATTCTTCACCGTTCCACCATCAATGGTATTGAACAGAGCATGGTCAAGGTTACTGATAGTATAGAACGTGCCATCTGCCTTGGCCGTTCCTTCCAAGGAGCCTGAGAATGCTCTTGTAATTTCATCACATCCACTTGCATCGATATCGCCTTGGATTTGGTAATACGCAGCGGCCTTGTCTGCATCATTATTCACACCTGATATAAAGTCATCGAAATCATTAGAACCAATGAGATATGGGGCTTCTGCTGTACCGTTACCAAATGTCGTAACAGTAAGAGACTCAATACCAGAATCCGTGTACCCTGTTGCCGAAGCGTATGCCTTGATGGTTACTGGTAGCGTCGCCGATGATATGTCAGTGGGAGTCCCTGGATATATAGCACTCGAACTACCTGGGGTCGTTCCATCTAAAGTATATCGGATGGTAGCGTTTGTTGGGAAACTACAAGAAATCGAAACCGTTTTTCCAATCTGAACGATTGTTGGTACAGAACAAGCAAGTGTCACTGAGCCGCTACCTACTGCAGAGGTAATCATGTTCTCCTTGACAGCAATGGCCTTGATGGTGGCACCGCTGACATTCTCTGTCAATGGAGTTGTGTAAAGAGTACTTTCCGTAGTGGGTGTGCTTCCGTCAGTGGTGTAGTAAATGGTAGCACCTTCGGTAGCCGAAGTGATAGATATAGCGTTGCTGCCGTTGTTCTGTATGGTAGGCGTAGCCACCTGGGTGATTGCCAATGTAGCCACCTCAGAGGTAAGATAGCCTGCATGGGTGGCGATGGCCTTGACAGTGGTGGCGGAAGAGACAGAGAAGGGGGTACTATAGGAGGTGCTTGAGGTTGTGGGAGTGGTACCGTCGGTAGTGTAGTAGACGATACCGCTACTGGTAATAGTAACCAGTGAAGTGCTGCTGTTGAAACTGATGGTCGGTGCATCATATTGCGGCACGTTGTACGTTGTCACCTCGGACGACAATGTACCAGCACTATTGTAGGTGATGGCCTTGATGACCGTGGCATTGCCCAGCGAGAAGGCCGAAGTGTATAGCGTGCCATTGCTGTTCGATGGGGTGGTGCCGTCGGTGGTATAATAAATCTTTGTATTAAGAGTGGTAGAACTCAGCGAGATGGTGCCATCGTAATTGTTGGTCACTGTGGGAGCCGCGAGGACAGGAATAACTGCCTTGGAGGCCACGTTCGTCAACACTATACCATAGCGCACAACCACGGCCTTGACAGTCCAGTTGCTAGTCACATCAATGGGACCAGAATAGACAGTGCCGGTTGTGGCCGTAGGGTCAGTTCCATCTGTGGTGTAACGTATGGTATAGCCTGTGGGCAAACTGTTGTTATCGGTGATAGTGATAGTATTGGATGGACTCACATCGCTAATGGTGGGGGCAGTGAGGAGGATAGACTCGGTGTACCAAGTGGAATTGCCACCGGCAGAATAAAGACCAACAAGACCAATATAATTTACACCTTGTTGATTGCCTCCTTGGCCATGGTAATAATCCCAAGCAGATCCTGCCGGGTTGAAGTACATGTTACCACTTGTAACACTTTGGGGGCGAATTTTATAACCAGTCCCACTAGTCGTAATTTCAAACTTGGCATTTTCCCCTGGTGAGTCGGTGGCAAGCAGGTGCATGGATTTACGATTGTATTGATTATTACTAGGTGTGGTAGGCGGTTCGTAAACCACGTATTTCCCCGAAGAGACATGGATGATGTAAAAGAATCCGCTTTCACCCGAGACTGCTTTCAGAATCCACACAGAGTTGTTAGGCAGATTGTTGACTACACCTGTTGGCACTGCGGCTGCATCCTTGTTTGTCTTGTAGGTCGTCAGGAAAGGCTTTTCAGGGTCGCCATTTTGCGTAGAGTAGTCTGGGGAATAGAACGCATCGTTCTTATTTGTCTGCTGCGGATCGTCAGCAGGAATCAGATAGTAACGGCCAGTAGTTGCTCCGCTGTGACCGTTGTTGTTGTCAATGTAATACACACCATCACTCTGTCCCTTCATCTCACTCACTCCCATCACCAGCATTAGGAGCAGGGTTGCGACGAACCGTAATGCCGTCAGGCACGAGCCGTAATTTCGTGAGGCACGAGACGTAATCTCGTCAAGAGTGAGCCGTAGGCCCGTTTTATTCCCAACCAGGGAATATTTTGTTCCCAGCGAGGGAATATTATGTTTTTTGACGAGCGAAGCGGCAAAGCCAAGCGCCCAACCAGGGAATATATTTTCTTCAATAATCATCTTATTGCTCATATCTTGTATCATATCTTTCAAATCTGTGTCATCTGTGGCTTTATTTCACAGCGAGTTTCTTGGTGTAGCGGCCGTCAGCAGACTGCACGATGTAGACACCGGCGTTGACGATGCGCGTCTCGACGATCTCACCCGGTTCGAGGGTGAAGGTGCTGACGGTGATACCCGCCGTGTTAACAATACGTACGTCGATGTCGCGGTTGAGAGCCGACTCCACGATGATCTTATGCTTCTTGGCGTAGATGCTCAGGTTGCCCGGATCCTCATCATTCGGATCACCCTTCTCCTCGACACCCTTCAGTTGCGAGTCTTCATTGCTGAAGACGATGCTGCGGGTGACGGGACGGGCGGCTGTTGTTGTCTCTGTTGTCCTTGTAAAGTACGGACGGAAGGCCACTGGGCTAATTGCGCCAATATTGGAAGCCAATTCGTACTCGCTACCATCAGACTTAAGCGTATAGATTATGGTGCCGTCTTCCAACTTACCATTTGTCAGCGTTTCGTTCAGATAACTTGGCTTGAAGGTGTAAGTGGTGGTTGTCTTTGTACCACTTTCTGTCACCTCGACACACTTTGCCATATCACCCGCCATCTCACCATCACTCACTTCGATGAATATACCTGGTTTCGACACGAAACTGATGGTCTGTGCCTCGAGTTTGACAGGATTCGGATCGGCAGTTTTCTCGGCCTTGAAGGCACCACTCAAGTCGAACTCATAATACCTTTCACCTGGGAATCCTATGATATAAGGCTTTCCCTTATCCAGACGTGGATATTCATTATAGGTACGCGAACTATTATAATAGGTCTGATACTTATCGTCGTTTTCGTCTCTATTATTATTTTTGCCATCAACAAGTTCAGTATTTTCGCTATAATAGTAATCCCATAGGAAGGTGTTAGTCACCGTCTTGGGATCACCATCCGTAATGGCATCTGGATAGCGCATAGTGGCTGTACGGACACCGTTTGCATCGGCTGCCGACAGGTCTGAATAATGGCGCAGCCAGTATTCGTGGCCAATCTTCGTGCCTGTGTCGTTCTTGCTATTCTCGCTGCCGCTATAGAAGTGAGTAATCTCACCCTTCTGATCAGTAGTGACGAGTTCAGCCTCGAACGGGATGCTGATACCTTCCCAGCCTGCTTGCGTGTTGTATGTACCATCCAGATTCTTCAACTTACCCACGTAATTATCCGGCATGCGCTGGTACCACATGCGCTTGTCGCCTAATGGATTGAAGAATTGATAACGGATAGGTGCATTGAAGTCCTGCTTGTCCACCAAGAACTGGTCGGTACTGCTTATGTACGACGAAGAAATCAGCGACACCAGATGTCCCTTCACAGCGCTGTCATCAACCTTGCCCACCTTACTATACTCGTCGCTATAGAACGCATCGAAAATAGGCTCATGATCGGACAGGACTTTTTCCAATACGTAGTGTGAGCCTACATCATTATCAGCATCGGCATAGACCAACAGGTTGCGGGTGACACCACTGGTGGTGAAACTGCTCAGGCCTTCGTAGTCAAGCACTCTCCTGAAGTAGTTGTCCTGCGACGAGCCGTCAGTCCAAGCACCAGTATCATGATAGCCAGTGAAGTCGATAGCCGTCAAGCGGTTGTGGATATCTAGCGTCTGGGCTGTTGAGCCGAAAATTCCATTGGTACTGGTCGTGTAGTTACTCTTAAACGCCGCATGGCGGTTGAAGAACACCTGATTCATCACAGAACTGCGATAGTAGCCTGGTGCGCGGTAGACGCGGTTGCCAGTTTCATCGGTAATCAGCAGGCGGTCGTTGTTCTTCTGCTCTGGGGTTGACCTCAGTTTCAAGGCTGCCACCGGGTGTTCATCGTGTGCGCCGCCACCATCCACGAGACCGTAGGTCAGGTTCTGTCCGAAGAATATATAGTCGTCCGGATAGATGGGATAATACTTGCCGTTGGTAGCGTAGTAGCGTTTGTTGACAGCACCCACGTCAGGTATCACACCGTCGGCATAGAGGAAGTCCACGTTGCTATAGCGGTCCTCCACATACTGGTCGAATCCTGCCGGGTAATAGATAGGAGTAGGCTGCGAGCCTTCCACACCAGCATCCGCACGCTTCCAATAATAAAGGTCGGTATCCCCTGATCCTCCGTCATGGTCAGCCTTGCGCCTGTTCAGGTAGAAACTGTTCAGGTTGTAGGCCACCTCACCGTCGATGAAGGCCTTGTCTTCCTTCTGGATAGCCTTGCCACGGTTGTAGCCGTCAGGATAAGTCACATAGTAACTATTGCTCTTGGGATAATAGCAGTTCTCCACCTGAACCGGTCCGTGTTCATTTATTTCATTTTCATCTCTCGACGGATTTCCGAATACAGGATAATGTCCTGCACCCGAGGTAGGAGTTGCCGTCGTCTTGATCCAGCAATTGGCCACATATCCGTCACCTGTTTCTGCAATACCGGCTCCTGTAAACGAACCTGCCACACCTGTATTATAGACATCACCGCAGAGCCAGTTAAAGAGGGAATTGTCGAGTCCAGTGATGGCATGACCATCGCCATGGAAGTTACCAGCGAAGCAGTAGCCCTCGTCACCCACAGAGGTCCAAGTACCAGTGTGTTTTATCTCATCGTCAAGGAAGAAGTTCAGACCCGTACAATTACCTATCCTTTCGAATCCTGCCGGTCCTCCCTTGGTCAAGTCATAGAACAACTTGAAGTTATCAAGTTCTTCACTGCTGCCGATATAGACTTTTGCATCAGGCTTACCAACCTTCAGAGCCTCGTTGAGATACATATAGTCATGCACGTCTGCACCTTCCTCCTTATGCGTATTGGTCATCACATCGCTCATGCGATGGTAGTTGGCTACGGAGAATTGTACCGGATTAGAGTAGGTACGACCCAGATAGGTCTTGGCATAATAAGCCAGCCAATAACCATCTTGATACCAGTACATCGGAGTCTTACCACTATCATATTCCGTACCGTTCTGGTGAATGGTGGCATCGGTTTCATTGGTATAAATTTCCCATCCGCCGCCAATCACCTCGAAGGCTCCCTTGCTCACTGAAGGCTGGTTGAGACCGACCTTCTGGCCTGGCAGCACGGTAGATGGCGGGAGAAGGGTACCGATGGTCGGTACACCACTCTCGAAGTGGATATGCACATTGATGATGTGACGCTCACGGATGGTCTCGTAACTGCGACCGTCAGCATCGCTCTCCACATACTCATACCAGTACATCACGGTCACGACCTTGTCCTCCTGGAGTTTGTCGATATCTACCTCACGTGCGACATAGAGTGTCGAGGTGGTGTTCGGTATCTTACCATCAATACTGAAGTCTAACTGTTCGTTGATAAGGCCCTCGTACCCTTTGACCGTATTGTCATTAAGTGTCCAATTCTCATCATTGATAATTGTACCAACAGGAACCGTCTGGCCTGTTGCATAACTTGTATGCGCCGAGCGAACATCGGTGATTGGGGTGACGGCTGGATATTCTTTTGTACAGAAATAGTAGCGCTTTGTTGCATCACCTGTCGGCAAATCGGGAAGACTACTTCTGGATACTGGAATAATATATCTGGTTCGATCCGATTCACTCATACTTTCATATACTGCTTCCGTCACCTGATTGCCCGGGGCATACCACGTCTCTCCGATTCCGAAACTTGTTTTTACCACATAATAATATTTGTCGGTAGCGTCTTTACCGGAAACGATGATTGGCGTGTATTTGAACTGTTCATTTGTCAGTTTCTCATATTCCGTATTGCTCAATTTGTCACCTGATGTCAATTGGTTGACCGGTGTTGAGCCTGGCACTGTGCCATCCTTCGGTGTGACATAAACAGACTCATTCAGAGTATTGGTACCCGTCATTGTCGAACCTGTATAGGTAGCAATATAGTCGATAAGTTGCTCCTGAGAATAAGGAATCTGCGACTCTCCAGACTTGATAATACGTGTCTCATCGTTACCCGCACTGTTCCTAATGGTATGACTTATACCCTCATACCAAGTCAGAGGATGCTCTTCATCATCTATTTCAGGTATGAAATTCTCCGAAAGCAGGTCGAAGGCATCGTAGTTATAGGCGAAGTAAGCACGCTCAGCAGCACTCAGATTGCTATATTCTCTGGCGGGATAGTTATAACCATCGACAAACAGGGTACCACCCCATTTCTTCTTACCATCTGCAATTGGAGTGGTACAGATATATGCCGGCTTAAAGTGCTTTGCCTGTTCTTCTTCAGACAATCCCAATGTCCCCACAAGAGACTGGGGAATTACAGTGCCATAAAGATATTCCACACTGCTGTTTTCGGGCAGATAACTCTCGGTACAGATATAGCCTATATCAAACAGACTCTGATCTGAACCCAATTCATTATACTCGTCCCTCGAAATACAAGCGCCCTGCTTGTAAATATCATGACTAAGAGTCTCACAATCAGCCTTTGCCACGTATGCAACCTGGAAAGCAGCCCTTTCTGATGAAACTCTCGGATCGGTTACGTTCAGAGTTGTCGCATCGGTGCGTATTTTATCTTCACTATCATAGGTGGTCTTATCTATGATTGCTCCATAACTATATTCACCCTCACCGTAGAGACCGGTACGATTGCATCGGAACGTCGGACTGGTGGTGTATGACCTCTGAGTCGCTTCATCAGGCAAGGCTCCGTAAGCCTTGCTGTCCACACGCGTGCCACTAGGATCCCGATAGTATTTGTTCCACACTTCTGGGTTATCCCAATCGAGCGTCAGCAAGAAGCCTGTATCATGAGAGATAGAGTTGCTGACATTGAAGCAATCCCTTATCGAAATACACTTCTCCTTGTCTTCTTCACTATTAAGCGCATCTCGCTGGACTTGTGTCAAAATATCTCCTTTGGCATAGGTCGTGATAATACCATTATTATCAGTTTCCTTAAACTCCATCTTCACGACATACTGATCTGTTGGCAGTGTATTATAAATATCAGAATTGATAGCATCTTTCTTGACATACTCTTTACCATTATAAGTCACTGGTGTCGTACAAGAATAAGTATTTTCGATAAAGAGAGCCTGCTCAGTCTTGGTCAGACGCGACCATTCCCAATAAGTGATGGGATCGTTCTTATGATAAGTGATGGAACCTGCAATAATTGCATTTTTCTCAACCTTACTCTTATATTGATCGGCAATAGGAGTACCTGTATCAGTCGTAGCACCAGCCTCACTATCCAAGTCACCATTCCAGTAGGCATAAAGGTTCTGGTTGACAGAGTTAAGCGTCAGCCTACCCTGTGCCTCTGCGGTGATGGTCAGCGGGATGGTTATCTTCTCAGCGTATGCCTGAGAAGAACCGGTATAGGCTGAGATATACTGGTCATAAACATAGAAGTCACCTCGGATGTACCAATAGTGAGCGGGTGAAGCGTCAGCACCCATATAGGCACCACTCAACGGATAACAATCATCGACAATACGCTTGTCACTATTAATAAAGTTACCAGAAGTCTGCATCTTCGGTGTAATCGGATGTCCCACGACATAATTCCCGTTTTCCTTTTTCAGTGTTATGACATAACCTTCATCATCAGGTTTTTTTCCACTTCCATCTGTTGTCAGGACACCATACGTGTTGATATAGCCCTCCGCACCAGGCTCTCTACCCTTCTCATCAGGTATCAAGAGTTGTCTGTTCATCTCCTCAGCATCCACTACATCTACCGGATCTTTATAATGGAACTGCTTATAAGATACCGCATATTTGTTGGCTTCAGAAATGAGAAGTTGTCCACTTTCATCAATATAATCCAAAACACCATGCTCGTTCTTAGCATAGACGTAGCCACCACCCTCACCGGTAGAGACATTTATCAAAGCCAGTTCCACCACACCGGTGATGGGGCCGTACTCTTTCGCCTGATTCTCAGAACCTGGTGCCGGTTCCCTAACGAGTTCCAACCACACGCCCGATGCCAATGCCACGTCATTATGACAGACGCCATCGTTACGCTTACGGTTGTTCAAGTTATCCTGTTTCCATTCATAGAATGTGGTATAGCCATCGGCAGTATAGCCTGTCTGACTATTCTTAGTTGTGCGAATAGCATCATCAGAAGACATGCTGCCAGCAGTAGGAAGAGTCGTTCCACTGGGAACGAAGGGCACATCGCTGGTTAATGCTCCGAGGTAGTTCACCACGTTATAAATACCGAAATAGTTACCGTGAAGCAAATCTGAATCATCAGGATTATTCGGATCAACCACCTTGTTCAGGGAGACCTCAGCCACACGGTTGATGGTATATTCAGTATAGTCGGCACTGTTGGTCACACGGTCCTGAGCACCACGCATCACTACGCGGCTACCGAACACGCCACAGAAGTCGGCACGCTGGATGGTGTTGATCATACGTCCAGCATAAAGTCGGCAGAAGCCCTTACGTGTCCACCTTTCTTCCTGTTCAACTGGATCCATTAAATTATATTCATCTTCCTTAATCGGATGTTCTGGATCGTAACTCTCAGAACCGACACTCCACCAATAACCTTTCGTTTTCATCTCTGCAGTCAAAGATGCGGATGTCTCAATAGCGTTGTCACGATTATAATCCAATGAAAGAGCATCAAGGTCATCGCTAGAGCCACGAGGCAATTTCTGACCATGCTTATAAGTAATATGCTTAGTTGGATCATTCGGATCAATATAGGTGTGTGTATGCTTACACACATAGTAGTAGTACGTATGCGGCTGATCGGTTTCATACTCCAGTTCGAAATAGGCACGTTCACGGTCTGTCAACAGCAAATAGTCGGTGTAGTCTACTGTAGATGACAGGTTGTAATAGTCGGTGCCATAATTGGTGATGTTCAGTCCACGGTAGCCATCAACCAACGTCAGGTTGCCGTCGCCATAGAGTCCGCCGATACCATCCTCACCGAGAGTGATGAGATCCTTGGCAAAGACATCAACCACCGAAGCCACGGCATTGCCATGTACGGTAACCGTATTGGCATATATCTTATCAGAACCTGGCGATACATTACCGCCTGCAAACACGGCATTACCTATCTGTACACCCTTGCTGTCTAACTTACTCCAATCCGAACTATTACCAGAGAGCAGATTGAGGGCATCAGTTTCGACATAAGTGTTCGGGGCATAGTTCGTACCATTGATACTATAGTCGGTAACCGCTTCCCAATAAGTATTATCAATAGTGGGATACTTCAATATAAGTTCATTCAGTTTCTCCTTGAAAATAATGTCGTTCACATTATAAGTAACAACATTGTCTAAATCACTATTGTCCGTAATCTGTTTCAAGATTTTCACCCTATATGGAACTCGACAGTAGGGCGAGATGATAACACTACAGTCCTTTGTTTTTTTACCAGTCCCGTCTCGATAGTAATCTGTTGTCTTTATACCTACTCCGGCATAGACATGACCGATGTTACCACCACCAAAGACGTTACCGTCGCCTTCAGACACAGCCTCCGCTGTTCCAATGATACCACCATGGATTTTTACGTCGGTGGAACCAAAGGTATAACCGTCTGAATAACCGATTTCACCAGAAGTAGTGTTACCATAGGCATCAATCGCATAGCCTCGGCCGCCGCCGAAGACATTATGCTGTACCAGTCCATCGTACATCTCCACATGAGTGCTTCCAGCGTGGAATGCCGCAGCAGTATTATCCAATATGGCATGTGTCGATTCATTCACGCCACGTCCCACGGCAGAAATCTCTCCACCGCCATAGAGACTGTTTCGGATGGTACCGTCGTAGAGTGTCACCACAGTATGATCGACGGTGGCACCTTCACCGTAACCGGCACCGAAGAGGTTACCGTTCTGCTTCAGCAGTTTACGGGTATCATTGTCATAGTCCAGATTCTCAACGTATCTGCCCGTAGCCTCTACATATTTATAGCCTATATGGCCATTGTTCATCGTTGTCGTTGCCGTGCCATAGACCTTACCTCGATAGCCACCGCCATAGAGACTGCGCTCCACCGTCGGATCACCATCGTAGAAGGTAGGATTCTCCTGGAAATACTTTCCTATGGTGATATTGGTGTTACCAGATAAAACGATTTCTACACCTTCCTCAGTGATATTTTCACGCCCGACATCACCATCGAGGCCACCACCAAAGACATTGGTGACATTACCGCCCAATATCTTGACATTGGTTGAGGCTGTGAATTTACCTAATTTATAGCGGTCTCTAACAGGAGCAGCCTCACCACCTCCATAGATATTGCCTTTCACCGTACCGCCATTCAGGGTCAATCCAGTAGATGCTGAGACATTCGCATCTTCACCCTTACCGCCAGCAAAAGCATCACCTACAACGGTAGCGTCTTTTTCAATCAGGACGTTAGTATTAAACGTGCCTGCTTCCCAGTCATCTTCAGAGTGGACAACATTTAAGGCATTATACTTATTATCTTGGGCCGGATCAGTATGGCCATCCCAAAATACTTCCGGGTGATCCACCATCATTCGTTCATGCTCACTCTTACTTTCAAAGACTTTACCTTCACGACCTCCTCCATAGACATCCAGGACCTGGGCTCCTGAAAGCAAGTTAACCGTGGTACAGGCAGCCCACGAGTACTCTCCGTAACCGGCACCATAGACATCACACAAGTCGGTGAGCGGATTCTCGATAACGGCCTTGTTCTTCACTGGCGCACTAATATTGATGGTACTATACACCGTGCGGCGCTGGAAGTTGTTGCCACCATAGATGGCTTCATCGATGATGGCCTGATCACTTGCAAATTCTATCAAAGCCTCCACAGCATCGCAGGGGATGGTGTTGATACCGGCATTGAACGCTGTCTCACGTATTGCAAATTCTGCTGCAGTCTCCCAAGACTCCTTAACGATACTACCGTCAGCACCACCGAAGATGGCATTGGCATGGATGGTGGAGCCGACAGGCACATAGACATGTGCTGTGTGGGTGCGGCCCTCGTTCAGGCTGGCACCAAAGACATTCTTCACACGACCCCGTAACAGCCATACCTGGGTAGTACTTGCAGCCTCTGGATTCTCTGCGTCCTCCAGGCCGGCATGGGCACCGGCGCCATAGACATTGGTAGTCGGCATATTCAAGCCCGGGGCATCCACAAGGACATAACTATCTTTCTGCATCTGGTCGTTGTCAGCCTCATCAGATGCACCTTCACTACCACCGAGGAAATAGAGTACCTTGTCGTTGGCATTGGTATTTGGTGTAGTGATGTTCAGGAAAGACGAACCGAGGCTGGGCTTTTTGAACTCATAACCACTTGGTCTGACTCCTTGCGCAATCAGTTGTGCTGCAATGCCATCTGTTTCCTTATTATAATACGTTTCATATTCATAGTTACCATAGTTACCCCCGGCAATACTATCGACCTTGCCATGATAATACTCCACGTATGAGTTCGTCAAAATGTCGGCTGCTTCCTTTTCCTTGGTAGTCGAGTTGAATGACCAAGCCGACTGACTGTGCTGTGTCGTTCCCTTTACCTTACCACCGAAGTCGTTGCCGCCATAAATGTTGGCACCTTCCGGTGAACCGGTCAACAAGGGTTTGCCTGTGCCATCAACAGCCTTACTGCGACCTATATAGACCTCCGTATAGTCACTAACATCGGCATTACAGGCTCCTCCGAAGGCATCGTAGAACTTGCCACCAATCAGGTTGACCGTTGTATGTCCTTCGACATCACCTTCAAAACCGCCGCCATAGATCTCACGGCACTCACCGCCTTCATAGA
>JAFZNI010000239.1 GCA_017551005.1 Prevotella sp.
CACTTTTCACTTTTCACTTCTTGAACGCTTCATCGAGGTCGGGATATTGTTTCTTCTCCTCGCTGTCGACCTTCAGGTAGTCCTTCTGGTCGAAATGGAGCATGGAGGCAACAATCGAAGAAGGCCACTGGCGCACCATACGGTTCATCTTCGTGGCAGTGTCGTTGTAGACCATACGCGACATACGCACATTCTCCTCATACTGCTTCATACCCTCCTGAGCCTCCTTGTAGAGGTCGCTGGCCTTCAGTTCGGGATAGCGCTCGAAGACCACGTTGAGGCGTCCCATCATCTGGGTGAGCAGGTCTGACTGCTGATTGATGCTCTCTGGCGTAGCAGGCAGGTTGCCATTACCCATGTTGGCACCACGGGCCTGGACGGCCTGGATGATAGTCTCCGACTCGTGCTTGGCATACTGCGCCGCCGTCTTGGCGAGGGCAATCACCGCATCGAAACGGGAATTCAACTGAACCTCGATCTGGCTCAGGGCGTTCTTACACAACTCATCGAGATTGACCAGCGAACGCTGGGTCGAGATGAAATAACCAATGACGATAACCGCCAAAATAATGATAGCAATTAACATAATACTTAAAATTAATGGTTCTTTGGGGACAAAGATACAAAATAAATCACAATTCATAATTCAAAATTGATATTTTTTTGTATTTTTGCACGCGGAAACGAATAAAAATAAACATAGAACCGACAAAAATATGAAAAAACTATTGATTCTCGCCCTGATGGCTGTGGCTTGTCAGTGTGGTATTGCCGCCAATAAGACCTTCCCCGTCAAAGGCACTTTCGTCAGTCCCGCCGATCCCCGTATCAACTATATGGGTCGTATCAGTTTTACCAATCCCGAACGCCCCACATGGAACTACCCCGGCGTGCAGATCATTGCTGCCTTCGAGGGTACCTCACTGCGGATGATGGCCAAGCCCAAGAGTGGCTACTTCATGGCACAGATAGACCAGGCCGAACCCTTCAAAGTGGCTTTCCGTGGGGAGCGCGACTCGGTGGTGACGCTGGCAACAGCCCTGCCGGAGGGTCGTCATCTGGTGCGACTGATGTATGTCATCGAGGGCTATGAGTTCTATCCGGAGTTCTGGGGTTTTGTGCTCGACAAAGGCCGTTCGCTCATTGCACCGCCTGCCCTCCCGACAAGAAAGATCGAATTCATCGGCAATTCCATCACCTGCGGCTATGGTAACGAGGGTTATGACAAGTTCGAGCACTTCGAATATGAGACGGAGAACCATTACTATTCCTATGCTTCCATCACAGCACGTAATCTGGAGGCACAGCACTGGGTGGTGGCCCGCAGCGGCATCGGTGCCTACCGCAACTATGACGGTCCGAAGACGGGTAATCCTGAATCCAATATGCCGGTGCAGTATGAGTATACGGGCTATGCCTATGACACCAAACTGCGTCAGGGACCAACCTTCCTAAAAGAAAAGTGGGACTTCAGCCGTTACCAACCCGATTTGGTCTGTATTAACCTTGGCACCAATGATCTCTCCACCCCCAACTACGACCTGAAACTCTTGAAGCAGAACTATCAGAAACTGTTGAAGATGGTTCGCAGCCATAATCCAAAGGCGAAGATAGTATTGCTGACAGGTTCGATGCTCTACAATGAAGAACTTCGACTGGCCAAGCAACTGCTCGACGAAGTGGCGGCAGAGGCTCAGAAAGGTGGTGATAAAGAGGTCTATCGCTTCGATATGGAACACATCGACGGTGACCAGTTCTTAGGCAACGACTGGCATCCCAATATCTATCAGGACGAGAAGATGGCCGGTGAACTTACGCCTTATCTTCGCAAACTGATGAACTGGTTCTAACCTAACAACTGACGGGTTTCTTCGAGGATTCCCAGCAGTTCATCCATCGTCTCGGCACGAAGCATGGCGATACGCGTCTGACGGAAGTTGGGAATACTCTTAAAGATAGGAGTAGCAGCGAGGTGTCTTCTGGTATGGAGGATGCCTCGCTTCTCGTCGATACGCTCCACATTGATGCGGAGCAGTTCCTCCAGGATGTCAAGTTTGGCATCAAAGGATAGCCCAGATGACACAGGCTCTTCGGAATGATCCAGGTAATCCCGCACTTCCTTGAAGATCCAGGGGCGTCCGAAAGTGGCCCTGCCTATCATAATGGCATCCACGCCATACTCATCGAAGGCTCTCTTGGCATCTTCAGCAGAGGTGATGTCGCCATTGCCGATGATGGGGATATGGATACGGGGATTGCGCTTTACTTCGCCGATGAGGGTCCAGTCGGCATGACCCGTATACATCTGCGAGCGTGTCCTGCCATGAATGGTAAGAGCCTGAATGCCACAGTCCTGCAACTGCTCGGCGAGTTCCGTGATGATGAGTTGTTCGTGGTTCCAGCCCAAGCGGGTCTTCACTGTCACGGGCAGTTTCACGGCATCCACCACCCGACGGGTGATATCCAGCATCTTGGGGATATTTTGCAGCATACCGGCTCCTGCGCCCTTGCCTGCAACTTTCTTTACGGGACAGCCGAAGTTCAGGTCGATGAGGTCAGGACCTGCCTGTTCCACTATCTTCGCAGCCTCGACCATCGCCTCGATATCCCGCCCGTAGATCTGGATACCCACAGGTCGTTCCTCGTCGCTGATGGTGAGTTTGCTGATGGTGGATTTCACATCGCGTATCAGGGCCTCGGCACTCACGAACTCCGTATACACCATAGAAGCACCGTACCGCTTGCAGAGCAGTCGGAAACCGATGTCCGTCACATCTTCCATCGGTGCCAGGAACACGGGTTTGGAGCCGAATTCGATATCGCCTATCTTCATTGTGGGGGACAAAGATACGAATAAGCGGGCGAATTGCAAAATAAATCGCTATTTATTTTCATTTCCGGGCGGGAGTTTGAAAATTATTTCGTAATTTTGCACGCAGATTATGATGAGCGAGGATTTTGACATACGCGAGGAACGGTTCTCGCAGGGCGAAAAGGATTTTGAAAACGCACTGCGACCACTGGCTTTCAAGGACTTCAGCGGTCAGAAGAAGATCGTGGAGAACCTGGAGGTGTTCGTGGAGGCTGCCAAATATCGTGGCGAGCCCCTCGACCACACGCTGTTGCATGGTCCCCCAGGACTGGGTAAGACCACTCTCTCGAACATCATTGCCAACGAACTCGGCGTGGGCTTCAAGATCACCTCAGGTCCCGTGCTCGACAAGCCTGGCGATCTGGCAGGTATCCTCACCTCACTCGAAAAGAATGATGTGTTGTTTATCGACGAGATTCACCGTCTGTCGCCTGTCGTGGAGGAATATCTCTATTCGGCGATGGAAGACTACCGCATCGATATCATGATCGACAAAGGGCCTTCGGCTCGCAGTATCCAGATAGACCTGAATCCATTTACCCTCGTGGGCGCTACCACCCGTAGCGGACTGCTCACGGCGCCGTTAAGAGCCCGTTTCGGTATCAATATGCACCTGGAGTACTACGATCCAGAGACATTGCAGAAGATTGTGGAGCGCTCGGCAGGTATCCTCGGTGTACCCATCACGGAAGATGCCGCCCTCGAGATAGCAGGCCGTTCCAGAGGCACGCCTCGTATCGCCAACGCGTTGCTGCGCCGTGTGCGTGACTTTGCCCAGGTGAAAGGCGACGGACGTATTGACACGAAGATTACCCGTGTAGCCCTGACAGCACTGAATATCGACCAGTACGGCCTCGATGAGATAGACAACAAGATCCTGCTCACCATCATCGACAAGTTCAAGGGCGGTCCTGTGGGTATCACCACTATCGCCACTGCCGTCGGCGAGGATGCAGGCACCCTTGAGGAGGTCTACGAGCCTTTCCTGATTATGGAAGGCTTCATCAAACGCACCCCCAGAGGCCGTATGGTGACGGAACTGGCCTATAAGCACTTCGGGCGCAACCCCTATGGCGGCAACATTATGGAACCAAATCTCTTTGACTGATATGAGGACAGGCGTTTTTGTAGGAAGTTTCAATCCCTTTACTATCGGGCATGACTCGATTGTCAGACGGGTACTCCCGTTGTTCGACCGATTGGTAATAGGTGTGGTGGGCGACAACGTGCATAAGCCCGATATGCCGTCGGCAGAAGAGCGGATGGCGGCTATACGTCAACTATATGCCAGTGAGAAGCGTGTAGAAGTAAAGTCCTATCACGGACTGGCGATGGATTTTGCCAAAGCCGAGGGTGCCTTATATATAATAAAAGGTGTACGGTCGGTGAGCGATTTCGAGTACGAACAGTGGCAGGCTGACTTCAACCGTCGTCTGGGAGGCATCGAAACCATCCTGCTCTATACGGAGCCAGAACTGGCCAGCATCTCGTCGAGTGCCCTCCGTGAGTTACAGCACTTCGGCGTTGATATTACTCCTTTCCTGCCACAAAAGAAATAGCAAATGGTCAAATTGTAAATAATATAGATGATTACATACGAAGCAGAAGGGGTGAAGTTCCCCAATATCGGAAAGCGCGAAACATCCAATTGGATTCGTCGGGTGGCAGCCTCCTACGGTAAGAAAGTAGGGGATATTGCCTATATGTTTGTCAATGACGACAAGATCCTTGAAGCCAACAACCAGTTTCTGGGACACGACTACTATACTGACATCATCACCTTCGACTATTGCAATGGCAAGGTAATCAATGGCGACCTGATGATCTCACTCGATACCGTGTTTACTAACGCAGATAAGTTCGGACGCCCCTACGACGAAGAACTGCATCGTGTGATTATCCACGGCGTGCTACATCTCTGCGGCATCAACGACAAAGGCCCAGGCGAGCGCGAAGTCATGGAAGCCGCCGAGGAAAAAGCCCTCGCCATGAGAGAGTAACTATTGCAGGATAACCTCTAAAGCCTTTTGGACAATCTCGCTGCGTTCGTTGAAGACGGAGAAATATTCGCTCATGTCCCAGATATCGCGGGCGATGAGAGCCTTCAACTGCAAACGAAGATAGGGTAGCGTCTTTTCCAGTTCAGCCTCATCCTTCGGTTCTATCTTCTGCTTCTTGCCCTCGGCAATAATCTCGTCGATAAGGCTTTGGGGCACTTCGAAATGCTGCTTGTAGCCGTCGAACGACTGCCAGCGCCGTTTCAGTTCCTTACGGTGATTGTCGACATAGCGGAGGTTTGATTGGATAACGATGCTTTTGGCGGCCAACTCCCGATGGAAGCGGGTGTAAACGGTAGTGTCGAGGGGCACATAGTAGTCGGGCATAATACCACCCCCGCCATAGACGGTACGGTGCTCACGGAGGGTCTCGAACTTCAATGAGTCGGCGAAATGAATGCTGTCGGCATTGGTCAGTTCGCCACTTTTCAGGCGGTTCACCATATCCATCGCATAGTCCTGCCTATCGCCCTTGGTATAGGGCTTCTGGATGCAGCGCCCCGAGGGGGTGTAGTAATGGGCGACGGTGAGGCGGATCATGGAGCCGTCAGGCATGTCGATAGGACGCTGGACGAGTCCCTTGCCGAAGGTACGGCGCCCCACCACGAGACCACGGTCCTGATCCTGGATGGCACCAGTGACAATCTCTGCCGCCGAGGCGGTATAGCCGTCAACAAGCACGACAACCTTACCTTCCGTAAACCTTCCACCACCATGAGCCCGATATTCACTTCGTTGAACTGTACGTCCCTCAGTATAGACAATCATATCGTTCTGCTGCAGAAACTCATCAGCGATGTCGACGGCTGCCTTCAAATAGCCACCGCCATTCTCCTGTAGGTCTAATATCAGGTTTATCATACCCTCGCTACGAAGTTTCTCGAGACTCTCCACAAACTCGTCGTGGGTCTGCGCCCCGAAATTGCCGATGCGTATATAGCCAATACCCGGGCGGATCATATAGGTGGCATCGACGGAACGCACGGGAATCTTATCACGAACCACGGTGAAGTTGAGGCGGTCTTTGATACCTGAACGGATGACACCGAGATTCACCTTCGTACCCTTTGGGCCACGTAGCCGCTTCATAATCTCCTCCTTTGACATTTTCACTCCTGCGATGGCGGTATCATTCACTGAGACGATACGGTCGCCGGCAATGATACCCACCTTCTCGGAGGGACCGTTAGTGACGGGCTGTATCACCATCAGCGTGTCCTGCATCATATTAAACTGTACGCCGATGCCCTCGAAGGTACCGTTGAGTGGCTCGTTAAGTTCCTTCACCTCCTTAGGCGTGGAATAACTGGAATGGGGATCGAGTTTATCGAGCATACCACGGATAGCATCCTCAACGAGTTTCTGTTCATCGACGCTGTCGACATAGAGGTTGTTGATGCACATCTCTGCATACTGTAACTTACGCAGTGGCGAGTCATCGCGATTGTTTATTCTGAATTGTGCAAAGAGACCCACTCCTGCCCTCCCTAATAGGGAGGGAGCAAATAGTAATAGAGCCATTGAAAAAACTATCCTCATAACAGAGGATCCTACCCTAACTCTCCCCAATAAGGAAAGGATGGAATGTGAGTGTCGTATTATTTTCATTTCAAACTTTTTTCTATTTTTTCTATGACATTATCTAAATCATACATTATTTCTTCATTAGAGAAACGTAGTACATGATACCCATGTGATTCTAACCACTCTGTTCTATCTTCGTCATTTTCCTGTTGCTTTGGTTCCGAATGATAACCACCATCAACCTCAATGATAAGTCCATTATCTCTACAAAGAAAGTCAACTATATAATCTCCTATGATATATTGTCGCAGGAAATTATGTCCTTCGATGGCTTCATTACGTAGTTCATCCCATAAGATTCGCTCTGCAACAGTCATGTTCTGTCGATTCTCCCTTGCGAATGCTTTCAAAAGACCATATCTATCAGGACTTGCTGTCTTATATTCCATCTTAAGGTGTTTATTCCCTCCCTTTTAGGGAGGGTTAGGGTAGGTCTTCTTCTGGGCGGTCTTCTTCAATGACAAGGTTGTCGATAATGAAATTCTGACGTTCCATCGTGTTCTTGCCCATATAATATTCCAAAAGTTTCTGTACCTGATCGTTCTTGTGGAGGGTGACCTGCTCCAGACGGATGTCTGGGCCGATGAAACCGGCAAATTCCTCAGGAGAAATTTCACCCAGACCCTTGAAACGAGTAATCTCAGGATCGGGGCCTAATTCGCCGATGGCTTTCAGGCGCTCCTCCTCGCTGTAACAATAGCGGGTGATAAAGTCACCTTTCTTGTCGCCCTTGGCATCAGCCTGAGCGATAACTTGTTTGTTCTTGATCTTCGTACGACGGTTGCGCACGCGGAAGAGCGGCGTCTGGAGCACATAGACGTGTCCTTTCTTGATGAGTTCTGGGAAGAACTGGAGAAAGAAGGTGATGATAAGTAGTCGGATGTGCATACCGTCGACATCGGCATCCGTCGCCACAATCACCTTATTATATCTAAGTGTGTCGAGACCTTCCTCAATGTCAAGGGCTGCCTGTAAGAGATTGAACTCCTCGTTCTCATAGACCACCTTTTTGGTGAGCCCGAAACAGTTGAGGGGTTTGCCTCGTAGTGAGAAGACTGCCTGTGTGTTTACGTCGCGGCTCTTGGTGATGCTTCCGCTGGCGGAGTCGCCCTCAGTAATGAAGATACTCGACTCTTCCTTGCGCGCATCCTTGACATCAGAAAAATGGATACGGCAGTCACGGAGTTTACGGTTGTGGAGGTTGGCTTTCTTAGCGCGTTCACGTGCCAGTTTAGTGACACCCGCCATCGCCTTACGCTCACGCTCGCTCTCCTTAATCTTATTTTCCAGAACTTCCGCCACATCGGCATGGATATGCAGGTAGTTGTCCACCTCTTGTTTGATGAAATCCCCCACATACTTGTTGATGCTCACGCCATTGGGTGCCATTGTCAGCGAACCGAGTTTGATCTTCGTCTGACTCTCGAACATTGGTTCCTCCACGTTGATGGCAATGGCTGCCACGATACCCGTACGGATATCGCCATACTCGTATTTACCAAAGAAATCCTTGACGGTACGAGCAATATGTTCCTTGAAGGCACTCTGGTGGGTACCGCCTTGTGTGGTATGCTGTCCGTTGACGAAAGAATAGTACTCCTCGCCGTACTGATTGGCATGGGTGAAGGCTATCTCGATGTCCTCGCCTTTGAGATGAATGATGGGATAAAGACCGTCGTTAGTCATGCGGTCATTCAGCAAATCCTCCAAACCATGACGGGAGAGAATACGGCGACCATTATACATGATGGCGAGTCCTGTGTTCAGGTAGGTATAGTTGCGGAGCATGTTCTCCACGATGTCATCCTGGAACTTATAGTTGAGGAAGAGCGTATCGTCAGGCTCGAAGAAGATATAGGTGCCATTCTCGTCCTGTGTCTTCTCCGTCTTGTCACTGGTCATCTCGCCTTTCTCAAAGGTGGCCTTGCGCATCATACCGTCACGATAACTGCGCACCTCGAAGTGACTGCTCAGGGCATTGACGGCCTTTACGCCGACGCCATTCAGACCCACAGATTTCTTGAAAGCCTTGGAGTCGTACTTACCACCAGTATTCAGCACGGACACCGCTTCGATCATCTTTCCCTGTGGAATGCCTCGCCCATAGTCACGGACGGAGACACGGAGGTTTTCATCAATAGTGACCTCGATACGGTCGCCCGCCTTCATCTTGAATTCGTCGATGGAGTTGTCGATGACCTCCTTCAGTAACACATAGATACCATCTTCGGGCAGGGAACCGTCGCCCAGGCGTCCGATATACATACCCGGACGAGTGCGCACATGCTCCATATCACTCAGATGACGGATGTTCTCGTCATCATACTGTACTTGTTCTTGGGAGGATAGGTTTATTTCTTCGTTCATAGATCTTTTCTAAAACATCTTCTACGTTTATGTTGTATATGCTCCAGATACTGCCATTGCGACTGCACCTTCTCGTTGGTCTCCATTTCAACATTGGTCTCTCCCCATTTGAAGCCGTACTTCTGATATCTGGGAATGAGGTCGTAGAACAGCAGGGAATTGGCTCCCTTCTGCTGATACTCTGGCAGGATACCCACTAACATGAGGTCAACACACTCTGCCTTGTGCATCTTCAGTGCCCTCAAACAATGCCACCAGCCGAATGGCCAGAGACGACCCTTGCGACATTTTTGAAGGGCACGGGTCATGGAAGTGATGGAGATACCCACGCCGATGATATCATGATTGGGTGTATTCCAGTCCTCAATCAGACAAAGCAGGTTCATGTCAAGCATAGGGAAATACATCTTCAGATACTCGTCGATCTGCGCCTCCGTCATCTGGGAGTAGCCATAGAGATGGCCAAAGGACTTGTTAACTACATCGAGCACCTTGCGCCCGATCTGCTCCTTGCCGAACACCTGACTACGTTTTGGGTGCATAGGGTGCAGATTATAGCGTTTCATCACCAGTTCGGCTATCTTCTTAAACTTTTCGGGCATACCCTCCTTAGGCACGATGACTTTGAACTCCACATAGTCGTTGTCCTTCTCCCAGCCGCCTAACTGCTCCAGGTGCTTGGGATAGTAGGGATAGTTATATATGGTAGCCATCGTACCCATCTGGTCGAAGCCTTCTATCAGCATGCCTTCGGGATCCATATCTGTAAAACCTAAAGGACCGACAATCTCTGTCATGCCTTTCTCTCGTCCCCATGTCTCGACAGCATCAAATAAGGCACGACTCACCTCGATATCGTCGATGAAATCAACCCATCCGAAGCGCACACTCTTGCGCTCCCAGCGCTCATTAGCCCTGTGATTGATGATGCCGGCAATACGTCCTGCAACCTTTCCGTCTTTATAGGCCAGGAAATATTCTGCCTCACAAAATTCAAAGGCAGCATTCTTGTCCTTACGCAAGGTATGCATATCGTCAGTAAACAAGTTGGGCGCATCATACTGATTACCCTCGTACAAATCGTAATGAAAGTCGATGAAAGCAGTCAGAGCCTTCTTGTCCGTTACCTTCTGAATAACTACTGATGACATATTTTTGTCTTTTAAGCCTTAATTCGTTGCAAAGATAAGGAAAAAGGCGCAGAAAAACAAAATTATTAAGATTTTTTTCGGCAAATGAATAATTGATGCCCCTGTCCAGCGACTGTGGTGGCAAAGACATAGAGGTCTCCTCCATCCTTCAATCTCAGTTTCTTGCGAAGTTCCGCAACGGACATAGGGAAATTGCGGATAGTGATATTGGCTCTGTCAATACCTGCAAAGGCTATTTTAAGGTCGTGCTTGTTCATGGTTGTTATACGTTCGATGATAAACTTACGGCCAGGAAATTCCGGAATCTCCGTGTTAGAGACAAACAGGTGACTGTTGGAGTCGAGTTGTCTGACACCAAAACACTGCTCCATCAGTTCGAAGCACCCTGCTTTCATAATGGAGGCATTAGGCTCATAGAGGAAGTGAAGAGTAAAAAGTGAAGAGTGAAGAATTTGCGTGGGCTCCTGTTGGAGGGGATTTGCAATCCCCGACAGATGAGTTGGGGATTTATAATCCCCTTCAAAGACAAACACACTGTCATTATTAACACAAAATACTCTCAACGGCTTCTCATCCGCTTCCAGTATCACCAGCAGTTCCTTGCACTCATTATCCACCGACACGATATGTACCTCACTGACTTTTTTCAATTCTTCTACCGCCTTCCGCCAGTCAAGCATCGGCGATAGTTTTAGCATTACACGATCAGCCTTTTCCACCATTTCATCGAGGATTTCCAGTACGTTGGGTGTGCAGTCGGCAATGCCGTATGTCCTGCTACCGTGTTCGTCACGACGTGCAGGGTCAATGAAAACCAGGTCAGCATGATCCAACTGATGCAGATAGTCAATACCGTCACCACACACCACCTCGATATGCTTAAGACCTAAACGTTTATAATTCTCCGATGAAATGGCACATAATGATGGCTGGCGCTCTACATGGACAGCCCGTTCAAAGCCCTGTGAGATAAAAGCCATATCCACACCGAAACCTGCCGTCAGGTCTACGACAAGAGCACCTTCTCCTGCGATACTAGCCTTGTATCTGGCTGTCTGTTCACTGGAACACTGCTCCATCGACAGATGTGGGGGATAGATAATGTCCTCGACAATCGCCCATGAGGGGATCTTTGTCCTCGCCATCTGTCTGCCCGCTATCTGCTCCAAGGCAAATGTCAAGTCCACTTCAGTGTCTTTAGTCCCCCGAAGTGCTAATTGACGGACATCAGCCTCAGTATGTTCACGGATAAAATCTTTCGTAGCCTGATTCATATCGTCTGCAAAATTACTTTTTTTTTCGAATAATCCCGTTCTTTTTCCTTATTATTCCATTTTTTTTTGTACCTTTGCACCCAAACAACCATAATTACATTAAAAAGGATGAAAATGAGAAAACAAGCCTTGATTCTGGCAGTTATGACGATAGCATTTGCTGCCAACGTCCGTGCAGGCGGACTGATGACCAACACCAACTATCACATTGCCTTCGACCGTATGATGGCGCGTGGTGCTACGTTCGACATCGATGCAGCCTACTCTAATCCTGCAGGTCTTGCCTGGGGACACGAGGGCTGGCAACTCTCACTCAACTTCCAGAAACCCTGGCAGTATCGCGACATCGAGTTAACCACGCAGGCAGGAAGTCATACCTACGAGGGCAAAGCCTCTGCTCCCATCGTACCAGCCCTCTTTGCTTCTTACAAAAAAGACAAGTGGGCCATTTCATCGATGATTGGTATTGTGGGTAGTGGCGGTTTCGTCGAATACAAGGAAGGCGTACCCGAGTATAACGTTAAGATAAATAGTCTGCTGAATAATTTGATACCCCAATTCAATAAACTTCCAGGTATCAATATTTCAGAAAAATACGCGATTGATTCTGAGATGAAAGGTAAGCAGTATATTTATGGTGGACAGTTTAACTTCACCTATAAATTACTAGACTGCCTCTCGGCAGCTGTAGGCATGCGTGTTAATTACTATGATGGTTATTTTCGTGGTCATGTCATTGCTGACGAAGGCGGAGAATATGGTCAACTGGCTCGTATGTTGCTCGACGTCGATCAAAAAGGCTGGGGATTTACACCAATGATCAGTGTCAACTACCATCAGGGGCCCCTCACGCTGACTGCTCGTTATGAGTTCCGCACAAAAATCAGCACGAAGAATGAGACTAATGTCCTTGATGCAGGTCTCGGCGATATACTTATCTCCAAAGTCGCTGCTGTTCCCGTCTATGGCCCTCAGACATTGGCAACATTAAACGAGAAATTAACACCAACATTAAGTAATTTGAAGGCTCCCTTTGAGGATGGTGTCCACACTCGCTATGACATGCCCGCCCTGCTCTCTGTGGCTGCTGGCTACGAGTTTACTCCCAAACTCCGTGCTACCCTTGAGTACCACTTTTTTGATGACAAGAATGCCAAGATGACAGATATTCATGAGATGGCCAATAATCGCCAGGAGAAACTGGAACACGGCACCCATGAGATATTGGCAGGTATTGAGTATGATATCAACGACAAGTTTACCGTTAGTTGTGGCGGTCAGCGTACCGACTACGGACTCTCCGACGGCTATCAGCAGAATACATCTTTCGCCTGTGACAGTTATTCCGTCGGCTTTGGTGGTGCTTGGAACATCACTGAGAAGGTACGCCTCAATGCCGGCTACTTTATGTCGATTTACAGTGACTACGAGAAGCAGGCATCCTATGGCCTCGAAACTTATTCGCGCACCAACTACGTGGTAGGTTTGGGTGTCGACTACAAGTTCTAATCTTTAATAACATTTTTTAAGCGTCCTGCAAAAACAGATTTCATAAATAATGTATATCTTTGCACCCGAAATAGAACTAATAACAAAAGAATATGAATCATTTACTTAAAAAGACACTTATCTGTCTGTTTGGTGCAGGCCTTATGACAACTCAGGCCTCTGCACAGGTGTCATCGAACCCCAACAAGTTCCTTGGTAACATTACCACCTATGGCAATGTAGATGCAGGAGGCGGCATTCCTGCGTATTACAAACTTTGGAACCAGATTACCTGTGAGAACGAGTCAAAATGGTCTTCTGTAGAAGGTACCAAAGGTAGTTTTAACTGGGGCTGCGACAGAGCCTTCAACTATGCCAAACAGCACGACTTCACCTACAAGTTCCACGCATTGGTGTGGGGTGCCCAGTATCCCAACTGGCTGAGCAGTTTGTCGGCAAAGGATCGTTTTGCTGCTCTGACCAACTGGTTCAATAAAGCAAACGCTAAGTATAAGACACTGCCTATGATCGATGTCGTGAATGAGGCTGTTGGCAATCATCAGGCAGGCAACTCCATGATGAAGGAAACCCTGGGTGGTGGCGGAAAAACTAAATATGATTGGCTCATCAAGGCCTTCGAGATGGCTTATGAGCGCTGGCCAGATGCCATTCTGATTTATAATGACTACAACTCTATCCGTTGGGATGTTGATGCCTACATCGAATTGGTACAGACACTGCGAGATGCAGGTGCGCCTATCGATGCCTATGGCAACCAGTCGCATGATGTAAACGACATCAGTGAGAAAGAATTGAAGGATGTACTGAAAAAGCAGCAAGATGCACTGAAGATGCCTATGTTCATTACGGAATTGGATATTGATATTAAAGACGACGCTAAGCAAAAGGCACAGTATCAGAAGGTATTACCAGCGATGTGGGAAGCCCCCTATTGCGCTGGTGTCACCCTGTGGGGCTATGTCCTTGGAAAAACATGGGTTGACAATTCAGGCCTTTACAATGGCAGTAAAGAGCGCCCCGCTATGACCTGGATCAAGGAGTATATGGAAACCGATGCAGCCAAGAATGCTGTGGGTCCCCTGCCAGGTACGAAAAAGGAAGCCTCTATCTATATCCGTCCTGCTTCACTAAAATCAGCCAAGGGGGATGTGCTGCCCATTAAGGTACGTGCCAGACTGGCCACCAAGACCATTGAGAAGGTGGATTTCTATGTCAACGATGAATTGGTGAAGACCATGACTGAGGAACCCTATATTGTAGAATACACGACGAGTAAAACAGGTTGGAATACCACGAAGGCTGTGGTTACTGCTACAGATGGTTCTACATACGAGCGTTATGGCCGCTTCAATGTGCTTAGTTCAACAATTAAGCGCGAGCCTTACAATGAAACAGTACCAACACTTCCTGGTAAAATCAATATCAATGAATATGACAAGGGTGCTTCAAGTGTGTCATACTCTAGTCCTTGTTATGATTATAAGACACGAGCAACAGCCTCAGAAACCAAGAACAATGCATGGATGGAATACACTGTTGATGTCGCTGAGGAAGGTGACTATTCTGTGGAAGTAGAGGTTGCTTCCACGCAAACAGGTGGCTTTTTCCATCTGGCAGAGTATGGATTTGATAACCTCACCTATTTAACGGAGTACATTGAGGTTCCCAAGACTGGCAGCACTACCGAGTACCAGACCATGCGCTGCATGCTGAAGGAAAAACTGACGGCTGGTCGTCACACCATCTGCCTGAATATCGACAAGGGCGGTTTCTATATCAAGAGCCTCACTTTCAATCGTTACGAGCAAGACAAGAATATTAAGGTAACCGTCTCCTCTTTCGAATCTTCCACCATTGAGGTTGGCGACAAGACGACTATTGAGGTAAATGCTTCGAGTTCCACCAACGAAATTGCTTTTGTGAAAGTCTATTCTAACGATCTGTTGATTGGTACCATGACTGAGGCTCCCTTTACAATGGAATATGAACCCACGGAGAAAGGTACCTATAATATTGTAGCCATCGCCACAGATACGGAAGGCAAAGAGAATGTGTCGGTGAAGAAGACCCTGAAGGTTAACGGCAAGCGTTCGCCTTACAAGAGCATCATTGAAATCCCAGGCACCATCCAGGCCGAGAACTTCGACAAGGGTGGTGAGGGTATGACCTTCCATGATTCCGACAGCAACAGGGAAGGTGATGCCAACTATCGTTCCGACGGTGAAGGTGTTGACTTCGTAAAAGGTAATGGCGGCACTTGTATCGGTTATACTGCAAAAAATGAATGGCTGGAATACACCGTCAATGTCACAGAGGCTGGCAAATACAAGTACATCGCAACAGTATCTTCAGGTACTACAGGCTCAGGTTTCAAGATCAGTTTGGTAAAAGGCAAGACAACCACTACACTCGCCACGATAAACGTTCCGCAAACAGGAAACAGCGACTGGAGCAAATATACTGAGGTCAAGGGCGAGTTCAGCAAAGAACTGGAGGCAGGCGAACAGATTCTCCGCTTTACAATTACTGGTGCTAACTGCAACATCGATAAGGTAGAACTGATAAGCGCTAATACCACAGGCATCGAAGATATAACCTCCGATGGCAACAATTCTCGTCAGGGCAGTTACGATCTCTTTGGCCGCAAGGTAGATAGCAACTATAAGGGTATCATTATCAGAAACGGAAAAAAATATTTTAACAAATGAAAAAGACGATAACAATCATTGCTGTGCTGCTGGCATTCACCCTGAATGCTGGCGCACAGTCCAAAGAACCAGAGGCTCCTCAGACGGAGTTTGTTATGCAACTGAAGGTGACGCTCGGTGAAACCTATTCCTGTGGAGAGACCCAGCATGGTCGACGCACTGTTATCCCTATTACTGGCGGGACCTTTGAAGGACCGAATATCAAGGGAACCATCCTTAACGGAGGTGCTGACTATCAGTTGGCAAGCGGAGGCCGTACGGAGGTAGAGGCTATCTACAGCATCAAGACTGATGATGGTGTCTATATCCATATTCGTAACCGTGGTATCATTGCCAACAGCAAAGACGCACAGGGCAATCCCTCGTTCTATTTCCGTTGTGCCCCTCAGTTCGAGGCCCCCAACGACAGCAAGTATGCGTGGCTGAACAATTCTCTCTTCCTCTGTGCCCCCTCCTTTTCACAAGGTTTTCAGGGTATTGTCCTGAATGTATGGCGCGTTAAATAAGTGTGTTTTAATAATCTGTTTGTTTATGAAAAAGAGTCTTTTTACCATAGCCGGACAACTGGCACTCATCGCTGTATTCTTTGCAGCATTGTTTGTAACTACGTCTTGTCAGAACAAGAGCAAAAGTGAAAGCGAGAATCAGTCAGGAATAGTGAATGATTTCCGCATCAAGCGCGGTACGAATATCAGCCACTGGCTGTCACAGTCGGAACAGCGTGGCGAGGCCCGTCGACTACATATTCAAGAGGATGACTTCGCACGATTAGAAGAGTTGGGTTTCGACTTTGTGCGCATCCCTATCGACGAAGTGCAGTTCTGGGATGAGCAGGGTAACAAACTCCCTGAAGCCTGGGATTTGCTGAATAACGCTCTTGACTGGGCTCGTAAGCACAACCTCCGTGCTATTGTCGACTTGCACATCATTCGTTCGCACTACTTCAATGCTGTCAATGAGGGAGACAAGGCTGCCAATACGTTGTTTACCTCTGAGAAAGCGCAGGAAGATCTTATAAATCTGTGGCGTCAACTCTCGGATTTTCTGAAGGAGCGCAGTTGCGACTGGGTGGCTTATGAGTTTATGAATGAGCCTGTGGCCGAGGAGCACGAGCAGTGGAATCAGTTGATAGCCAAGGTGCATAAAGCACTGCGTGAACTGGAGCCTCAACGTACACTGGTCATCGGTAGTAACCTGTGGCAGGGACACCAGACAATCAAGTATCTGAAGGTGCCCGAGGGCGACAAGAACATCATCCTTTCCTTCCACTATTATAATCCTATGATCCTGACCCATTACGGTGCATGGTGGTCGCCATTGTGTGCTGCATACAAGGGCAAGGTGAACTATCCTGGTGTGCTTGTGTCGAAGGAGGATTATGATGCTGCACCAGCCGCCATCAAGGAGGAATTGAAGCCATATACTGAGGAAGTATGGGATATCAATAAGATTCGTGAACAGTTCAAGGATGCCATCGAGGCAGCCAAGAAATACGACCTGCAATTGTTCTGCGGCGAATGGGGCGTCTATGAGCCCGTCGACCGAGAACTAGCCTACAACTGGTATCGTGACATGTTGACCGTATTCGACGAGTTCGATATTGCCTGGACCACCTGGTGCTATGATGCCGACTTCGGCTTCTGGGATCAGCAACGCCACACCTTTAAGGATCGTCCGCTTGTGGAACTTCTGATGTCGGGTAAGAAACTGGAGGAAGCCAAATGAGGAAACATTTGGTCGCTTGGCTGATGCTGATACCGCTTACGTTGTCAGCACAGGGTCAGAATGACCATCACTTCGAGGTGGCCAAGCATCTTGACATATTCAATAATATATACAAGAATCTTGAACTTCTCTACGTAGACACCCTCAACCCGAAGGAGACTGTCGGTACGGCCATCAATGCGATGTTACACAGTCTGGATCCTTACACGGAGTATTATGCCCAAGAGGATACCAAAGATCTGCGGATGATGCTGACGGGCAAGTACGCAGGTATTGGTGCCCTCATCCGTAAGCACCAGAAATTGGATCGTGTGGTTGTTGATGAGCCCTACGCCAATATGCCTGCTGCCGAGGCTGGTTTGAAGAAAGGAGATATCATCCTGAGCATTGATGACTCATTAATGACGGACAAGGCGGTGAGTTACGTGAGCAACCATTTGCGTGGCGAGCCTGGGACGAGTTTTCTGCTGAAGGTGTTTCGTCCTTCAACAGCCAAGGAGATGAAATTCAAGATTACTCGTAAGAACATCAAACTGCCTGAATTGCCTTACTACGGTATGCGTGAGGGGAATATCGGCTATATCAATTACAACTCGTTTACCCAGGAGAGTAGCAAGGAGGTGCGTAGGGCCTTTGTTGACTTGAAGAAACAGGGTGCTACCTCGCTCATCTTTGATTTGCGAAATAATGGCGGTGGCTCAGAGGCTGAGGCTGTGAATATCGTGAACCTCTGGATTCCCAAAGGGATCACGGTCGTAGAAAACAAAGGTAAACTGAAAGAAGCGTCGAGGACTTACAAGACCACATTGGAGCCGGTGGATACTGTGATGCCTATTGTTGTGTTGGTGAATGGCGAGTCGGCCAGTGCCAGTGAGATTACAAGCGGTGCCTTGCAGGATCTTGATCGCGCGATAATTTTAGGTACGCGCACGTATGGAAAGGGACTGGTACAGATTCCTATCGATCTGCCCTACAATACCAATCTGAAAGTGACCACCTCGAAATACTATATTCCCAGCGGACGATGTATACAGGCCATTAACTATAAGCACAGTGGCGGCGGTTATCTGGAACATATCCCCGACTCGCTGACGAAGATCTTTTATACCGCAGGAGGCCGCGAGGTACGCGATGGCGGTGGTATCAAGCCTGATGTGGAAATCAAAGCCGATACCATTCCCAATATAGCCTTCTATCTCTCGGCCTCAGGCCAGGATTCTACTGAGGTATTGTTCGACTATGTGGTGGATTATATTGACAAGCACCCGACGATTGCCAAGCCGGCAGAGTTTCATCTTACTGATGCCGACTGGGAAGAGTTCAAGGCACGTGTCATCAAGAGTGGCTTCACTTACGACCCAGTGAGTAAAAAGCAATTTGACCAGTTAGTGAAGACGGCCCAGTTCGAGGGTTATTACGAGGATGCCAAGGCAGCCTTTGACAACCTGGCTATGAAACTCAACCACAATGTCGCCTTCGACTTGGAGAAGCACAAGGCCGTACTCTTGCAGATATTGGAGTCGGATATCATCGCAGCCTACTATTATCAGGCTGGTGCCATCGAGGCTGGACTCAACAACGATCCTCAGTTAAAAGAGGCAGAACGTCTGTTGAAAAACCCGGAGGAGTACAAAAAGTTGTTGGCGCCTCAGAAGCCCAAGGAAATCTCGTCGCGGATTATAATCAACAAGAAACCGATTGGAAATATCTCGCTGAAACCGAAGAAATTAGAAATATTTAGTGCATTATCATAAAAAAATGGCTAATTATTTGGTAGAATGGGGAAAAAGTAGTACCTTTGCACCCGTTCAGTGGAATGAGAGACCCGCAAGGGCCTCTCTTTTTCATTATTATTACAGTATATCGATGATTAATAAAGAGACAGTAAAAGCATTGGTGGAAGAGTGGTTGCAGGGCAACGACTACTTTCTGGTGGACATTATCTTTGGTACAGATGACCGCATTGTGATTGAGATTGACCATGCCGATGGCGTGTGGATTGAAGATTGTGCCGAATTGAGCCGTTTCCTGCAGGAGCGCTTGGGTGATGAACTGGGCGACTATGAACTGGAAGTAGGCAGTGCAGGTATCGGACAGCCGTTCAAGGTGGAACAGCAGTACGTGAACCATATTGGTGACGAAGTAGAGGTACTCGGCAACGATGGAAAGAAGGTGCAGGGCATCTTGAAAGAAGTCAACGGACGTGAGTTCGTGCTGACCGTCAAAGAGAAGCAGACCGTAGAAGGCAAGAAGCGTCCTGTCTTAGTGGATGTAGATAAGACATTCTCTATGGATGCCATCAAGTATGCCAAATATGTGCTCGCCTTTAAGTAAGAATAAGTAGAAACAAAAATAAGTATTAATGGCAACAAAAAAAGAAGCGAAAGGCCCCTCAATGATTGAGACCTTTCAGGAATTTAAAGAGACGAAGAACATAGACCGCACCACGCTGGTGAGTGTTCTGGAAGAGAGTTTCCGTAATGTGATCGCCAAGATCTACGGATCAGATGAGAACTTCGATGTGATTGTCAACCCCGACAAGGGTGACTTTGAGATTCACCGTAACCGTGTGGTGGTAGCCGATGGTGAGGTGGAGGATGAGAACAAGGAGATCGCCCTGAGTGAGGCTCAGGAGATTGAGCCTGACTATGAAATCGGTGAGGAAGTGTCAGAAGAGGTGAATTTCCAGAAGTTTGGACGTCGTGCCATCCTGAACCTTCGTCAGACGCTTGCCTCCAAGATCCTTGAATTAGAGCATGACTCGCTCTATCAGAAGTATAAGGATCGTGTGGGACAGGTTGTCAGCGGTGAGGTCTATCAGATTTGGAAGCGCGAGGTGCTGCTCATCGACGACGAGGGTAACGAACTCCACCTGCCGAAGGGTGAACAGATTTCCAACGATAACTACCATAAAGGTGAGACCGTGCGTGCCATCGTGAAAGAGGTGCAGAATGAGAACAACAACCCGCGTATCATCCTTTCGCGTACCAGTCCGTTGTTCTTAGAGCGTCTGTTGGAGGCCGAGGTGCCTGAGATCAATGACGGTCTGATTACCATCAAGAAGGTGGCTCGTATGCCAGGCGACCGTGCCAAGGTGGCTGTGGAGAGTTATGATGAACGCATCGACCCAGTGGGTGCCTGCGTAGGTGTGAAAGGTAGTCGTGTGCATGGTATCGTGCGCGAACTCGGCAATGAGAATATCGACGTAATCAACTACTCGTCCAACATCCAGTTGTATATTACTCGTGCTTTGAGTCCTGCCAAGATTTCCAGTATCGTTATCGATCAGGAGAATCACAAGGCTGAGGTCTATCTGGAGCCGGAAGAGGTATCGTTGGCCATCGGTCGTGGCGGTATGAACATCAAACTGGCCTCGATGTTGACGGAATACACCATTGATGTCTATCGAGTGGTCAATGAGAGTGAGGCTGACGAGGATATCTATCTGGATGAGTTTGCCGACGAAATCGACCAGTGGGTTATCGACTCCATCAAGGCCATCGGTCTGGATACTGCTAAGGCAGTGCTCAATGCACCACGTGAGATGCTGATCGAAAAGGCCGACCTTGAGGAGGAAACCGTAGATCATCTGCTGGAAGTGCTCCGTTCGGAGTTTGAGTAATTATCAATTATCAATTATCAATTATCAATTTGAATTAATGGGAGTCAGATTAAATAAAGTATTAACGGAACTGAACATAGGTCTTCAAACGGCAGTTGATTACCTGAAAAATAAGAAGAGTCTGGGTGAGATTAAGGATGACGCCAATGTCAACACTAAAATCACTGACGAACAGTATGAGGCGCTCGTCAAGGAGTTTAAGGGCGACAAGGATGTGAAGACTCAGGCGAATAGGATTTTCCCCAAGAAGGAGAGAAAGGAAAAGCCGAAGCCCAAAGAACCAGTGGTGGTGGAAACTGTCGTTAAGGAAGAACCTCGCCAGGCATTCACACCATTAGGGAAGATTGACCTTGACAGTCTTAATGGCAAGAAAGTTGCACCAGCAACCAAGCCTGCCAAAGAGGAGAAACCTGCACCAAAAGTGGCTGCTGCCGAGAGCCCGGTGAAGGAAGACGTAAAACCAAAAGCCGAGGTTTTAGAGGCTCCAGAGCCCTCCGAGAGTCAAAAAGCCGGGCTTTCAGAGGTTCCAGAGTCCTCGGAAGGTCAGAAAACCGAGGTTTTAGAAGTTTCGGAGTCCTCGGTAGGTCAAGAAGCCGAGGCTTTAGAGGTGTCGGAACCCTCTGAGAGTCAAAAGACTGAGGTTTTCAAGTTGAGGACGGAACAGAAGGCTGCGCCTAACCTCAATGTCGTCGGTAAGATCGACCTCGACTCGCTTAACCAGAGTACGCGTCCGAAGAAAAAGTCCAAGGAAGAGCGCCGTAAGGAGCGTGAAGAGAAACAGGCTCAGATGCACGGTGGCGCCAACGGCGAGAAGCGGAAGCGCGAACGTATCAAGGGTGGTAAGGAGCGAGTGGATATAGAGGCTGCTGCCAATCAGGACAATGGCAAGAACAATAAGAAGAATAATAAGTCCAAGGGCGGTAACCAGAACTTCCAGGACAGCAATAACCAGCAACAGGGTGGTAAGAAGAATAAGAAGAACCGTCCCGTAAAGCCACTTGAAGTGGATGATGAGGCTGTGGCCCGTCAGGTTAAGGAGACGCTGGCCCGTCTGACCTCGAAGAACCAAAACAAGAAAGGTGCCAAGTACCGTCGTGAGAAACGTGATGCCGTGGCTGAGCGTATGAATGAGGAGATGGCAGCAGAGGCAGCAGAGAGCAAGGTGCTGAAACTGACCGAGTTCGTGACTGTTTCTGAACTCGCTACCATGATGAACGTAGGTGTGAATCAGGTCATCGGTACCTGTATGAGCATCGGTATTATGGTGTCCATCAACCAGCGCTTAGATGCGGAAACCATCAACATCGTGGCAGAGGAATTTGGCTTTACCACTGAGTATGTGAGTGCTGAGGTGCAGAACGCCATCACAGAAGAGGAGGATGACGAGAACGATCTCGTGACACGTGCGCCGATTGTTACCGTAATGGGACATGTAGACCATGGTAAGACTTCGTTGCTCGACCATATCCGCAATACTAACGTGATTGCTGGTGAGGCAGGTGGTATCACCCAGCATATTGGTGCCTATAATGTAAAACTGAAAGACGGTCACAGCATTACCTTCCTCGATACACCTGGTCACGAGGCCTTTACGGCTATGCGTGCCCGTGGTGCCCAGGTGACGGATATTGCTATCATTATCGTGGCTGCCGACGACTCAGTGATGCCTACTACCAAGGAGGCCATCGCTCATGCCCAGGCTGCCAACGTACCGATGGTGTTCGCTATCAATAAGATAGATAAGCCGGGAGCCAATCCCGATAAGATCCGTGAGGATCTGGCAAACATGAACCTCTTGGTTGAGGACTGGGGCGGTAAGTATCAGTGTCAGGAAATCAGTGCCAAGAAGGGAATTGGTGTCTACGAACTGTTGGAGAAGGTGTTGCTTGAAGCCGAAATGCTCGACCTGAAAGCCAATCCCAACCGCAAGGCTACTGGTTCTGTCATCGAGAGTTCGCTCGACAAGGGTCGTGGCTATGTGTCTACCGTTCTTGTGTCGAATGGAACCTTGAAGATAGGTGATGTCGTCATTGCTGGTACGGCCTGGGGTCGTGTGAAAGCGATGTTCAATGAACGTAATCAGCGTATCGAAGAGGCTGGTCCTGCTGAGCCCGCCATTATTTTGGGTCTTAACGGGGCTCCTACCGCTGGTGATTCTTTCCACGTGATGGAAACGGAGCAGGAGGCTCGAGAGATTGCCAACAAACGTATCCAGTTGCAGCGTGAGCAGAGTCTGCGTACCACGACTAAACTCGGACTCGACGAGTTGTCACACCGTATCGCCCTGGGTGAGTTCCATGAACTGAACATCATCGTGAAGGGTGATACCGACGGTTCTATCGAGGCTCTGTCAGACTCATTCATCAAACTTTCAACTGAGAAGGTGCAGGTGAATGTGATCTCAAAGGCTGTGGGTCAGATCTCGGAGAACGATGTCATGCTGGCATCAGCCTCCGAGGCTATTATCATCGGTTTCCAGGTGCGTCCTTCTGCCGATGCCCGTCGTGCTGCTGAGCGTGAGGGTGTCGAGATCAATACTTATTCTATCATCTATGATGCCATCGACGATGTGAAGCAGACCATGCAGGGTATGCTCGACAAGGTGAAGAAGGAAGTAATCTCTGGTGAGATTGAGGTGAAGCAGGTCTTCAAGATTTCGAAGGTTGGTACTGTTGCCGGTGGTCTCGTGACTGATGGTAAGGTACACAACAAGGACAAGGCCCGCGTCATCCGCGACGGTATCGTGATACACACGGCTCCGATTGATGCCCTGAAGCGCTATAAGGATGATGCCAAGGAAGTGGCAACAGGCTTGGAATGTGGTGTCTCACTCGTCAACTTCAACGATATCCAGGTTGGCGATATCATCGAGACCTTCACGGAGATAGAGGTAGAACAGAAACTGTAGGGAGTCAGGATACAGGAGTTTGGAGATATGAAGGAGAACCCCAAGATACGCTCCTTTGCCCGACGGCTGACATGGCGCATTGCACTCTCACAATTTATTGTGATGGCTCTTGTTTCTTGGCTAATATATTCTTTTGCCAAGATGATGTTCACGATAGAGGAGACAGACCTTTACAAGAGTTATCTGTGGACTGCAAAGGCCAATGTGAGGCAGATTGTCTTGGAGGTTACTGCCAGTACAGGTAATCGTGTGAATGAGATAGAGGAGCATATCAGTGATCCCGACAAGATGGCAGCCATCATGAAGGAGGTGGTCACCCAGAATCCTCATATCCGTAGTTGCGGCATCAGTTTTGTTGCCGACTACTATCCGCAGAAGGGACACTGGTATTGTCCATACGCCGTAAAGGTCGAGGGCTCACAGATTGAACAGCGTTTCATCGGCGACAAGCACAATGACTACCTGAAAGCAGAGTGGTTTACTGAGGCGTTGCAGGCAGACAGCAGTTATTGGTCGAAGCCTTTCTTCGACTCTACCGACTCCATCACGCCGCTCGTATCCTATATGATTCCCATCCACGACAAACAGGGTAGGACGGTTGCCGTTCTCGGAGCCGATCTTTCGCTCAAATGGTTGAGTGGAGCCAGGATAACAGGCATCAACTATAATGGTGAAACCCATGTTTATGTCAGTTCAGACCCCGATGAAGAATCCATCAATTCTGTGGGTTTAAACTGGGTGGATAAGAAATGGCGCTTAAGTGCCACAAATTTCATCATCGATAGCAATGGAACTTTCTTGGCTCATCCGGACAGCAGTTATGTGATCCATGAAAACTATTTCAATCATGCCAAGGAAACCTCAGACAGCCTTGCTGATCATATAGGCCGTCAGATGGTGGCTGGCAAGAGAAGTACTACTTTCGCCTATCCGCGTCCGATTAAGTTCTTCGATATGGAATTCGGTTCCACTGCCTATGTGTTCTATGAGCCTATTGAGAATACGAATTGGAGCATGGCCTCTGTCGTACCAGGTATTGCAATTGACTTTATTGCCATCGCCATTGCTGTTATCTTGTTGATATTCATCGGACTCGCCATGTTGGTGACTCGTATTGCAGGACGTATTATCATCAAAAGGACAGCCAGACCACTGAAGAAGTTGGCACAGTCGGCTAACGAGGTGGCGAAGGGTAACTTCAATGCACCTCTGCCCATCATTAAGCACAATGACGAGATACGGCTGCTGCGCGATTCGTTTGAGGGTATGCAGCACTCTCTGAAGGATTATATCGAGGAACTTAAGCAGACTACCGCCTCGAAGGCCGCTATCGAGAATGAACTGAAGGTGGCCCATGATATCCAGATGTCGATGCTACCCAAGACTTTCCCACCCTATCCGGAGCGTGATGACGTGGATATTTACGGTAAGTTGACCCCTGCGAAGGAAGTAGGTGGCGACCTTTTCGACTTTTATATCCGCGACGAGAAACTATTTTTCTGTATTGGTGATGTTTCAGGTAAGGGTATTCCAGCCTCACTGGTAATGGCAATGGTGCGTTCACTGTTCCGTAATGTCTCTCTGCATGTGTCAGAGCCGAATATGATTGTGAAGGCTCTCAATGCAGCAGTGGCCGATGGGAATGAGACGAATATGTTCGTCACGCTCTTCTTGGGTGTGTTCGACCTGCATACGGGTATACTCCAATACTGTAATGCAGGACACAACTCACCATTGTTAATGGGAAAGGATGTCAGAATACTGGCGTGCGACTCGAACCTACCCATCGGTGTGATAAGCGACTGGGCATTTTCGCGTCAGGAGATACAGTTGGAACCACAGACCACCATCTTCCTCTATACTGATGGTCTCAACGAGGCAGAAGACAGTCTGCATGGCCTGTTTGGTGAAGAGCGTATCATCCGTGTGGCAGAGTCACAGTTGGTTGATGGACCGATAATGCCTGCCACCATCGTCAGTCGGATGGAAGAGGCTGTCCATCGTTTCGTGGACGATGCTGAGCAAAGCGACGATTTGACGATGCTTGCCATCAAATATACAAAAGACAATGAAGAATAAAGATATCATCGAAACCTTTACTGAAATTGAAGTAGAACAGAAACTGTAATGAACGACTATATCCGCATCATGCGACTGGATCACTGGGTCAAGCAATTGTTTGTGCTGCCTGGTGTTTTTATCGCTGTGTTGCTCACTCATCGGTCGTTGGCCGACACAATGTTGTGGCAGCAACTGACGATTGGACTATTGTCGGTCAGTTTTATTGCTTCGGCTAATTATGTTATTAACGAATGGTTGGATGCTGGTTCCGACCGTTTCCATCCTGTCAAAAAGTACCGCGCTGTGGTCAGTGGCCATGTAAGAGGTTCCGTTGTGTGGATTCTGTGGCTGTTGCTCACGGCGCTTGGCATGGGATGTGCATGGCTGGTCAACAAGTCCTTTGCTGCTTGTGCCGCTTGGCTCTGGCTGATGGGCATTCTTTATAATGTACGTCCTATCCGAACCAAAGACATTCCGGTTGTCGACGTGCTGTCAGAGTCGCTCAACAATGCCATCCGGCTGTTTCTGGGCTGGTTTGTCATCAGTCCGACGCTATTGCCGCCATGCAGTATTGTACTGGGCTATTGGATGGTGGGTGCCTACCTGATGGCCACTAAGCGCTTTGCCGAATACCGGATGATAGGCAACAAAGCCGAGGCGGCGCAATACCGCAAGTCTTTTCGCTATTACAATGAAGTGCTGTTGCTCACCAGTGCGTTTTTTTATGCGCTGCTCTCCGTGTTCTTTATCGGAACATTCTTGGTGAAGTACCGTACAGAATTGCTGTTGTTCATTCCATTCCTCATTGGGGTCTATTGCTACTACTTACGGCTGGCCTTTGATGACGACTCTAGTGTACAGAAGCCGGAAAAACTCTATCGCGAACACCGCCTTATGATCTATTGCATCTTCCTTGTTCTGTGGTTTGTATTCTTGCTGTTCTGCGATATTCCCTGGCTACGCATCTTTACCAACGATCAACTAATAGCCTTTTAATGACGTTTCATAATCTCTTCTCTCTGCGCACCGTTTGCGCGTTTTATGCCCTGTTGGCTGTGACCATCTTGCTTTGGTATACCAAGATGGGACTGCAATGGTGGGACTTCGAGGGGCAGTGGATAGTCGCCAACTATCTCTGGCACGGGCTCAATCCCTACGTGTCTGTTGATCCGCAAGTGCTAATTAGGCATACCCTGCCCACCGTCCCAGAAGGGTGGGGGACCTCGCCGTGGGGACTCCTGCTCGGACAGTTGTTCTATCCTGGCTACCTGTCCTACGACGTGGCACGTGGCTATTTCCTGTGTCTGGCCCTTCTCTTTTTCCTATTGTCGGGAGTAGCGGCCTTGCGTGCTTTCCCCCGTCATCGCAGACATGTCGTCTTCCTCATGTTGCTGGCAAGCGTGGCCTATATCCGCCCAGCGCAAGGCGGCAATGCCGGAGGCATGCTTTGCCTGCTCGTATGCTGGTCATTGGTGCTGCACCGTCATCATCCGCTGCTCGCGGGTCTATGCCTGTCAGTAGCCATGATCAAGCCTCAGTTGGCGCTGCTCTTCTGTCTTTACATGCTTCTCACCCGTTCTTGGCGTACATTGCTTACCGTGGTGGTAGTCGATACGGCGGCCTGGCTCGTTGTTGCCCTGCTGTTGCAGGAATCGCCTTTGGGACTGCTGTTTGATTTCCTTGCGTCTGGTATTGGCTCTGATGGTGTATATCGCGGACTGTTTACCCTGCTTCCACTATCATCTGCCCATTCTTTGTGGACCATGTATGCCAGCATGCTGACAGGTGTCCTCTATGTATTGTGGTTCTACTACCGACAAGCCCTTCTTGGCAGGCAGACGTTCAGTCCACTTGCCGTCTGCGTGGCCACTACTTTCTGGAGTTATTCGTGGGGGGGTGAACTGCTCATCCTTCTGCCCCTTGTCGTCAATTCGTTTCTGGCTGCCAGCAGTCAGCAGGGTTGGCAACGCGCCCTCAACATCTTTATTATCGGCTATGCCTCCATGGGGGTCATTATCGTCATCGCACTCACCCTGCTGTTTGAGTTTACTCCGGCTCCTTCCCCCTTCCATACTGCCATGACCCTCTATCTGCTACTACTCATTGTCATCTTTTGTTTGGAAAAGCAAAGAAAAATGCGCTTTTCCTTTGCTTTTCGCTGACATTTTCGTACCTTTGTGCCCGCTATGGCAAAAGAGAGCAATGAGTTTGTAAAGCAGGTAGCCGAACAGAAATATGAGTTTGGCTTTACGACGGATGTTCATACGGAAATCATAGAGAAAGGTCTCAATGAGGATGTGGTTAGGCTCATCTCAGCCAAGAAGGGGGAACCTGAATGGATGCTCGAATTCCGTTTGAAGGCGTTCCGCTATTGGAAGGAGCAGACAGAGCCGACATGGGGACATGTGCATGTGCCTGAGATAGACTATCAGGCTATCTCGTATTATGCAGATCCTACAACCGGAAAATCCGGAAAGTCCGGAGGTTCTACTACTATCGATCCCGAACTGGAAAAGACCTTTGATAAATTAGGTATTCCCCTCGAAGAGCGATTGGCCCTAAGTGGTAATACTGCCGTCGATGCTATCATGGACTCTGTCAGCGTAAAAACCACCTTCAAAGAGAAACTGCGTGAAAAGGGTGTCATCTTCTGCTCCATTGGAGAAGCCATTAAGGAGCATGGCGACCTGGTGCGTCAGTATCTGGGAACGGTGGTGCCTTATAAGGATAATTTCTTTGCGGCCCTGAATAGTGCAGTCTTTAGTGACGGTTCGTTTGTGTATATCCCCAAGGGCGTGCGCTGTCCGATGGAACTGAGTTCGTATTTCCGCATCAACGCCAGGAATACAGGTCAGTTTGAGCGTACCTTGATCATTGCAGATGATGATGCCTACGTATCGTATCTCGAAGGTTGTACGGCTCCGATGCGTGACGAGAACCAGTTGCATGCTGCCATCGTGGAGATTATCGTGATGAATCGTGCGGAAGTTAAGTATTCAACCGTTCAGAACTGGTATCCTGGTGATGAAAATGGTAAGGGTGGCGTGCTGAATCTCGTAACAAAGCGTGGCGATCTGCGTGGTGTGGACTCGAAACTCTCGTGGACACAGGTGGAGACGGGTTCTGCCATTACTTGGAAATACCCATCATGTATTCTCCGAGGTGACAACTCCGTAGCAGAATTTTATTCCGTTGCTGTCACCAACAACTATCAGGAGGCAGACACTGGCACGAAGATGATTCATATTGGCAAGAATACCAAGAGCACCATCATCTCTAAGGGTATCTCTGCAGGTCACTCGCAGAACTCGTATCGCGGTCTGGTGCGTGCAGCAGCAACAGCCGACAATGCCCGTAATTATTCGTCGTGCGACTCACTGCTCTTAGGTTCGGATTGTGGTGCGCATACCTTCCCTTATATGGATGTACACAACGATACGGCTATCTTCGAGCATGAGGCAACTACCTCGAAAATCTCTGAAGATCAACTTTTCTATTGCAATCAGCGAGGCATTCCCACAGAACAGGCCGTCGGACTCATCGTCAATGGCTATGCCAAGGAGGTGCTTCAGAAGTTGCCTATGGAATTTGCCGTTGAGGCTCAGAAACTGCTCTCCGTTTCCCTTGAGGGTACGGTAGGATGATAGAACCCCCTAAGTTAGGGGGTAGGGGGTCTGAACAGGCGCAGACTCTCAGTAGAAACAATAAATGGTCTGGTAAACGCTTGTTCAGACCCCCATCCCCCTAAC
>JAFZNI010000240.1 GCA_017551005.1 Prevotella sp.
CGGCAATCTTCTGACCACGCAGCATCGGGTCGAAGGCACCAACCAGCGAGAGACCCATCGGACGCATCTTCATGCGGTAGGGGCTCTTGTCGCCACGAGAGTCGAGATAGACACCAAACTCACCGGCCACACCCTCGACAGAATAGTACCACTGTCCCTCCGGGCACTTGATGATAGGCTTCTGCTTCACGTAGAAGTCACCCTCGGGGATGTTGTCGATGAGTTGTTCGATGATGTTCAGGCTCTGGTACATCTCGTTGATGTGAACGAGGTAACGTGCCATCGAGTCACAGCCATCGAGCGTACACTGCTCCCACTCCACCTTGTCGTACATGTCGTACGGATGGTTCTTACGCACGTCGTTCTTCCAACCAGAAGCACGGCCTGCAGGTCCGGTCACAGCGTAGTTGATACAATCTTCAAGACTCATCGGACCACAATTCTCCAGACGGTTGTGGGTGATGATGTTATCACCGAAGATATCCATATACTCCTGAATCGTCGGGCGCAGGTAGTTCACGAGATCCTTACAGTTCTTGACGAAGTTCGGATCGATATCATCCTGCAATCCACCGATGCGGTAGTAGTTCTGGATCAGTCGTCCACCTGTGGTTTCCTCCATACAGTTCAACACATGTTCACGGTCACGCATACCATAGAGCATACCAGTGAGTGCACCGAGGTCCTGAGCCACACATGAGGTGTAGAGCAGGTGGGAGTCAAGACGCTGCAACTCATCCATAATCGTACGGATGTATTTGATACGGTCAGTCAATTCAACCTCCATAGCCTCCTCGATCACACCGACCAGCGCATGGCGGTGCTGCATGGCACCCAGATAGTTCAGACGATCAGTCAGAGCCAGCGTCTGTGGATAGGTCATGCCCTCCCACATCTTCTCGATAGCACGGTGGATATAACCCAGATGCGGATAGATGCGCTTCACCGTCTCACCATCGAGCACCGTCTGCAAGCGCAGCACACCGTGGGTGGCAGGGTGCTGAGGACCAATGTTAATCACATAGTCGTCAGAACCAAAGAGGCGGTTCTGTTTCGACTGCAGCACGCCGTCCTTGTCGAGATAGAACTCCAAGCCGTAGTCGGGCTCCACATCATCCTCAAGGGTATATTTGTCGTTGAACTCCCAGTCCTTACGGAAGGGATAGCCCCTGAAATCAGAACGCAGGAACAGACGACGCATATCGGGATGACCCAGGAACACAATACCATAGAAGTCATACACTTCGCGCTCCAGCAGGTCGGCTACACGCCAGATGTTTGAAACGGTTGGGAGATAGGCCACTGTCTGACCGTCCAATTCGCCAGTACCGTTCGATGACATACCGTCACCGCAAACCTGCTGCCTGGCCATCATCTTCACAGAGCAGCGCTCATGGGTACTTGTATTCTCAAGAATATAGACGCAACCGAGGTTACTACTCCCCTCGCCCGTTGGAGAGGGGTTGGGGGTGAGGCTAAAGTCCTCACCGACAATGGTAACAAGATAGTCAAAGCCCTTCTTGTCCTTCAAGTCCTGCATCTCCTGTGCGAACTTGTCAAATTCAAATGAAAGGAATTCTAACTTCATGCCGTCTCCTCCTCTACTTTAACGGGTTCTCCGGTATTTCCGGCTTTTCCGGCAAATTCTTCTGCAAACTCTTTTGGAACATCTGTCACCACGATAGGCTCACGACGGTGGTCGTTGTGCTTCTCGCGGAAGGTCAGTTCCTCATTCGATACGCCTAAAGCAGCCTCCTCAGCAGTCTGCTTGTGGTTGGCACCGCCAAAGAACTTTTCAATTTTCACCTTACGCTGCAACTGCATCATGCCGTACATGATAGCCTCCGGACGGGGAGGACAACCAGGAATAAACACGTCGACGGGTACGATTTCCTCGATACCCTTCACCACATGGTAACTCGACTTGAACGGGCCTCCACTGATGGCACAGCCACCGACAGCAATCACATACTTCGGCTCAGCCATCTCGTCATACAGACGCTTCAGGGCAGGAGCCATCTTATGCGTAATCGTTCCGGCACACATAATCAGGTCAGCCTGACGGGGAGAGTTTCGCGTCACCTCGAAACCAAAACGGGCAAAGTCGTAACGGGCACAGCCACAGGCCATGAACTCGATACCACAGCACGAGGTGGCGAAGGTCAGCGACCAGAGGGAATTCGAGCGGCCCCAGTTAATCAACTGGTCGAGTGAGCCCGTCACCACATTGACGCCACCCTCATGGAGTTCGTCAACAATCTTCTCCAACGAGGCGTTGTCATTCCATTCCTCATAGGGGATACTCTTGATGTGCGGTTTCCTTACGTCCATTCCAAGTCTCCTTCCCGCCAAGCATATGCCAAGCCTAATACCAGAACTACCAAGAAGAAGCCGATGCTCAGCAGA
>JAFZNI010000241.1 GCA_017551005.1 Prevotella sp.
CCAGCGTATGACTATCATTCCTGCCGATGGCGCTCTTTTAGCCAGTGCGAGTTCATTGGCTGGTGACCCGTTCCCCGGTACGTCGCACAATGATTTGCTAAACAACTTTTCTAATCCCGCTGCTACTTTGTATGCTCCCAATTCCGATGGCACCAAGTTGATGAGCAAACCGATAGACAATATCAGGGAGAGTAAGGAAGGCCTGATCTCGTTTGTGGTCTGCCGTCCGGAATTAGGTATCCCCGAGCCTGGGGAGGGCACGGCTCAGGAAGGTAAGAATGAATTTACGGTGACCTGGCCTGCTGTCAGTGGAGCCATCGGTTATGAGTTGGAACTGACGGAGATCGGAAAGGCCTCAGATAACCCTGAGGAGGCGTTGGAAAGAGAATTCTCGTTTGATCAGATGAAGAGTAAGACGGTAGGATTGACTGACATCTCTACAAAAATGCCAGACTATGGCATGTCTGGGTGGAGAGGTGAGAAACTTTATACCAGTCCGAATAAACTTCGTATAGGCACATCAACGACGACTGGATATCTGAGATCGCCGACATGGAATGTTCCGCAGTCATCTGAGATGACGATTGTGATGGGAGCAAAGCCATACAAGGATGGTACTCCAGTAAATGGACAACTGAAAATTGCCTTCGGAAACAAAGGAGAATCAGCCTCTTATGAAACGCTTCCCTTCCAATTGACAGAGGAGGGAATGCTGATCTTCCATGTCACTGTCCGTAAAGACCTTTACTGGATTGAGATTCGTCCTGAGACATGTATGTATCTGAACTATCTGGCTATCTATGATGGCACATGGACCGAAGAGCAGTTAGGCATTGCCAGCCAGGGCGCATCGCGCCAGATGACCCCCAAAAAGGCGACGGTTGTCACCAACTACACGACAGATACGAACAGTTTTACCTTTAAGGACCTGAATATCCAAAGTCGTTTCTTCTATCGTGTAAGGACCTGTGGTGAGGAGAATACATATTCTCAGTGGAGTGAGGAGAAGTCTTTCTCTTTCAGTGGTAATACTACAGAGGGCGATGCTAATGGTGACGGTAGTATCAATGTTGCAGATGTTGACTTTGTCATTGAGGCGATTGGCGAAGAATACGAATCACACATGGATGCCGATGTCAACAGAGATAAGAAAATCGATATCGGTGATGTAGACTACGTCATTGAACGAATTCAATAGTGATATTCGGCAGTAGCCCCTAACGCTTCTGTTGAAAGAACTCTTGCATCAACTGGCGGCACTCGGCTTCGAGTATGCCGCCAGTTATCGTTGCCTTGGGGTGCATGGCGTGGGGAGCATACTCGTGATAGCCCCGTTTCTCGTCAGGGCACCCGTAGACGATGCGTGGAATCTGTGCCCACCCGATGGCTCCGGCACACATCACGCAAGGCTCCACCGTGACGTAGAGCGTACATTCCGTCAAATACTTGCCGCCCAGGAGATTGGCGGCGGAGGTGATAGCCTGCATCTCGGCATGGGCCGTCACGTCGCAGAGCGTCTCTGTCAGGTTGTGGGCTCTAGCGATGATACGGTCTTTGCACACCACTACGGCTCCGATGGGAATTTCTCCTTCCTTATATGCCAACCGTGCCTCGTCGAGCGCCCGCTGCATATAGAATTCGTCCTTTTTTTGCTGGTCTTGTCCAATCATGGTGCAAAGATACAAAAATACCACGAAACCTTATCATATCTCATGGTGTTTTTGGGGTGTCCCTCGGTATAATATTTTGTTAATAATATCTAAATTTCCACGTGCGATAGTGGTAGTCTAAAAAATAAACATTATATTTGTACCATCAATAACAGTTCTTATGACTACTGACGAACTCGATATCATCAGCCGAATGCGTGGCGAGGTCTATGGCCATAAGGTGCCGACGGGCGAGAATCTCTTTCTTGTCTGGGGTTATCCCACGGCTATCTTCCTTCTTGTGGAATTTGTTGCACTCCTACTCTGGCAAGAGAACTGGTGCGAATGGATCTGGTTGGGCATCCCCTTGGTGGGGGCGCCTCTGATGATTCATTTCCTGCGCAAGGATTATGACCGCACGGGCAACCGTTCGTTGGATGCGAAGGTCATCCTCTATATGTGGGTCTTCGTCGGTTTCGTGAGTTGTCTGGGCGGGACCACGATGGGCTTCGCGGGTGTCTTCGAGATGCTGTACTGCACGTTCCAGGGGATTCTCATTGGCTTTGGCTGTTTCCTCACGGGTGTCATCCTGCGTTTCCATCCCAAGACGGTGTGTGGCATCGTAGGCACGGCACTATCCTTCGTCAGTCTCTTCTTCCAGGGTGACCTGTGGCCGTGGCAATTGCTCATCACAGCCATTGTCACTGTCATCACCCTAATCATTCCTGGTCACATGTTCAAGAAATACGTTAAGAATTATGGCGTTTAAGTTTGCTGTTATCAATCCGTTGCTGCACAACGAACTGCGGCTGAAAATCATGGTGGCCCTCGAGAGTCTGGAGAGTGCCAACTTCATGTATCTGTGTGAGATTACTGGTGCCACACGGGGCAACCTGAGCATACAGATCAAGACATTGCAGGAGGCTGGTTATTTGCAGATGGACAAGAGTGGCTCCGGGCCCGCAGCCCGTTCTGTGTGTCGCATCACCCGCAAGGGCATGGAAGCCCTCCGTGCCTATGAGCAGGGTCTGCGCCGTCTCTTCGCCGAGGGCGTACCCACCCAAAAAGATCCCCCCAACACAGCAGTTGGATAGGGCAGGAGAAAATAAACAATACAACAATATTAACAACTAAAAATTTACATGTTATGCTAACAACTACTAAAAGAAACATTTGGCGAAAGACTGCGATGATGCTCCTTCTCGCCGTGTTCTGCTCCACAGGTGCGTGGGCGCAGAAAAAAGCCGCAGGAGGCGGCAATAGCAATCAGATTGTTGTTGTCTCCGACATCCACGTGATGGCACCTGAACTGCTCCCCGAGGGAGCCGAGACTCAGGAAGCCTGGATTAACTATTATGCCGGAGAGCGTAAGATGCTGCAACAGAGTGCCGCCATCTTTGACCAGTTTATTAATAAAATGATTACCCTCCAACCAAAGGCAGTATTCATCACTGGCGACCTGACCAAGGACGGTGAGTCTGCCAGCCACGAATATGTGAGGAATGGTCTTGACAGGCTGCTGTTTGACTATGGCATCAATGTATATGTCATTCCCGGCAACCATGACTTTGGTGCGGCAGGAAGTCCCAAAAAGTTTAATGCCGACGGAACGACAGAGGCTGCCGAAGTGCTGGAATACGACGAATTTCAATCTTTCTACTATAACTATGGCTATAACAGTTGGGACAACGAACTTGACCCCAATTCGCTTAGTTATGTGGCAGAACCCATGGAGGGACTGGTATTGCTCGCTATCGATTCCCATACAGCCAGTATCTCCGCAGCAACACTCGAATGGCTTTGTACCAAAGCGAAGGAGAAACGCAACGCAGGTAAGCAGGTCATCGCCATGATGCACCACCCGCTGTTTCCCCATATTACTGGAGCAGACTTGTTCATCGACACCTATACCGTAAATAGTTACGAGACGGTGCGTAACGCCCTCATCGATGCCGGCGTGAACACGATCCTGACAGGACACTTCCACACCTCCGACATCGCGAAGGACTGGAACGAAGATGCTGAGAAGGCCATCTACGACATCAATACCGGCTCGCTTATCTCCTATCCCTTCGATTATCGCGTGCTGACCCCCTCGAATGACTTGATGACATTTAAGGTGACAACGCAGACAATAACCCCGAAGGACATGACAGCCGACGACGGTAAGACATGGCTGCAAGGCAGGACAAAGACCATAGCCACCCAGAAGATGAATGCAAAGGCAGGTGCCTTTGCCAGTATGGTTGCCACACAGATTAATAATGTGGCAGAGTTTGCTTCCAACTTGTACACCCTGCATGCAGAAGGCGACGAGAACGAATCTGCAAACAGGGATGCCGTGGCGACCGTTTATGAAACTTACAAGGCTGATGCCACGTATAAGACTATATTTACCTATGGTGGTATTACGGATGCCAGCATTTATAGCATCTTAGACGACAAGAGCAACTACGGCACCGACAAAGAGAACCAGACTGCTGACCGCAGCCTTTCTATCACCATGCCGGAGGTAGGACCGTTCAAGGACAATAGTCCTGGCACCATCACCATCGGTAGTGGGGACAATTGGACTGATCTTCCTATTACGGCACAGTATAATTATGCTATGACCCAGCAGGTGTTTTCCGCTGAGGAGATTAACCATGGCAAGGGCAAGATATGGAGCCTGGCTTTCAAGACACATACTGGCGACCTGAAACGCAACCTCACCGTCTATCTCACCCATAGAGATTATGCGAGTGTAAGTCTGCATCCGGTGACGGAGGCCGACCAGGTGTTCAAAGGCGAGGTGATGTTCACCGCAGGCCAGTGGAATACCATCTATTTCGACAGGCCATTTGAGTACGACGGCAAGTCAAGCATCATCGTCACCGTTGACGACAACACCGGCACAGCCGAGGGCTGGGGTTCGTTGCAGAACTACTATTTCTATGGCGACGGCGGTCATGCGATTGCCCGCGACAACAACAAGGATATCGACCCCTTGGACGAGGCATCGATAGAGAATGCGAATAAACGGGACTCATATCAGTATAAGGCCCAAATACAGTTCACCTTCGGAGAATATCCGGTGCCTGCCAGCCTTACCGTCAACGCAGGTGACGTAAGTGCCGAGGTAGCCTGTACGCTGCGCGGCGACGCCACAGCCTGGAACGTGCGCTACCGCAAGGTGGCCAAGGAAGGCGAGGAGGAACAGCGCTATGTCGCTATCAATGACCTCACAGCCCTTTCGACCACGCTGACGGACTTAACCCCCGCCACGAAGTACGAGGTACAGGTGCAGGCCATCTTCCCTGAGGACAACCTCAGCGAGTGGTCGGATCCCGTGATCTTCACCACCGCCTGCTGTCCCGTAGAGCAACAGGTGGAGATCATGTTTGCCCTCGGCAGCCAGTACATTGAATGGTTTGGCTATGCCGTACAGATCGTGGATGTTACGGATGAAGCCAATCCTGTTGAGGTGGCTTACCTGCAAGCACCAAGTTATAAGGCGTACGGCGGCACCGTAACCCTTTGCTGCGAGCATAAATACCAGGTCAACTGGATATACGATGCTGACAAGGCGGTTTATAGCCAGTCCTATTATTTCTCACTCTACTACCCACAGGGCGACCTGATTTACAGTATGGCACGCGGCGAGGCTCCGGAGGAGACGGCAGAACTCACCAGATTCGTGATGGACTGCACGGACTACTGCTCACAGAGTCCGCAGGCTCTCTCTGTTGACAATACTACCTACAACTCAGCCACAATCTCGTTCAGGTCTGAGACACAGGCCGGTGAGGTGGTCTATTCCACCGAGGCAGGCTTCGACCCAGGAACAGCCACACCGACAAGCGTCAGTTATGAAGCCCTGGCAGCCAAGGAAGACCCATGGGGAGGTATTCCTAACAATGCTTCATTGACAGTGAATGGTTTGGATCCGCTGACAAAGTATTATGTCCGTGTGCGTAATGTCTGCACCGGTGGCGTTGGATTCAGCCGCTGGTCTGATCCCGTTGAGGTAATCACCGGCTCACGCTACGACGGTCCGAAGATTGTGAGTACCGAGCCCGTCAACAGCCGCTCCGAGAAAATCTCCTTCGAGAATGGCGGTGAGAGCACGAAGGTCAATCTCTATTACAGAGCGAAAGTCCAGGGCACTCCTGTCAGTGACGATGCTATCCAGTCCATGGGTTCTGGTAAGGGCGAAGGCTTCGAAAAAGGTTCATGGGGCGAAAATATCTGGGCCTCTGGTAGCGAAAAGCCTTACAGCAACATCCTCTTTGTGGGAGGCATTGGCAGTAATACCGCTTATAGTTTCAATGCAGGACAAGGTAAGACTGGCGCAGATCCCGAGAAGTTCCTCTACGGTATAGTGGAGCAGACAGAAGAAACGCCGCTCAACCAGATGAAGAGACTTGACTACGAGTGCATGAACGATGCAGACAAACAGGCAAGGATCAAGAATTTGGAGAAAGATATATATGCTAGTAATCAAACTCTTTTAACCCTGTATAATCTAATTACGAATCCAAATTTAAGTGATGAGGAGAAAGCGCAGATAGAAGCGAAAATTGCTGAAGAACAAAAAGAAATAGATGAATTAGAAGCCGAGAAGAAGTTTCTCGAAGCATCATTGCTCTCTTCTGCCGAACGGCAAGAGAAGATCAAGGATTTGGAGAAAGATATAAATGCTAGTAAGCAAACAATTTTAACCCTGTATAATCTAATTACGAATCCAAATTTAAGTGATGAGGAGAAAGCGCAGATAGAAGCGAAAATTGCCGAAGAACAAAAAGGAATAGATGAGTTGACTGGCGAGAAGGATGCTCTGGAATCTGCAACACTCAATGATGACGATAAATTGCAGAAGATGAAAGATTTGGAATCTTCTTTGGAGCAAAATGAAAGAAAGATGAACGAACTGATGGAATCGCTCCAAAAGGGAGAGATAACGGAAGCGCAGTATGATGAACAAATAAAAGATCTCAATGAGGAATATTTTGGTACGAGCAAAGAATTGGACAACCTCCGTGCGATGATGTCCGCTGCCCAGGACTTGAACAAGGATGGCTTCGTCGTTCTGTCAGGTGCCGATACCAATGCCAACGCTCCCAAGGCCCGTACCCGTGCTGACGAAGGTAAGAAGTACGTGTTCTTCATCCGCCACAGCAATGGCGACGGCTGGCTGCTCGTTAATAATCTGACCTTCACGCCCAATGATCAGTTGAATGCGTGGACTGTTGTTCCCAATGTCACCGGTTCGGAATACACCATCACAGACTTGGAGCCTGAAACGACCTACGAGGTGATGGTAGAGCCGATCTTTGATAGCGGTCTCACCGGCACACAGAGCCCCATTGCAGCATTCATCACCATCGGTGAGGAGACGGATCCTGTGGAGGGTGAGTTCTCTGTGGCAGAAGACAAGAAGGTGCAGTTTGCCCGTGGTAACCTGCAACACGAAGGCGACATGTATGAAGGAAAGTGGTCGATGGCCAAACAACAGTATGAGATGCTGGGACAGGACAACATAGATAAGCCCGAAGGCAGTAATTCCTCTTATACAGCCAAACTTGTTGACCTGTTCTGTTGGAGCACAGCCAAGGACTACAACGGCCTGAGTTTCTTTACCTATTATGAAGAGGAGGATGCCAAGACTTATTTCCAGGGTGACTTTGAGGACTGGGGTACTAACGCCGGTCTTATCAGCGACCTCGGCTCAGGCTGGAGCACGCTGAGCAAGGACGAGTGGGACTATCTGCTCAACGAGCGTAGGAACGCTGCCAACTTGAAGGCATTCGCTACTGTCGCAGGTGTGCAGGGCTTGATCCTGCTGCCCGATGACTGGACGGAAGAGGCACCCGCCGGCACTTTCACCGCTGAGGAGTGGGCTATGTTGGAGAAGGACGGTGCCGTGTTCCTGCCCACC
>JAFZNI010000242.1 GCA_017551005.1 Prevotella sp.
ATCTAAACTAGTATAAAAAAATGGTTCCAAGTCAATATTTGTATAGTTGAATATATACAAAAAGAAAAAACCAATAATACCTGCAGAAATAGTGTACTTATTGATTTCTATTCCTGTTGTTGCCATAAGATATCCCAAGAATATCAGAAAAATGTATCTGACAAATAAATTACGATAGATATTGTCTGGACATTGTGTAATACTGCTTATTATTTCCACTAATTGAGATAGAAAAACAAACAAAACTAAACACCATTTCCATGATAGTTTCTTAAATAACGGCGCAAACAAGGGGATAATTAGCGAAAACTCCAAATAAATAAAAATGTAATATGAACCTGGCCCACGTTTGTCCCAATATAGTTTTGGCGAAAAAACACCATCTGTTATATCATAATAAATAAGAAACTGGGCTAAAAACATAAGGACAATTATCAAAATGTACGGAAACACAACTCGATTCCATAGTTTGAGAGCATGTGGAAACGTAATATTGAATCCTTTCTTATAATAATGGAAGACTTGTATCATCAGAAAAATTGGAACAGCAGTATCACCCCAAAATGGAAAGAAAATAAACCCTAACTCACTACGATTCATGCTGTGAGTTATAACCACGAAAACAATACAAATCCCTTTGACATAGTCTATCAGAGGATCATAACCAACCTTTTTGAACTCGATCTTTTCCATGCTGGTCATATATTCATTATAACATATTATATAAAACTTATGTATAAATTTAAATCAGATTCACATTTCATACCTCTTCTCTATATGGAATTAAGTTTTCTACCGCAAAAATACAAATTTTCCATTAATAAAACAAACATGTGCTATTATTTTTTTATCTTTGTGGCAAAATGAGCGGATTACGTACATAGCGGAGATGTTTGTAAAATATTTAAACATACCTGTTGGATGAATTATAATAATACATACCTAACTTGTCATATAGGACTATGATTGAGAAGATTGAAATACTGCAACATGGTGAAGGCCGCAACCTTAGCAGCCGTTCCTGCGAAGAGACCATTAGATTTTTTGCATAGTTCTTGCCTTACAAGCGTCCTTCAGTACATTTCCCTTCTCAATTGATTTCCTGCTAATTATTTGCAGATTTCAAGAATTTTTCCGAACTTTGTGACGAAGTTGCGCATATTTACGATAATAGTGATTAGTCACATAGACATCACTAAGTTGCTGAATAATAACGCTATATGCAAATATATAAGCATAAATATTTTACAGATTTAATTCAACCAACAGGTTGATTTTAACTTTTTTTTTCTTGAGATATTTGCTGTTTTAAGAAAAACTCCTTATTTTTGCAAAAAGAATGCAAGATACTACTTATGTATGATGCGTGATAAGTGATTGTTCACTTGCAATAGTTTCTAAATGTTATAATAAAATGTTGACATATCGTATGAAGAAACTGCTTCTGAAGTTTAATCCGCACTGGATTGTTCTCTTTCTGAGTGGATTGAACCTTCTTTTTATGCACTACAGTATTTTTTTTACTGACAACGAAAATCCCTACTATCCTTTTGGTACCTATATAGATAATATCTTGGGCATTGTCGCCGATATAGGTTTTGTCTTTTTCATTGCATGGCTTTTTTCTTTGAGGCGGACGAAGGTGGCGGTGTTAATCACTTTCTATGTAACATTGCTATGGTCATTCTCTAATGTCCTTTATTTTAGATTCTTCCATTATTACATATCCCTTTCTGCTATCGGCCAGGGAGGAACTCTTTTTGACGTAGAAATGATCAATTGCTTAGTATATGGGTTACGATGGACTGATTGTTATTATCTTATTATTCTATTTGCTCTCGTCTTGATTACCCGTAAGACCAGTTCCTGTTTTCGTAGTATCAATAGGATCTTAAAGTTTATCCTGCTTTTTGTTGGTATATACATTGTCTCCATTTTCTATTATTATACACATGTTTCTCGTGGCTTCCGATTGTATGCTCCTAAGGCATTTGTCTTTCGCAGAGGTAGTATTATGTCGTTGATGGTTGAGACTTCAGATATGGTTAATGGAGGTAGGAAGTTAACAGAAGAACAGATTGCTCAGATTGAAAAAGAGATTGAAACCCAAATGCATGCAGTCAGACAAACTGTTGATGGCATGGAAAATAAAAATGTTATTTTTATCATCGTAGAATCCTATATGTCATTTGTGTCATACATGAAGGTAGATGGTAAAGAAGTGACACCATTCCTGAATGCCCTAAAGTGTGATACGGCGACCTATTATAATGGCCAGATGAATGAGAATGTGACAATAGGTGAATCATCCGATGGTCAGTTTTTGTATATGACAGGAATCCTTCCTCTCCGTTCTCAAATCACAATATCTATAGCACATAATAATGTCTTGCCAGGGTTACCTCAAGTATTAGGCAGAGAGTCTCGCATGGTAATCCCAACGAAAGCGTCTATGTGGTGTCAAGATGAAATGTGCCAAAAATATGGTTTTGAAGAACTTGTTTCCAGTAGTGATTACACGGGTGAGAATTCTGACTGGTTAATAGATGAAGAAATATTTCAGTTGGCTATGCAAAGGGACAAAACGTCCAAACAGCCTTTCTTTTCTGTAATCCTTACTCTCTCAATGCACCAACCCTATGTCAGACAGAAAGATACGACCTTCCCCATATCTAAAACTAGCATACCAGATGATGCTCTCGCAAGTTATTTGAATGAGTGCCACTATACTGACAGACAAATCGGAATGTACTTCGATCATTTGAAACGAACGGGCCTTTACGATAATAGTATCATTATCATTGCTGCTGACCATTCTGTCCATATAACAGATTTTGGAGGAGTAAGCAAAAATCTTCCGTTTTATTTGATTAACATTCCTGCATCATTACGTTCTAAAATGTGGAAAGGAGAATGCAATCAGATTGATTTGTATCCGACCTTGCTTGACGTGATGGGCTGTGAAAGCAATTGGTATGGAGTTGGAAACTCATTATTGTCACAAGATTATCAATCCTTGGTCCCTAAATACAAATGGGAAATCTCTGAATGGATTCTAATGAGCAATTATTTCTCTAAACAACGTAAGTTTAACAAAAAAATAGGGAGTGGTGAATAATATTGTTTCTTTCATAGTCTCCTTATTTATCTTTATTCGCGGAGACAAAGGCTACCTGAGTGCTCCTGTTCAGTTGGATTATTTTGAAACTCAATCTTCTCAATCATAGGCCCATAAGGCAAGTTAAGTATGCGAAATCTTAATTCAACCAACAGGTTTAATCATCAAAAGTTCTATAAATTTTAATACTATTGCTCTGCAAAAATACGATTTTTAAATAAATAATCCAAATGTAATCTGATTTTTTTGTATTTTTGCAGCAGAAATGCAGATAACAGAATCTTTGAAAAAGGAAAGAATCGAATACATTGATGCCATGCGGGGATTCACGATGATTCTCGTGGTATATTCGCATATCTGTAATTACTGTTTAGGTGACTGGGAAATGGGATTCAACGAAACATTTTTTCTCTTCCGTCTGCCATGCTTCTTTTTTATCAGCGGATGGCTATTTGAAAAGCCTGAACGCCAATGGAATAGCGTAACCATCAAAAGTGTCGTGAAGCACAAGTTTATGGTGCAGATTGTGCCGACAATGATCTTCTTACTTCTTTTGGCACCGCCACCATTGTTCTTTAGCAGACTTGGAACCACAAAAGGAGGTTATTGGTTTACATTTGCCCTTTTCGTGTTCTTTATTCTTTACATTATATCCTCCCGCTTCTGCAAAAAATGGGGATGTCTTTTGGCATTTATTATTTCCGTTATGGCTTTCTGCTATGACGCCTATTACAATAGTTACCTTTCCCATCTAGGATTACTCTCCAAAGCATTGGGATTTATTAGTTTTGCCACCTGGCGTTACTACCTTTTCTTTTATATCGGTACATTAGTAAAGCAACATTTCGATGTCTTCATTCAATGGACAAATAAACCTATTGTTATAGCATCTGTAATTGTGGGCTTTGGGACAATCTCCATGATGCCACACTCAGAGAACGTACCCATTTCATATCTGTTTTTTGCCATTGGAGGCATGCTCGGCCTGACGATGATCTTCACACTTTTCAGACTTTTCTATACCCATCGTTTCTCACAAATCACTCATCATTCCTTGGAATATGTAGGTAAGCGGACCTTAGATATCTATCTGCTCCATTTTTTTCTATTGCCACGATTCCTTCTTCCCTATGGTGAACAACTTCGCACCTATCATAGTACCCCCTTGGAGTTTATCGTCGCCTTGATGCTGGCTCTTGTCGTCTTGGCCCTCTGCCTCGTCATTAGTCGCATCATCCGCCTCAGTCCTTTCCTCGCCCGCTATCTCTTTGGGGTAAGGGGAAAGGCGTAATAATTGTTGTAACATGCGTCTTATGATGTCCCTCAAGACGCTGCAGAACGAGAAAATGTCATCGAGTTGCATCAAATAACCGAAATATTTTAACAAAGCGCTCAGTCTAGCGATTGTCCGGCGTATTGCTCGGATGACGATGGACGAGAACGGTATAGTGGTAGCCATCCTTACTCCTCCCCCTTCCTAACCCCCTCTTACTATACCCCACCCCTCTATATATAGAGAGG
>JAFZNI010000243.1 GCA_017551005.1 Prevotella sp.
CAGGTGCTGGTTGAATCTGCGGGCTGTTTAAGTACGTTAAATACGTTAAATCTTCATACTTTTGGAGCACCCAAGAATCCCCAAAGCCACTTTTCTACCGTTTAAGATGTAAGTTGTTGATTATCAATGTTTAAAATATTCTCTGGGTGCTCTGGCCTGACTTCGGTTACCATCCCCAGCAGCGTGACCTCCATCGGCAGAGATGCTTTCTCTGGTTGCAGTGGCCTGACTTCGGTTTCTATCGGAAGAGGCGTGAAGAGCATAGGAGACAGGGCTTTCAACGCTTGTAGCGGCCTGACCTCAATCAAAGTGGAATCGGGAAACACGAAATATGACTCACGCGACAACTGCAATGCTATTATTGAAACAGCATCCAACACTTTGATTGTCGGTTGCCAAAATACGACAATCTCCGACGGTGTGAAGAGCATAGGAAACATGGCATTCGCTAGTTGCAGTGGCCTGACTTCAATTATCATCCCCAGCAGCGTGACCTCTATCGGCTATAATGCTTTCTCTTGGTGCAGCGGCCTGTTAAAGGTCTATTGCCATGCTGAGAAGGTGCCAGACACTCAAGGGAATGTATTTTTTGATTCAAATATAAATAACGCCACGCTGCATGTGCCAACGGGGTCGGTCGAGGCATATAAGGCCGCAGAGCCATGGAATGAATTCAAGGAAATCGTGGCCATACCAGAACCTGTAAACGGTGATGTGGACGGCGACGGCGTGGTGGATGCCAATGATCTTGTGTCACTTGTGAACATGATTGCAGCGGGTAATGTTTCTGCTGCTGGCGACCTGAACGGTGACGGGATGGTGGATGTGGCCGACGTGATCGTACTTGTGGATATCATCACAGGACAATAATTATACTTTTATGAGTGCCTCCGCGCGCCCGGAGGTGCTACTGCGAGGTTGCAGTAATATAGGGAATGTTAGCGGGTGTTTACTGCTCCGCACTGGAAAAAATATTTCTGTGCAGAGGAGTTTTTACTGCACCGCACTGGAAAAAATCTCCGAAAGGCGCTTGGCTTTCGGGGATTTTTTGTATCTTTGTCGCCACAAAGTATTTTTTAACTCCATACATTTATGAATAAGACTATCAGAACATTTGCGACGCTGGCCATTGCCGGCCTTGCAATCCTTACTGCCTGTACCCAGAAGAAGGGTGAGGAAGTGACACTTCAGGTGAAAACCCAGTACGGCATCCTCGAGGGCTTCGAGGAAGACGGCGTAAAGAAATTCCTCGGCGTGCCATTTGCACAGGCTCCCGTAGGCGAACTGCGCTGGAAGGCACCACAGCCTCTGCAGCCTTGGGATGGCGTGCGCGAGGCCAAGGCCTTCGGCGATGACCCCATGCAACTCGACGTGTTCGGTGATATGAACTTCCGTGGCTCCGGACGAAGCGAGGACTGCCTCTACCTCAACATCTGGACTACCTCCACATCGACGGCTGACGCCCTGCCGGTGCTCATCTACTTCAACGGCGGCGGACTGATGGCCGGCTCGGGCAGCGAGCCACGCTACGATGGCTCCTCCATCGCCAAGGAGGGCGTGATCGGCGTGACGGCCAACTATCGTGAGGGCGTGTTCGGCTTCTTTGCACACCCAGATCTCACGGCTGCCTCCGACTATAAGGGCAGCGGCAACTACGGCTTCCTCGATCAGGTGGCCGCCATCAAGTGGGTGAAGGAGAATATCGCTGCCTTCGGTGGCGACCCCGCCCGCATCAACATCGTCGGTGAGTCGGCAGGCTCGTTCTCTGTCTCGCTACTCATGTGCTCGCCGCTTTCCAAGAACCTCATCGCCGGAGCCCTGCTCTCGTCGGGTGCTGAGGTGCTGCCCAATAAGCCCGCCACGTTGGCCGAGGCCGAGGCAGCAGGCGTAGCCGCCCTCAAGGATGCCGGTATCGCAAGTCTGGCCGACGCGATGGCCCTGAATGCCGACTCACTGCAAAAGATGCTCCCCCCGAGGGGCATGTCGAGGCTTGTGCTCGACGGCTACTTCATGACCGAGAGTGCCGATGCCGTGTTTGAGAAGGGCGAGCAGGCACAGGTGCCTCTGTTGGCAGGCTGGAACTCACTTGAAGCGCATCCCATGCAGGTGCTGCAGGCTCAGGCACCCACCATCAAGAACTTCAAGAACGCCCTGAAGGCACAGTTCGGCGACATGACCGACGAGATATTCACGGCCTACGGACTGGTTGCCGACGAGGACGTGCTGAGCCAGAAGGGATTCGACCTCGTATCCGACCTCTTCACCGGATTCCCCACATGGAAGGTGTGCGACTATCAGGCTAAGTCGGGGCTGCCCGTCTACCGCTATCACTACATGCACCCGCGCCCCCAGGTATCGGAGAAGATGGGCAACATGACGGGAGCCCTGGCCGGCGGTGTGCGTGAGAAGACCGAAGAGGAGAAGAAGGCCGCTGCCCAGCAGCCGGCCATCGCCCCAGGAGCCGTGCATTCTGCCGATATCGAGTACGCCATGGGTACACTCGACACGAACGAGTATTATGACTGGCAGGATGAGGACTATGCCATCTCGAAACTGTTCCTTTCCTACTATGCCAACTTCTGCAAGACGGGCAATCCTAACGGTGAGGGGCTCCCGCAGTGGACAGCCATCACCAAGGATAATCTGGACAGTGCGCCCGTGATGATCATCGACGTGGAGTCGAAGGAGGTTGCTTCGCCCGAAAAGGAGAATGCATACCGCACCCTCGAGAAATTCTACAGGAGCCAGAAGTAAAAACTGGCAGACAATAGAGAAGCCCCGCTCGGTTGTGAGCGGGGCTTTTCGTTATCGTGCTTAAGGTCTCTTTGGACAGACCCATTTGGGCCTGGCTCTTTTGTGTAATCGACTATTCAATGTAGACGAGGGCCTCGTCCTCCATCACGCTTTGGCCCACCTTTACGACGATGGCGCTGACCTTGCCCGATTTCTCGGCCTGCAGGGCATTGGCCATCTTCATGGCTTCGAGCACGATGACAGTGTCGCCAGCGGCGACCTCCTGTCCTTCAGTGACACAAATCTCGGTGATCACGCCTGGCAGTGGGGCCTTGACAGCAGTGCCGGAGGCAGAACCAGTGCTCTTAGCCTCACCAGCCTCAGATGAATCACTTGAACTGGCCTGACGGACAACGGGCTTCGGCTTCTCGGGAGCGGCTTGCTGCTCCATCTCGACGGTATACTCCTCACCATTAACGGTCAATGTGGCGATATTCTCCGTGATGTCGCTGATCACCACCTCGTACTTGTTGCCGTTGATTGTATATTTATATTCTTTCATACTCGTATCTTTTTAGGGATGTGGTGTAAAAGTCTGCACATAGCCGTTCCACTGCGTGGGGTAGGCATTGATGGTGATAATGCCCGGCTCTGCGTCGTGAACGTTATTGCCCAAGTGCTCATGCAGGGCAAGAGCGATGGCTGCATAAACTTCGTTAGTCATATTTACAATTTGACAATTTACAATTTACAATTCATAAACTACATCGGGATGTTACCGTGTTTCTTGGCGGGCAGGGCATCGCGCTTGGTGGCGAGTTGTGCCAGTGCGCGGCAGATGCGGAAGCGCGTGTTGCGCGGCTCGATCACATCGTCGATATAACCATACTTGGCAGCCTGATACGGGTTGGCGAAGAGTTCGTTGTATTCGTCCTCCTTCTCGGCGATGAAAGCCTTCACGTCCTCACCAGCCTCCTTCTAGGCCTTGGCCTCCTTGGCGTAGAGCACGGCGGCGGCACCAGAG
>JAFZNI010000244.1 GCA_017551005.1 Prevotella sp.
AGTTTCTCGTAGAACATCTTACCCTGGCAGCAAGGCACGACATTGTCCTTCTCACCATGGAAGATGATGATAGGAGGATCGTTCTTGTCGACATAGTAGGTGGCACTCAAACTACGATACTTATCCGGCTCCTTGGCAAGTTTCGAATCCAACAGCACGTCCTCAGGACTGTTATCACCCATGCTCATGCCAGGTCCACAGTCCATCTTCGTGAGATCCACAGGACCAGACCAGTCGCAGGCGGCATTCACGCTGCTGCTCTCATTGGCATAGCAGCCGACAGTTCCCTCCAAGTCGATGTCGTAGGTACCTACCTTTGTCTGTTTCAGGCCACTGGTGGTGGCAGCCGTAGAAGAGAGGTGTCCGCCAGAAGAGAAACCGCTGGTGGCGACGAACGACGTATCAAACTTATACTTCTTAGCCTCACCACGCACGAAACGGATGACGGCACGGATATCGTGGATCTGAGCAGGCCACTTGGCATCCATACTGCTGCGATGGTTCGGACAAACCACAGCATAGCCAGCCTTCAACAGAGCATTCACGATGGTACCGAGGTCGGCAGCACCCTTGCTGTTGTTGCTGAACCACGCACTGCCATAGATGTGGATCACGACGGGATAGGAAGCCTTCTCTTCCTTCGGCAGGTAGATGTCACAGGTATGATAGGCCTGATCGTCGCCTGCATAGTTTACATCCTTCCATTCCTGGGAGGTTTCCAGTTTCACCTGTGGCCTCTGGAAACCGCCAAAGCCTCCAAAGCCACCTCCAGGCTGTGCCATAGCCACTGCGGCCAGACACAGCATCGCTGTTGATAATAAAGTCTTTTTCATTTGTTAATTGTTAGAATAAAAAGTTATGTGATAAAAAGTTTACTCCACTGTACTCTCTGAGAAATAGTACTCCCTCAGCGGTTTGCTGACCAGTTCTCCCTTCAGGGCGACCTGCTGCTGCAAGCGGATATCCTGCGAGGAGGCTCCCACCTTCACGACGAACGAGCCGGGACGGACAATCCAAAGGCGCTTGCCATCGTTGGTATAGAAACCGAACTGCTCGGTATAGAGTTTCACCTTCACCGTCTTGGTCTCATCAGGATTGAGAGAAACACGGGCAAAGCCCTGCAACTGTATCGGACGGATCTGCTGATCGTTGGCAGTCGGCGAGAGATAGATCTGCACAATCTCATCGGCAGCCACCTGACCAGTGTTCTTCACCTCGAAGGAGAGGTTGACGCTCTGGTCTGTCGTCTGAGCCTCAGCATCTACTTTCAGGTTGGCATACTCAAAGGTCGTATAACTCAGGCCATAGCCGAAGGGCCAGGCTATTTTACTATTTGACAATTTACCATCTGACAATTGATTGTAGCAGATAGGTTCGTTGAGTTCGGTATTCGGATAACTGACGGAGAGTTTTGCTGACGGCGACACCTTGCCATAGAGGATGTCTGCCACAGCATTGCCACCCTCCTCACCCGGATACCACGCCTGGATGACGGCAGCACACTTCTCAGCAAGACCAGAGACCACCTGAGCCCTGCCACCGAACATCACCAGTACCACAGGTTTGCCAGTAGCCAGGAGTTCCTTCACGAACTGCTCCTGCTTGCCAGGCAGACGGAGACCCTGACGGTCACGGTTCTCACCACAGAGCATCACGTTCTCACCGACAGCAGCCACGATGACATCTGCCTGCTTGGCCAGTTTCAGCGCATTGGCCTTATCGGCCTTCTCGCCCGAATCCACCTTACGGTGCAGGATCTCATACTCCCAGGCGCGCTCATCACCCAGTTCACCGTATTTGGTCTCTATCTCCTCCGTCCAGTCGCAGCCACGCTCATACATCAGGTTCACGCCCTCAGGAGCCTTGGCTTTCATACCCTCCAAGAGGGTGATGGTATGCGGATGGTCGAGGTCAGTCTCTACCTTCTTCCAGAAATACGACATGGCAGGGAAGGAATAGTCGCCTAACATAGCCCACATCGTATTGGCATTAGGACCAGTGAGGAGGATGTTCTTCGCCTCTTTCAGAGGAAGCACGCCATTGTTCTCCAAGAGCACCACCGACTGCGTGGCGATGTCGTAGGCCGTCTGTCGCTCCTCAGGCGTATCGAGTTTGATTTCCTCAGTACTGTAGAGATAAGCATCCTTGTCGAAGAGACCTGCACGGAACTTGATTCGCAGCACGTTCTTCACGGCCCGTTCCAACACCTCCGGCTTCACCAGTCCCTGATCGATGGCCTGCTGCAATTCCTTGTAGTTGGCTCCAAATGGGAAGTCCACGTCGTTACCATTATTGATGGCAGCAGCAGCCTTTTGAACCACGGAATCCAAACCCGGAATCTGGTCGATGGCGGTATAGTCGCTCACCACCATGCCGTCGAAACCGACATAGTCGCGCAGGATATCCTGAAGGATCTCACTGTTGCACACACACTTCGTGCCGTGTACCTCATGGTAGCCAGGCATCACCGCCACACTACCCGTCTTGCGGATCATCGTCTCGTGGGGCAGGAGAATCTCTTCCATCAGTTCCTTCTCCTCAGCATCACCACCGCCACCGTAGCCGAGATAGTGCTTCGTACAAGCCCCTACCCCTTTCTTCAGGTCGCCCTGTTGCAATCCCTTCACGAAGGCCACACCCATCGCAGCGGAGAGATAGGCATCCTCGCCATACGACTCCTCCAGACGGTTGAAACTCGGTGTGCGACACACATCCACCATCGGCGAGAGTGCCAGGGCACCACCCATCTTACGCATGGCAGTACTCGTCTGGCGCGTCTTCAACTCCGCCAGTTCGGTATTAAACGAACCTGCCTGTCCTATCTGCTGCGGATAGATGGTAGAGCCCTTGGTATTGATGCCCGAGAGCACCTCCTCGTGGAAGAGGGCCGGAATACCGTTGGGGGTATGGTGCATCAGCCAGTCCTGCACAGCCACCACCTTATCGCGGATGTCGTTAGGATCGCGGGGCTTCTGAAGGGCAAACTGCGAGAAGTGTCCGATACCGTAGGGAATCAGTTCACGGCATTTCGCCGTATCGAGATTGCCCGCCTCGTCGAAGAGGTCGTCCATATACATACTCCTCAACTGTGCGATGCGCTCTTCCTGCGGCATCTTCTGGTAGAGTTCGTCGATCTGCTGCTCCAGGTCAGGGGCAGCGGTGCAACCAGCCAAAAGTGCGGTCATGCTAATCATTACTAATTTTTTCATCTTTGAAGCGTCAGGACTATGAAATACTTAGGGTTTGACTTCTTTTCCATCTTCCGTATAGAAAGTGAAATAGACGGGGCTCTCATACTTGGCAGGGGC
>JAFZNI010000245.1 GCA_017551005.1 Prevotella sp.
AATAAAAGAAGTGCTGAGCGCCCTTGAACGTTTCGCGCCTCTGCCCCTTCAGGAAAGTTGGGATAATGCTGGCCTGCAGGTAGGATTGACAGAGACGGAGGTTTCAGGGGCATTATTGTGTCTGGACGTCAACGAAAAGATTGTCGACGAGGCCATTCAGAAGGGCTGCAACCTGATTGTCAGCCATCATCCGCTGCTGTTTCGTGGCCTGAAGACCATCAGCGATCTGACGGACGTGCAGCGCACGGTAATGAAGGCCATCGTGAATGGCATCTGCGTCATCTCCATGCACACCAATTTGGATAATGCAAAGGGTGGTGTGAACTTCAAGATTGCAGAGAAACTGGACTTGAAGGATGTACGCTTCTTCGCGCCAAAGACCGTAGAAGGCATAGAGGCGGGGAGTGGTGTCATTGGAGCGTTTGAGAAGCCTTTGGCATCAGACGATTTTGTGTTGGCAGTGAAAAAAGCCTTCGATGTGGAGTGTGCGATGTGCAATGAACTGCTGCGTCGTCCGATACAGAAAGTGGCCATCTGTGGTGGGGCAGGGGACTTCCTGCTTGATGAGGCCCTGAAGGCTGGTGCTGATGCGTTCATTACGGGTGAGATGCACTATCACCAGTATTTCGGTTATGAGCAGCGCATCCAGATTTGCGTTATTGGCCACTACCAGAGTGAGCAGTTCACCAGCGAGATCTTCCGTGAGATTATCGAAAGGGATTGTCCTGGCATCAGGACGGAAATCGCTGAAACCAGCACGAATCCGATTGTGTATGTATAAGCCCCCTAAGTTCTTGGACAAGCCAAGCGGCAAAGCCGAGCGAGGGGGCAACAGGGGTCTGAACAGGCGCAGATATCCCTGAAAAAGTAAAATAAAATGGTCTGGTATCGCTTGTTCAGACCCCCATCCCCCTAACTTAGGGGGCTAAAAAGAAAATTATGGCAAAGAAAGATCCTACAGACTTGTCAGTTGAAGAGAAACTGAAAACCCTCTATCAACTGCAGACGGCACTCTCCTCCATCGATGAGAAGCGTGCATTGAGAGGCGAACTGCCTCTGGAAGTTCAGGACCTGGAAGATGAGATCGCAGGTCTGACAACCCGTGTGGAGAAAATCCAGAATGACATCAATGAGTTTGAGCGTGCGATTGTTCAGAAGAAAGGCGAGATTGCTGACGCCGAGCAGAGTGTGGGCCGCTATAAGGAACAACTCAACGAGGTGAAGAACAACCGTGAGTATGATACCCTCTCGAAGGAGATTGAGTTCCAGACACTAGAGATTGAACTCTGCAACAAGAAGATCCGTGAGGCCAATGCCCGTATCGCTGAGAAGAAAGAGGAACTGGCTGCCAATCAGGAGGTTATCAAGGAGCGCGAAGGCGACTTGGAGATGAAGAAGGGTGAACTCGACGAGATCATGGAAGAGACACGTGCCGAGGAGGATAAGTTGAAGGAGAAGGTGAAGGACTTGGAGGCAAAGATCGAGACCCGTCTGCTGACCTCTTTCAAGCGCATCCGTAAGAACGCCCGCAACGGTCTGGGTATCGTCTATGTGCAGCGTGATGCCTGTGGCGGTTGCTTCAACAAAATTCCGCCCCAGCGCCAACTCGACATTAAGATGCACAAGAAGATTATCGTGTGCGAGTACTGCGGACGCATCATGATTGACCCCGAACTGGCTGGTGTGAAACTCGACAAGATGGGTATTGAGCAGCCGAAGAAGACGCGCAAGCGTTCCATCCGCAAGACGGCTACATCGAAGAAGGTCGATGATGCCAGCGATATGGAATAAAACTGCGATTCGAAATCAGTGAATGTGACCTGCTGTCCGATAGGGTGGCAGGTCATAATTTTTCATAACTAGGAATATCTTCCAGGAATACGTATTTTTGATGCTCGTAATCCATCTTGCAACAGCAGTGCTGGAGCCCGTTGCTGATGATGAGATAGTCCACCCTGAGCAGTAGGTTATAGGCCGATATCTGGTCGAACACCTTTTGTTGGAGCGGCACGGTAGGGGCTTTGTATTCGATGATCATCTGGGGCTGTGCCACCTTATTATATAATATGGAGTCGCAGCGCAACCGCTTGTCGCCGATCTGTAGTTCAATCTCGTTGCCAAGCAGTCCCTTGGGGTAGCCTTTGTGTTCTATCAGGTAGTGTGTGAAGTGTTGGCGTACCCATTCCTCAGGTGTCAAAGCCACGTATTTTCTGCGAAGAAAGTCGAAAATCATACGCTTTCCGTCCTTCTCCGTGATTTTTATTTCGTATTGTGGTAGGTTTAATCGAAACATTTTTGTAACTTTGCAAGCGCAAAAGTACAAATAATAATCGAGAAAAGCGAATGGCAGAGGCAAAAAATGTCAGTTTCGATAGTATTATGAGCGACCTGAAGGCACGGAAGTTCCTTCCAGTCTACTATCTGATGGGCGATGAATCGTACTACATCGACCAGATTTCGGACTATATCGCTGAAAATGTGCTGCAGCCAGAAGAGCGCGATTTCAACCAGACCATCCTCTTTGGCAGTGATGTGAATGCCTCGCAGGTGGCTGATACTGCCCGCAGATACCCGATGATGTCAGAATACCAGGTGGTGATTGTCAAGGAGGCGCAGAATATCAAGAATACGGAAGCACTCGAGAAGTATTTCAAGCAGCCGATGCCCTCTACCATCCTTGTGATGTGCCATAAAAACGGCACGATAGATGGTCGGAAACGGGAATATGTGAAGGCCATCCAGGGTGCAGGGGTGCTTTTTGAGAGCAAAAAACTGCGCGATAGAGACCTTCCGCCCTTCATCGAGAACTATTTGAAGCGTAAAAACGTGAGTATCGACCCCAAATCCACGCAGATTATCGCTGATTCCATAGGGGCAGACCTCAGTAGGCTCACTGGCGAACTCGATAAGGTGATTTTATCGCTGCCAGAGCCGGATAGGAGAGTGACACCCCAGGTGGTGGAGGAGCAAATCGGAGTGAGTAAGGACTTTAATAGTTTTGAACTTCGTGATGCCATTGTGAACCGCAATGTGTTCAAGGCAAATCAGATAATAAAATATTTTGACGAAAATCCGAAGGCTGGTAGCATCTACTCATTTCTCCCAATGCTCTTTAATTTCTTCCAAAATCTCATGATCGCGTATTATGCGCCAAATAATAAGAGTCAGGAGGCGGTAGCAGAGTGGTTGGAATTGAGATCTCCGTGGGCTGCGAAGGACTACATGACGGGTATGAGAAACTACACTGGAATGAAGGTGATGCAGATTATTGGGAAGATAAGAGAAATAGATGCCAAAAGTAAGGGTTTAGACAACCCAAATACCCCTCCAGGAGAGTTGATGAAAGAACTGATTTTTTACATTTTGCACTAAAATCACCCCTTTTCCGCTTCTAGAATTTGCTAAAATAGCGTCTTTCAGAGACGCTTTTTTTAGCCCCAAATCCCGATAAAATCAAGGGCTCCGAGAGATTCCTGGCCCCTCAAAACTCGCGTATTTCCAGATTGTCGGATCATCGTGCAGAATATCGCAGAAATGACGAATTTTGAGATTTTGGTGCTTCTGGAATTTGGCTTTCACATCCTTTAAGATTTAAGTATCTTGATTTTGCTTTTCAAATCTTTATTCCAATATAAAATTCTTGTGGTATTGGAATGTAAATTTTATGTTTTAAACATGTATTTAGTATTGTAAGATTCAAATATCAATATCAATATTTTATACTTTTATTTTGTATATTCATAAATATGCAAACACGGTATTAATTTCGTAAGTATTCGAAAGTCTGTGGTTTACGTGAAATTTGCGCCAAAACTCCCAATCTTCAACTTCTATTCAGGATTCTAATTCTGTATATCACTATGTTTTTCTAACAAATTCATATAAATACCTTATTCAAAGCCAGTTATTTAACTTTAAATACCCAAATCAATCCTTTGTAATGATTTCTTTATGTAAATTTGCGTTTGTAATTCCAAAGCCTACAACTACATTCCTAACACTTTTCATTTACAAATATGAAAACGCAAATATAAATTATTAAATCTTAAATTCTCTCTACATTTGTTGGTTGTTTCAACTTTTTGCTTTATCTTTGTAAACGCAAACCCAAATGGGCAAAAATGCCCCTTTTTTAATCATAACGAAAAATGAAGGATCGAATCAGACAGATTATGGAGTCTCAGCACATGACTCAACAGGTCTTCGCTGACTACATCGGACAGTCACCGGCTACCCTTAGTAGCATCTTCAATGGACGTACCCGTCCTACCCTTAACATCGTTGAGGCCATCAAAAAGAAAATTCCTAACATCAGTACCGACTGGTTGATGTTTGGCTCAGGTGACATGTATTTGCCTGACCAGAACCCTGAAAACGGCACCTTGGAGATGACTGATCAGGGGACAGATGGCACCCCGATGAACCAAAATCTGATGTTTGATTTTGAGTCTTCACCCACTCCTACCCCCCAAAATGGTCTTTTATCAACTCCAAATATTAATAGTGTACGAAATACACGATTGGATTTGGAGCATAAAGAGGTAAAAACAATTGACAAGCCAGCCCGTCGCATCACAGAAATCCGCGTTTTCTACGACGATCAGACCTGGGAGACCTTCATCCCCCAGAAGAAATAAGATTTTGTAGTTTCAAAAAAATGTAGTACCTTTGTCGCCAAATTACAAAGGTACTATTTTTATGAAGAAATATTTGCTCGACCTGAGGGTCAAGGCGGTGGAACGGATTCATGAGCGGTATGTGCTGATTAAGTTGACTGACGACAAGCCGCTTCCTGAGATGCAGCCAGGCCAGTTTGTGGAGGTCCGTGTCGATGGCTCGCCCACGACTTTTCTCCGTCGTCCCATCTCCATCAATTTTGTTGATCGCGTGCAGAATGAGTTGTGGCTCCTTGTGGCTGCTGTGGGCGATGGTACCCGTCGGATGGCTGCGCTCCAGCCTGGCGATGTGCTCAACTGTCTGTTGCCTCTGGGTCACGGTTTTACGATGCCTCAGTCTCCCGATGCGAAGATCCTGCTCGTGGGAGGTGGTGTAGGTGTGGCCCCTCTGCTCTATATGGGTGCAGAGATGCAGCAGAAAGGCATCGAACCCACGTTTCTCTTGGGAGCCAGGACGGCCAAGGACTTGCTGATGCTGGATATATTTAAAAGGTACGGGCGCGTGTTTGTGACTACTGAGGACGGTTCTGAGGGTGAGAAAGGCTTTGTGACTAACCACTCGCTGCTCCAGAAAGAGCATTTTTCAGGTATTGCCACCTGTGGACCCACACCGATGATGAAGGCGGTGGCTGCCTATGCCCGTAAGGCGGATGTCGAGTGCGAGGTGTCACTCGAGAACCTGATGGCCTGTGGCTTGGGAGCCTGTCTGTGTTGTGTGGAGAAGACCATTGAGGGTAATCTGTGTGTGTGCAAGGATGGACCAGTGTTTAGTACAAAGCGATTGCTTTGGTAATTGACAATTGATAATTGATAATTGAAGAATGGCTGATTTAAAGATAAAACTTGGCAATTTGGCGCTGAAGAATCCCGTGATGACAGCCTCGGGCACCTTTGGCTACGGACTGGAGTTTGCTGACCTGATGCCCCTCGACAGTATCGGAGGCATCATCGTAAAAGGCACCACCCTCAAGCCTCGCGAGGGCAACGACTACCCCCGTATGGCAGAGACCGCCTCGGGCATGCTCAACTGTGTGGGGCTGCAGAACAAGGGCGTTGATTATTTCTGTGAACATATCTATCCGCAGATCAAGGACATTGACACGAATATGATTGTCAATGTAAGTGGTTCGTCGCCAGATGATTATGCGGAGTGCGCCGCCCGTATCGATGCTTTGGAAAAGATTCCTGCCATCGAACTGAATATCTCCTGTCCGAATGTGAAGGACGGTGGTATGGCCTTCGGCGTTACCTGTAGTGGGGCGTCGAGCGTGGTCAAGGCCGTTCGCGAACGTTACCATAAGACGTTGATTGTCAAACTCTCACCCAATGTGACGGATATCACTGAGATTGCCAAAACCGTAGAGGCGGAGGGAGCCGACAGTGTCTCGCTCATCAACACGCTGATGGGTATGGCGATAGATATCGAACGTCGAAAGACGCTGCTCAGCATCAATACCGGTGGACTCAGCGGGCCTGCTGTCAAACCCGTAGCCCTACGTATGGTGTGGCAGGTGGCGAAGGCCGTCAAGATTCCCGTCGTCGGACTGGGTGGCATTTGCACGGCTGAGGATGCGATAGAGTTCATGATGGCTGGTGCCACTGCCATCGAGATAGGCACCGCCAACTTCCTCGATCCCACCGTCAGTATTAAGGTGCGCGACGGCATCGATGCCTGGCTCGACTCCCACGGTTGCAAGTCCGTCCAGGAGATCATCGGAGTGATTTAAAAATAGGGGAAACATTAAAAATTTGAGGGCTGGCAATCGCCAGCCCCTTCTGCGAAGGGGGTACATTAAAAATTTGAGGGCTGCTAATCAGCAGCCCTCAACCAACACAAAAACTAAACTAGACTTAACTAAAGCAAATCTGGATTTTCACAAACCCGGGATTGCATTTGCAAATATACACTTTAAATCTGAAATGACCAGCATTTCCATCGATTTTTTAGTGATTCGTATGATTTTTTTACAATTTTGTTGACTTATTGAGCATAAAGTGGTCTAAAATGGTCATGGCTGCCATCGCTTCTACGATGGGAACGGCACGGGGTAGGACACAGGGGTCATGACGTCCTCGGGCAGTCAATGTCGTGGCGTTGCCTTCGAGATCGACGGTGTCCTGTTCCGTCAGAATAGTGGCAACGGGTTTGAAAGCCACGCGGAAATAAATGTCCTGGCCGTTGCTGATGCCACCCTGAATGCCGCCACTATGATTCGTCGTGGTGGTGAGGGCAGGGGATTGCAAATCCCCTGCAACATTGGGGGAGGGGACAAAGACATCGTTCTGCTCGGAGCCGCGGGCGGTGACACCTGCAAATCCCTCGCCATACTCGAAGCCCTTGACGGCATTGATGCTGAGCATGGCAGCGCCTAAGGAGGCATGTAGTTTCCCAAATTCCGGTTCACCAAGACCTGCAGGACAGCCCTTGATGACACAGGTGATGATGCCTCCGATGGTGTCGCCTTCGGCCTTGACCTTCTTGACCAGTTCTTCCATCTGGGCGGCCTTTTCCGTATCCGGACAGCGCACGGCATTGGTTTCCGTCTGGCTCAGGTCGTAGAGATGGTAGTCGCGTTCCAAGGCGATGTTACCAATTTGCGAGGTATAGGCCTGAATGCTGATGCCTAACTGACGGAGGGCCAGTTTGGCAAGGGCGCCACCTACACAACGGCTGATGGTGATACGGGCCGAGGAGCGTCCTCCGCCCCGATGGTCGCGTGTACCATATTTATAATGATAGGTGTAGTCTGCGTGCGAAGGACGGAACAGACAACGCATGTTCTCGTAGTCTTGGGAGTGTTGATTGGTATTCCGCACGATAAAACCGATGGGGCAACCCGTTGACTTGCCCTCAAAGACACCAATCAACAACTCCACCTGATCGGCTTCCTGTCGTGAGGTGGTGATGCTGCTCTGTCCTGGACGGCGACGGTTGAGTTCCTGCTGGATGAAATCCAGGTCGATGTCAATGCCTGCAGGCATTCCGTCGACTATGCCTCCGATGGCTTCACCGTGGCTCTCGCCAAAGGTCGTCAGCCTGAATATCGTTCCGAATGTATTCATTAATTATCCATTATCCATTATCCATTATCCATTATCAATTATCAATTAGTGACAGTGTCCGCAGCCGCAGCCTTCTTCGTGATGATGATCGTGTCCGCAACCATCACCGCATTCATCGCCACAACCTTCGCATCCGTCACCATGATGATGTCCGCAACTGCTGCATCCGCCAGTCAGATGCTTGATGAGATGCTGTATCTCATCCTCTGTGGCCTCACGGTTCTCTATCACTGTACCCGTGAAGTTCAGTGTCTTGCCAGCCAGGGGATGGTTGGTGTCGAGGGTGACGCCATCTTCCTCAATCTTCAGGACCTTGGCCATGAAACGGTGGTCCTCATTGTCCATCAGGGTGATGATGGCACCTTCGTAGATATTGTCGTGGTCGAAGTGCCCGTTGATCATGAATGTCTCCCTGCCCAGTTTATGAACACCCTCTGGGTCGTATGCTCCGAAAGCGTCAGCGGGTTCCAGGGTGAAGTCGAACGTTGCACCGCTCTCTTTCTCGATCAGTTGTTGCTCGAAAGCGTCTAATGACACGCCGAAACCTGTAATAAACTGGAACGGCTGTTCCTCAGAGGTCTGCTCTTCCAGTTCTTTTTTGCCATCAGCCACCGTATAAAGTTGGTAGTTGGCTGTGATAAACCTGTTTTTTTGCTCCATATTATATATAATAATGTATGTGGGTGCAAAGATAATAATAAAAAATGAGATATTGTTGATTTGAGTCAAAAATAAGGCTGTTTGCGCACACAATTCGTAAAAATGCTTGTAAATGTTCAAAAATCGCCGTACCTTTGCACCGTCAAAAGACATTAGAGTTAAGGATAACAAGTTTAAAGTAGGGGCATCAGGATAACAAATCGCCCCGAGTAAAGAAAAGAAAGGGTAAAAAGATGAAAAAGATGATTTTGACAATGGTTGCAATGCTGAGTATGACAATGGCATTTGCAGAAGGTGAGAAAGCAAACAGTGTGAACAATGTCGAGGCTTACGACATGAGCGTCAATATGAAGAAACTCTCAGAGACCTTGGCATTGACTGCCGACCAGATCGATGCAGTGGAAGAGATTCATCACACCTTCTCAGCAGAGATGATGTTTGCTGCACAGTACAACAAGGAAGAGCGCGATGCTCGTGTCAAAGAGGCTGTCGAGAAGGACGTGAAGTGGATGCGCTACGTGCTCAACGAGAAGCAGGTCCGTAAGTACCTTGTACTGCTGAATGCCACATTGAACAACCGTGGTTTGAACAAGTAAGAAAAAGTAAGTGATTATTTAAGTGAAGGGGGGCATTCCGAATGGGGTGCCTCTTTTTTTTGCCTGAATATTTGCAAATCTCGTTTTTTTTTGTTTATTTTGCAGGCAAATAGCAATCTAAACACTAAAAAGATGAAAAGTTTCAAGTACATTATCATGTCGATGGTGGCAGCCGTGCTGGTCAGTTGCGGTACTACCAACACTGTGCCCATTACGGGTAGGAAGCAGAATCTGATGGTTAGCGACGGTGAGGTGCTCAGTCTCTCCACCCAGCAGTATCAGGAGTTTTTGAAGACCGCTAAACTCTCTACCAACCAGACCAATACGGCGATGGTGAAGCGGGTAGGACAGAACCTCGCCAATGCGGTGGTGAACTATTTGAATACCAATGGTTTGTCGAACGATGTGCAGTATTATAAGTGGACCTTCAATCTGGTGCAGGACAATCAGGCGAATGCCTGGTGTATGCCTGGTGGACTGATCTGTGTCTATGAGGGCTTGTTGCCCATCACCCAGAATGAGGCTTCGTTGGCTATCGTCTTGGGACATGAGATTGCCCACGCTGTGGCCCGTCACTCTGCCGAGCAGATGAGCACGCAGATGAAACAGCAGTATGGTTTGCAGGTGGGCGCTGCCCTTGCAGGTGCGTTGGGTATGGGGCAGAACACCCAATCCGTCGTGCAAGCCATCGTAGCGCAGGGCTTCAACTTCAGTAACCTGAAATATTCGCGTAACCATGAGAACGAGGCCGACCACATGGGACTGATCTTTGCGGCTATGGCAGGCTATGATCCTCAGGTGGCCACATCATTCTGGCAGCGTATGGCAGCGTCGAAGACAAACCAGACCGCCGAGTTCCTGAGTGACCATCCCTCTGATGAGACGCGTATCAAGAATATCCAAGGATGGATGCCTGAGGCACTGAAGTATTACAAGCCACAGACAACCACCACAACAAAGGCAGCGACAACGACGAAAAAGACAACGACTACTAAGAAGAAGTAATATGAAGGAGCGGGCCGTCAATCGTGACGCGCCCGCCTTTTTTCAGGTTACCGAAGAGGATCTCACGCATCAGCAGGGGTTTCAGTTTGCTGGTGATGACACGATCCATCTCACGGGCACCGTATTCCTTGGTGAATCCCTCTTTCAACAGATAGTCGAAGGCCTCGTCGGTGAGAGTCATCTGCACCTGCTTGGCCGTCAGTTTCTCCTGCAGTTCACCCAATTTCTTGCGGAGGATGAGGGTGGCCATCGTCTTGTCCATATCGTTGAAGACCACCGTACCGCTGAGGCGATTGATGAACTCTGGCTTGAAGGTCTTCTTCACCTGTTTCAGCATGGCTTCTCCACGACTGACATTTCCTGAGAATCCGATATTGGCCTGAGCCGCAAACTGGGCTCCCGCATTCGAGGTCATAATCAGGATCACATTGCGGAAATCCGCCTTGCGCCCTTTGTTGTCGGTCAGACGGGCATAGTCCATCACTTGTAAAAGAATATTGTAGATATCCTGATGAGCCTTTTCTATCTCGTCGAGCAACAGGACACAGTTGGGTGTTTTGCGGATGGCGTCTGTCAGCAGACCGCCATCTTCATAGCCCACATAGCCTGCTGGCGAGCCGATGAGTTTCGCAACGGTATGTTTTTCCGTATATTCACTCATGTCGAAACGCAACAGTTCGATACCCAGTTCCTTCGCCAATACACGGGCCACCTCTGTTTTGCCAACACCTGTAGGTCCCACAAACAAGAGTGAGGCGAGGGGCTTGTTATCATCGAGCAGTCCGGCCTTCGACATCTGGACGGCCTCCACTACCTGACGCACCGCCTCGTCCTGTCCGTATATCTTATTGCTGATACGCTCATAGAGTGTCTCGAGGGCGGCATTGTCATCTTCTTTCATAGCAAGTGCATCCACCTTACAGGTCTTGGCTAGGATGTCGGCTATCAGGGCCTTGTCCACAGTCTGACGCTTCTGTCCCCTGAGTCTGTGCATCTCCCGATAGGCACCAGCCTCGTCTATCAGGTCGATGGCCTTGTCAGGCAGGAATCGTTCGTTGATGTATTTGGCACTGGCACTCACGGCAAATTCAATGGCCTTGTCGGCATAATACACGCCGTGAAACTGCTCGTAGTTCTTTTTCAGTTGTTTCAGAATCTCTAATGTCTCTTCTTGCGTGGGTTCGGCAATGTCTATCTGCTGGAACCTGCGCACCAGTCCCTTCGACTTGGAGAAATGACGGTTGTACTCCTCGTAAGTCGTCGCACCGATGAAGCGGATGTTACCCGACTCCAGATAAGGCTTCAGCATGTTCGAGGCGTCCATCGAGCCTTCGCCAGTGGCACCTGCCCCCACAAGGTTGTGGATCTCGTCGATATAGACAATGTTCCTGTCCGACTCCTTGATAATACCGTCCATCACCTCCTTGATGCGCTTCTCAAAGTCGCCCCTGAACTGTGTGCCAGCCAACAATGTGCCTAAGTCGAGTTGATATATCTTACTGCCTTTCAGACGGTTGGGGATATCCCAGACGGTTGTGTCGATATACTTTGCCAGTCCATAGACAAGGGCTGTTTTTCCCACGCCAGGCTCTCCAATATGCAATGGGTTGTTCTTTTCCTTGCGACAGAGTACCTGGATGGTGCGTTCCAGTTCCTGCTTGCGTCCTATCAGCGGATTGTGCTGCTGGTAGGTGTCGTTCAGACAAGTGACGAGTTTCCGCCAGGGCTCCTTCTCATCAACCAGTCCGTCCTCTGCATCCCCATCTATGTCCGCCTGGTCGTGGTCATCAGCATAGCGTGCCACCAGTTCACTCAGAAAGTCCTGTTTCCATTCGCCCAGCAAATCCTTGAGCAACCAGGCTGCATACGATTCTCTTAATTCCAGGATTCCTTTCACGATATGTGGCACATAGATGAAGTGGGCACTCGAGTTCTGCACGATCCTGACGGCTGTGGTCAGGGCCTCGCTCAACTGCTGACTGGTGCCGATGGTGTAGTTGCCTACCTCTTCCGGCACGTGTTCCATCTTCTCGAAATAGTCCTGCAGACTGCGGTAGACGATGTTGATGTCCACGTTGCAGTCTATCAGTGTCATATTGAATTCATATTGCTTCAAGAGGGCATAGAGAAAATGCTCTGGTGTGGTGAACTCGTGGCGGTACTTCTGTGCCGCCTCGTGCATCTCTTCAAAAGCCTCGTTGACTTTCTGTGTATAGTATATCTCCATAGGTTTTTTTTATTCTTCGGGTTCGTATGTCAGTCGTAGGGGATAGCCCTCGTTTCGTGCCATCTGTGTGGCCTTGTTCACTTTCGACACGGCAATGTCGTAACTGTAGATGCCTACCACGGCCTTGTCGGAGTGGTGCACTTGCAGCATCAGTGCCTGAGCCTCTGTCTCAGACTTGAAGAACACTACCTTTAGGATCTTCACGACAAACTCCATCGTGGTGAAGTCGTCGTTGTAGATGGTCACCTTGTAACGGCGTGGCTCCTTCAGGTTGGTCCGCTGTCGTTCTTTCGTTGCAGATTGTTCTTTTGCCATACTGGCGACAAAAGTACACAAAAAAAGCCACACCTGCAAGAGATGTGGCCATTTTTTATGGATTTGTGTTCTAAACTTAGAAGTTGTAATACAGACCGAAGGTGAGGTTTGTACTGTCGAGGTTCAGTCCGAACTTGCTGATGTTGTTGTCGTCACCATCGGGGTTGAACTGGTCATAGCCGAGGAAACCGATGTGAGAAACAAAACTCAGGTTATCTGTGAGATTAACGGCAATGCCCGGTGTGAAGCCAATGGCAATCTCTGTCCAGTCAGCCTTAGAAGCAGATGTGAAACCAACACCACCATCAACGAACAGGTTCACCTTACCCAACTTAGTGAAAGTATAACGAGCGTAGGGGGCGATAGAGAAAGCGCTCTCGCTCAGGCCGTTAATACCATTCACCTTGTCGTTCTGATAACCGATAACGGTACCGATGGCCCACTGGTCGTTCAGGTTGTAACCAATCTCAGGCATGATCTTGAAAACGGTCTCGCTCTTGTCGCCTGCATTCTTCTGAGAACTCCAAGCCTCAATAGCAAAACTACCACCAACGTAAACCTGAGCCTGCATGCTCACTGCTGCAAAAGCAGCAACCATAGTCATTAAAATCTTTTTCATTTTTTCTTTCTTTTTTACTCGGGGCTTTTGTTATCCTAAGCCCCTACCTTAAACATAAAATTGTTTTTTGACGGCGCAAAGGTATGACTATTTTTAATACCGAGATACAAAAATTTTGGATTGTGTGCGCAAACAGCGTTTATTTTTGACTCAAATCAATCATATTTGTTTTTTTATTAGTATCTTTGTGCCCATATTAAGAAATTATTAGGTATATCGTATGAAAAAGTATTTTGTCTTAACTTTGTGTCTGGCTTGTGGTATGCTGCCGGTTATGGCACAGACGAAGAGTGGTGGTATCTCGAAGGATATGTTGAAGGACATCCAGAAGGAAGTGCAGGCCTCGCCTGTCAACAAGGCGCTGGTGAATGCTGTGGCAGCCAATAGTATTGATGCCCTCGCTGTCAACTCTCAGAATGCAGGAGCCTTCGACACCTATTTCAGTATAGAGACCAAGAAACAGTCTATCACAGACCAGAAATCGTCTGGTCGTTGCTGGATGTTCAGTGGACTGAATGTGTTGCGTTCCAACTACACCCACCAGCACGGCGACTCCCTACAGATTGAGTTCTCGCAGGCCTATCTCTTCTTCTGGGATCAGTTGGAGAAGGCCAATCTCATGTTGCAGGGCTGTGTCGATACGGGCAAGAAACCTATTGACGATCCCCGTGTGCAGTTCTTCTTCAAGAGTCCGATAGGCGATGGCGGTACGTTCTGTGGTGTCAGCGACCTTGCAGAGAAGTACGGTCTGGTGCCTGCTGATGTGATGCCCGAGAGTTTCAGCAGCGACAACACCTCAAAGATGCGTTCACTGATTGCTTCGAAACTCCGTGAGTACGGCTTGCAACTCCGTGATATGGCACAGAAGGACCGCAAACAGGCCAGTATCGACAAGGCCAAGACGCGGATGTTGGCACAGATATACAAGATGCTGGTGATGACTATCGGCGAACCAGTGCAGAAGTTCTCTTACGCCTTTAAGAACAAGGAGGGTAGGGCTATTGCACCTGCCAAGGAATACACGCCACAGTCGTTCTATAAGGAAGTGGTGGGTGGCCCCATCAACGGCACGTTTATCATGGCGATGAACGATCCCCGTCGTCCGTATTATAAAACCTACGAGGTGGAATACGACCGCCATACCTATGATGGCCACAACTGGAAATACGTCAATCTGCCAATGGACAATATCGAGCAGATGGCGATTGCCTCGTTGAAGGACGGACGCAAACTCTATAGCAGTTACGATGTGGGTAAGTTCCTGGATCGCAAGCGTGGCTATGCCGATACCGAGAATTTCGACTACGAATCCCTCTTTGGTACCACCTTCGGTATGGACAAGGCCCAGCGTATCTCCACCTTCGACAGTGGCTCTACCCATGCTATGACACTGACTGCCGTTGACCTCGATGGTAAAGGTAAGGCAACGAAGTGGAAGGTAGAGAACTCTTGGGGTGCCTCGTGGGGCCAGCAGGGGTATTTGATTATGACCGACCGTTGGTTCCGTGAGTTTATGTTCCGCCTCGTGGTCAATAAGAAATACGTGCCCGAGAAGATTCTCCAGGCCTTCGAGACAGAGCCCATCATGGTCATGCCCGAGGATCCACTCTTCCTGCCCGACGAGTAAGTTGAATAACTAAAAATGAACAATATGAAGATTACAAAGACATTTATGAGTATTGCAGTCGCATCAGCCGTGATGATGCAAGTTTCGTCCTGTAAGGAGGCTCAGCATGAGAATCCGCTGTTGCAGGAGAGTACGTTACCTTTCGGTGCACCCGATTTTAGCAAGATAGACAGCACCGACTATCTGCCCGCCTTTGAGGCTGCCATCCAGCAGACGAAGGATGAGATTGCGAAGATTGCGGAGAATCCGGATTCGGCTACGTTTGAGAACACCATCCTTGCCTACGAAGAGAGTGGGAGATTGCTGGATCGTGTGAGTCGGACGTTCTTTGCCATCGTGGAGGCAGACAAGACACCAGAGATTGGCGAGATAGAGAAGAAGGTGACACCGATGCTGACAGACCTCGAGAATGAAATCTCGTTCAATAAACAACTGTTTGAGCGTATCCGTCAGGTATATGACAAACAGCACGACTCGCTGACGGGCGAAGACCAGAAACTGCTCGAAGAGATCTATAAGAGTTTTGTGCGCAGGGGTGCTTTGTTGCCTGACGATAAGATGGAGCGCATGAAGGAAATCAACATGAAAATCTCCGACCTCCAGACGGAGTGGGGTGACGTACTGCCTAATGCCACCAACGAGGCAGTGGTCTGGGTGGATAAGAAGGAAGACCTCGCCGGACTCAGCGAGGCCGACATCGCCCAGTGCCAGAAGGATGCAGAGAGTAGGGGCAAGAAGGCTCCATACGCTATCGTCATCGTCAACACCACCCAACAGGCTCCTTTGGCTAGTCTCGACAACCGCGAACTGCGCAAGAAGGTCTATGAGGCCTCCATCCATCGTGCTGACGGAACGGGTAAGTTTAATACCTTCCCCCTCGTGGTGGAGATTGCCAAACTCCGTGTTGAGCAGGCAGAGATTATGGGCTATCCCAACTACGCTGCCTATTCGCTGGAGAACACGATGGCCAAGACTCCCGAGAATGTCTATGCCTTCCTGAAGAACCTGATAAAGGCTTATACGCCAAAGGCTGATGCCGAGGCGAAGGCCATCGAGGAATTTGCCCGCAAGACGGAGGGCGCCGACTTCCAGTTGCAGCCTTACGACTATTTCTACTATTCCGCCAAGATGAAGAAGGAATTGCTCGACATCTCCGAGGACGAGGTGAAGCCTTACTTCAATGTGGATAGTGTGCTCATGAATGGTGTGTTCTATGCCGCCAACCGCGCCTATGGTCTGACGTTCAAGGAGCGTACGGACATCCCCACCTATCATCCTGACATGAAGACCTTTGAGGTCATCGACAAGGACGGTACGACGAAGGCGCTCTTCTACTGCGACTATTTCCGTCGTCCCACGAAGCGCGGTGGTGTCTGGATGGACGGTTTCCAGAAACAGAGTCGTCAGTGGAACCAGTTACCTATTATATTTAATGTGTGCAACAGTGCCAAGGCTCCTGAGGGACAGCCCTCGTTGCTGACGTGGGATGAGGTGACAACCATGTTCCATGAGTTTGGTCACGCCCTGCACGGCATGCTCTCTGACTGCCAGTACAACACACTGAGCGGTACCTCTGTGGCTCGCGACTTTGTGGAGATGCCGTCGCAGTTTAATGAGTCGTTTGCCTCTATTCCTGAGGTGTTCGACCACTATGCCCGCCATTACAAGACAGGTGAGCCCATGCCTGCCGACCTGAAGGAGCGGATGCTGAAGAGCATCAACTTCCAACCGTGCTATGCCCTGGGTGAGAATCTCGCTGCCACCTGTGTCGATCTGGCTTGGCACATGCTTGCCTCGAAGGATATCCCGACGGCTGATAAGGCCATCGAGTTCGAGACGGAGGCTCTGCGCCAGGTGGGACTTCTGAATTCTCAGATTCCGCCCCGCTATTACACCAGTTACTTCAACCATGTATGGGGTGGGGGCTATGCAGCCGGCTATTACAGTTATCTGTGGACGGAGGTGTTGGCGGTGAATGTTGCTGATGTCTTCGCCAAGCGTGGTGCCCTGAAACCTGAGACAGGTCAGGATCTGCGCGATAAGATCCTGAGTCGTGGTAATACAGGTGACCTGATGCAGATGTTCACCGACTTCACAGGCATGAAGGAGCCCGACGCTTCTGGTTTGCTTAAAGCAAGAGGACTCTAATCAGGATATATGCAAGACAATAATCAAGAGATATTTCCGATTGTGGATGAAGAGGGCCGTGTCGTTGGCTCTGCCACAAGGGGTGAGTGCCACAGCGGTTCGAAGTTGTTGCACCCAGTGGTTCATCTCCATGTGTTTAATTCGCGAGGCGAGGTCTATTTGCAGAAGCGCCCTGAGTGGAAGGATATCCAACCTGGCAAGTGGGACACCAGTGTGGGCGGTCATATTGACTATGGTGAGACGCCAGAACAGGCATTAGTAAGAGAGGTACGCGAGGAACTTGGGATTACTGACTTCGTGCCAGAGCGGGTAGGGCAGTACATCTTCGATGGCCGTCGGGAACGGGAATTCGTCTATGTCCACCGTACCACCTACGACGGTCCTGTGCGTCCATCAGCCGAAGAACTCGACGGTGGCCGCTTCTGGACACTCGATGAGATCCGCTCCGCCATTGGCCAGAATATCCTCACCCCCAACTTCGAGAGCGAGTTCCAGAAATTCTTTCTGTAATTCCTTTTAGCATTAATTAACGAAAAAAGTTCCAAGGTGTACCGACTTATGGTACACCTTTGTTTTTACTTTGCAGCCGTAAACAATAATGTCGAACTAAAAAGTATAAGATTATGGCTGGTTTATTTTTGTTTTTTCTGATTACAATTGTCCTTGGTGAACTGGTGAGTGACTATCTCAAAGAACTGAATCGTGAGGAGGCCTGATGATGGATAAGTGGATAGACCTCGGAATGACCAAGTTGTTCCAGTTGGCAGAGTATGTATGCAGTCGGTGCTCGCTTTCTTCATGCAAGCCCGCTGCTCCACAGGATGATGTTGTCTCGACCATCCGTTTTACGAAAGAGGACAAGGCAGCGATCAAGCAAGTATGTTCCGATGCATGCCCCTCTACCATCAAGCGTAAGCCCTCTCGCCCCAAAGTCAAAACGGTGGAGGGCGACCTCTTCAAATAGCAGTTTTCCGTCGAAACACTTGGTTATTATATAAATAATGTGTATCTTTGCACAAGAATAATCAAAAACAAGATGAGCAATGACATTTCTGAATCAGTTTCACAAAGAGGCTATGGAGCGTACGATGCGGAAAATCGAAGAATCCAAGAAATCTCCAATGAACTCCAAAGACTTTGCCGACTACATGAGGCACAATCTGGAGTTGGCAAAGCAGATGGAAAAGGAAACCGCTTCGAAATAGAGCAGCGTGTTGCAGAACAATATGCCAAGTCTGTAGGGATATGGATTCCTATGGATAAGGTGTTTGATTTGGGAGAACCTGGCCCATGCGGAAACGAAAATGATACTTATGTGTCTAATGAAACTATCTACAAGGTTAACAATCTTCTTAATGCTGGAGGTATTTACAATTTATTTGAGAAGATTTTGTTGCATAATCAGATTTTCCCCAATACATCATATAAGTTTTATGGATTTGCAGGATACGATGGTAGAAGTGTCTGTCCTGTCTTGGAACAGGAGAGAGTCTGCAATGCCAAACCTGCAACTCAAATCATGATCGACACCTATATGTCTGCTTTGGGCTTCTCCAAAGAAGATGAAATTGGCAGATTCTCTAATGGAACTTATATTGTCTGGGACGTAGTTCCTCGCAATGTCTTAGTAGATGCTGATGGCGATATGTATGTGATTGATGCGGAAATCAAGAGAAACTATGGGTAAACTCACAACAGACGAATTCATAAAGAAAACCAAAGTAGTGCATGGGGATAGGTATGACTATTCCAAGGTGAGGTATGAAAATACGTCAACAAAAATCTGTATTATTTGCAAAAAGCACGGGGAGTTTTGGCAAACACCATATAGTCATTTAAATGGACATGGTTGTTCAAAATGTGCCTATGAAGGTGAAAGGCATAGACATTTTTACAGCCAAAAAGAAATAATTGAGAAACTACGTTTTATTTTTGGTGATCGCTATAGTTATGAAAAGGTAGTTTTTAAAGCGATGAAGGTTCCCATTACCATTGTCTGCCATGAGAAGGATAAAAATGGAGTAGAGCATGGTGATTTTTCAATGAGGCCTGTCAATATATTTTCTAGTCATCAAGGATGTCCCAAATGTTATGATGACAGAAGGAGTAGGCATCAACGCAAACCTGTGGAAATTTTTATTGAGGAGGCAAAGAAAATACATGGAGATTTATACGAATACCACAAAGTTGAATATAATAACACAAATTCAAAAGTTTGCATTGTATGCAAAATACATGGTGACTTTTGGCAGACTCCTTCCAACCATTTGAGAGGTAAAGGGTGCCCTTATTGCTCGGGAAATGCAAAGAAGTGGAATAAAAAAACATGTGAGCAAGAAGCGCGTAAGTATGAATACATTTTTGATTTTAGGACAAAAAGTCCAGGTGCATGTAATGTCGCAATTCGTAATGGTTGGTTAAAAGAATATATATGGTTAAAAAGGCTTCCACCCAAATCTGCTGATTATGACAAAAATACCAAATATATTTATGCATATGAATTTGTTGAGCAGAAAGCCGTATATGTCGGCTTAACAAATAGCATGATAAAAAGAGACTGGCAGCATCGTAATAGTAAAGACTCCTCTGTTTATAGATTTGCAGAAGAATGTGGATGTGACATCCCCATACCCAAACAATTGGAGAGCAGTGTCCCTGTTTTAAAGAGTGGAGAAAGAGAAAAATACTGGGTGGAATCATATAAAAATCAAGGGTGGCATCTCTTGAATAGAGCTAAGACAGGAGAACGTGAGAGTTCTGTTGGTATTTATTATCCTATCAAATGGAACAAAAAAGCTATCAGAGAAAAAGCGAAGGAATGTGAATATGTTTTAACGGTTTTCGCAGAAAGATATCCTGGTGCATACGAAGCAATTCAGTCTCGTTATAAAGGCCTTTTAAATGAATTGTTTCCTACTAGAACTATTCATACTCATCACACGGTTGAAGATGCACTTCTTGTTGTCAATAAAGGTCATTACGAAAATCGCAGTCAGTTAAGATTTGATTGCATATGGGCATATAGAATATTATTTGAAAAAGGATTGCTTGATGATGTTTTTGGGAAACCTAAAGAATACACAAAAGAAGAGGCATTAATAGAAGCAAATGAGTATAACTCCATTGAGCAGATTCGACGGGATAATCGAACTTTATGGAATTACCTCAAGGAGAATGACCTATTTAAAGAAGCGAAACCTGATAGTAAAAGGTTTCGCAATGTCAAGACCGTTGAAGAAGCATGGGAGTTATCCCTAAAGTACAAAAATAGAAAAGAATTAAGAGATCACGCTGGCGTTGCATTTAAATTATTAAAAGAACATGGACTACTGGATAAAAGATATCCAATAGCTGTTAAATATATTGCCAAAGGCGAAAAAATAGAAAAACCTCAAACAGAAAATCCCAGAGAAACAATAGAAGTAGATTTTGAACAATGCCAAAAAATATATGAACAGTGTACCTTCGCTTCTGAAGTGAAAAAGCGTTTTGCACATATTTATAGAATAGCGAAAAAAAAAGGCTGGCATGAGGAGTTGAAGGGATTTTGTTATGGAAGCACAACAAAGTGGACACGAGCATTTTGTGAGGAAATTGTGAGAAAATATACATTTCTCAGAGATTTAGTGAATAATGAGCCCAACGTGTATAATGTAATTAAAAAGTATCATTGGGATGATTTGTTGGAACCATTAAAGAGAGTACAACATGCACCATACCAATACAATATCGAAGAAATAAAGGAGATTTGTGCACCATATAAGAGTCGATTAGAACTAAGTAAAGCAAGGAAGGATATAGATAACTATTGCAGGAAGAAAGGAATTGATTTATACGAGCTAAATGGTTGGCCCAATCTGAGAAATCGAAAGGTGACACAATTATTAGATGGAGTAGAAATTGCTACTTTCTCTTCTATTTCTGAGGCAGCAAGAGCGATAAGCGTTCCTCGTAATCGAATGTGGGAGCATTTACAAAATGGCGAACCCTATAAGGGGTATATATGGAAGTATAAAGATTAAATAATCATGAAATTATACCACTATACTACATTTGCATATTTTTGTTCAATCTCGCAAGTACACAATGGAAGCCCTATTGTCTATTATAAATAAGAAAGAGTAGTATAATAAAATGGCTCAGGACATGTAAATTTTTCGAGTTTTGTATATTGTATTAATAAGGATAGAAATAAAGACGTTATAAAAATAAATGGCACAGAATGAATTGATACAGTTGTTCGGAGAACAGAAAGTTCGTACGAAGTGGGATGAGGAGAAGCAGAAATGGTTTTTCTCTATCGTGGATGTGTGTGGAGTGCTGACGGACAGCAAGGACTATCTCACAGCACGTAAGTATTGGAATAAACTGAAACAGCGTCTGAAGGATGAAGGAAATGAAACGGTGACAAATTGTCACCAGTTGAAAATGAAGGCCTGAAGAAGGAGAGTCTGCGCGATAATATGACGAATATCGAACTGGCGCTGAACATCCACATTTTTGTTGAAGGATTTGTAACTGCCATCTGCCATCTGCCAGATTTCGGGGGTGGGGGATGGCAGTTCTGACAGATGGCAATTAGGTTTTTCCGTTTGTCTGCCCTGAATCTCGGGCACGCCATACCCCGCCGGGTGAAAGTATGAACTGAATTCAGGGGAAGGTTTCACCCCCCGGGGTAAAGTCCCAACCGATTCTCAGGCACGAAATTCCCAGCGGGGTAAAGTGTGAACTGGATTCAGGGCATATAATTCCCATCGGGGTAAAGTCTCAACCGAATTCAGGGGAAGGTTTCACCCCCTGGGGTAAAGTCCCAACGGAATCTCAGGCACGAAATTCCCAGTGGGGTATGGCTTGCCAGAATCTGGGGCATCATTTACCCCACCGTGGTATGACAACTTGAAAGCCAAAACCTTCATTGCAGCCCCTGCAAAAGTCCCAACGGAATCTGGGGTATACTTTTGCAACCTATGCAATGGTCTTAATCTTGTAAGGGCGCGTTTTTGAGTTGTTCCAAGGCACGGCAGAGTTGGTCGGGGCAGGATGTGCCCTTCGTGCCACAGCGGATGCCATCGAGTTTCTTGATAACATCGTCGATGTGCTGGCCACGTACCAACTGACTGACACCTTGCAGGTTGCCATGACAGCCTCCAAGGAAAAACACTTGTTGGATGATGTTGTTCTCGTCGGCAGTCACGTCGATCATCTTCGAGCAGGTGCCGTGAGTCTCGTATTGGATATGCTTTGTCTTCATCATTCTGTTTGTCGTTAAAGGGGTTACTAATACTTTTATTTCTGGTGGCAAAATTACGAATAAAAGGGCAAACAACCAAATGAATCCGTAAGTTCAATTAAGAAATGCAACTTTTGGAGAAATAACAAGGAACTGAAAAGAGAAGTCTTTTTTTCAGGAGAAAGAGGGAAAATCCCTCTCTCCCTGATGGAAAAATTGGTATCTTTGCAG
>JAFZNI010000026.1 GCA_017551005.1 Prevotella sp.
ATTCCCGTCAGGCAAAACCTGGCGGGAATTATATTTCTTATTGGGAATGTGATTAGAAGTTCACACCAAAGTTGATAGAGAACTGATTGGCATGAATTGTGTCATCGTCGTCATCGGCAACGTTATGCAAGCCAAACTGGTAGGCAATTTCCAAATAGAGCATATTGTACTCTGCGCCACAACCCAGTTTAATACCCATATCGTTGCGATTCAAGAAGTCGTACGTGCTATCCTTTTCCTTATGGCCATTATTATCATACTCCATGTCGCCACCAACACCGTATGCGAAATAGGGACCAATGAAAGGCAAGACAGCAATCTTATCAGTAGCCTGAATACCATATTTGATAAGAACAGGTACCTCCAAGCAGTTCAGATCGGCCGAATACTTGCCGTTCTTACCACCACGCTGAGTGTAGTACAGACCACTCTCCAGAAAAACAGGTGCCTGCTGAGAAAGGCGCAAGCCAAGGATACCTGCAAGTGTTAAGCCGGAATTCACACCATCATAGGGGTCTGAATCACCTGAAAGACTACCTAATGCCAAACCGATACGAGCGCCATAGTACACACTCTCTTTATCAAGTTCAAAACCACCGCTCGAGAACTGAGCGAAAGATGGGACAGCCATCAGGGCAGCCACAATTGAAACTAAAACCTTTTTCATACCTAAAACTATTTAATAGAACAAACAATTTATCGCATTGACGATGCAAAGATAATAAATAATGCACAATTCACAATGCATAATTCATAATTATTTTGTAATTTTGTTGCCAAATCAGGTGATATGGCAAAAAAACAGGCACAAATAACGACGGATTTCTCGCTGATTCTGATGAGATGGTTCAGGGAGAACGGACGTGAACTGCCCTGGCGGGAGACAAACGACCCCTACGCCATCTGGCTCTCAGAGATCATCCTGCAACAGACACAGGTGAAACAGGGCTGGGCCTACTGGGAACGTTTTATGCAGCGATGGCCAACGGTGGAGGATCTCGCCAATGCCACAGAGGACAAGGTACTGCGCGAATGGCAGGGGCTGGGCTATTACAGCAGGGCAAGGAATCTGCATTTCGCTGCCAGGCAGATTGTGGCGATGGGTGGATTTCCACAGACCTTGGAAGGCATCAAGGCCCTGAAAGGCGTGGGCGACTACACAGCCGCTGCCATCGGGAGTTTCGCCTTCGGACTGCCTGCTGCCGTTGTGGATGGGAATGTGTATCGTGTGTTAGCAAGATACTATGGGATAGAGACACCTATCAATACAACGGACGGAAAGAAAGAGTTTTCCTCTCTCGCACAAAGTCTGCTGCCGTCATCTGACTCTGGGACCTACAACCAGGCCATCATGGATTTCGGAGCCATCCAATGCACGCCACAATCGCCTCGCTGCCTTATCTGTCCGCTACAAGAGTCATGCGAAGCCCTGAGGACAGGAAAAGTAGATAAACTACCAGTGAAACTGAAGACGCTGAAAGTAAAAGAGCGACACCTTATTTATATATATGTGCGTTGCAAGGGGATGACGGCCATCCATCGTCGTGGCGAAGGGGATATCTGGCAGGGACTTTGGGAACCCATTTTAAAGGAGACTGGAGACAGGAGTCAGGAGTCAGTAGATTTGTTGGATATTAAAAAATTGCAACTGATTGCGAAAAACGTAAAACACGTGCTGACGCATCGGGTACTAACGGTAGACTTCTATCTGTGGGAGACGGATGAGCGCCCTACCCTGCCCGACGACTATATCTGGATCAAAGAAGCGGATATCGACAACTACGGTATTCCAAGACTCGTCGATATCTTATTGAGTAAGTTGCCTTAGAACTTGTTCAGACCTCCCCTGACTCAGGAGGGGAAAATATCTGCGTCTTGGGCCAGTTGACGAGGAAAAGTTTCTGCGTGGCACGAGTGAAGGCGGTGTAGAGCCAGTGGATATAGTCGGGCGTGAGCATCTCGTCCGTCATATATCCCTGATCCAGATAGACATGCGCCCACTGACCACCTTGTGCCTTATGACAGGTGACAGCGTAGGCAAACTTGATCTGCAAGGCATTGTAGTAGGGATCCGTTCTGAGTTTCTTAATTCTTTCCGTCTTATTGACCACCCATGCATAATCTTCCAGCACCGCCTCGTAGAGATGTTGTTGCTGTTCACGAGTCAGTGCCGGTGCCTCTGTCATCAGCGAGTCGAGGATGACGGTGGCAGTCAGTTCGTAGTCGTCGTAGTCAGGGAAGGTCATCGTTACCTCCGCAAAGCGGAAACCATACTGCTGATGCACATGGCGCACCCGCTGCACCACCGCGACATCGCCATTGGCAATAAACTCCACGCCCGTCTCCTGACTCCTATCTCCTGACTCCTGACTCCAATAATAATTGTTCTTCACTATCATGAGTTGATCCCCACGACAGAGTTCATCTTCGCGGTCGAGCACAGTATTGCGGATGCCCTGGTTATAGATATTCGCCCGTTTGTTGCTGCGAGTGACGACGATGGTCTCGTCCATCCCTACCCGACTGTAACTGGTAGCCAACGACTCGATGAGTTCATCACCTGTCACCACCTGAATATCCGCGAAACCCTTTAGTTGTATCTGTGGAAGGATCATCTCCCCACTTCTGATGCGCGTGGCATTCCAGAGGATGCCAGAGTCCTCACTCTGACGAAGCACCTGGTTCAGGTCGCACTCATAGACCTTCATCCCATAGCCACGCAGGACGGACGTCATCAGTGCTGGACTCTCTTCCTCGCCCACAGGAGGCAACTGTGCCTTGTCACCAATCAACATCAAACGGCAGTTCATGCCATTGTACACATACTGCATCAGGTCGTCGAGCAGGCGTCCGCTACCGAAAGACGACTCCATAAATCCTTCGTTCGCAATCATCGAGGCCTCATCGACGATAAATAAGGTGTTGCGGTTCAGGTTGTCATTCAGACTGAAAGCCGACAAGTCGCCTGCGGATTTCTGGCGATAGATACGCCGATGAATCGTATAGGCAGCATGACCGGCATTCAGGGAAAAGACCTTCGCTGCACGACCTGTAGGAGCAAGAAGTATCAGTTTCTGTCCCAGACGTGACAAGGCTCGGACGACGGCTCCCGCAAGGGTGGTCTTGCCCGTTCCTGCACATCCGCGCAGGATCATCACCGTATGTTCCTGGTGATCCAGCATAAAAGCCGAGAACACGTCGAGGGCGTGTTCCTGCTCTGCCGTCGGAGGTAATCCGAAGGTCTGCAATATACTGTATTTCAGTTGGTCCTGGATCATTTCGGTGCAAAGTTAGCAAAAATTATGCATTATGCATTATGAATTATAAATATTTTATTGTACCTTTGCAGCCGATATGCAGATTTCGGACAAAGTGATTAATACAATCTTGGGTATACTTGCGGTAGGACTGCTTGCCGTCTGTATAGCCAGTGTGATGTCTGGAATGAAATAGTCAAAAGGTATGAATGAGAAAGGAAGACTGACAATACGTGTAGGCAAGAATACCCTGTCGTTTACGATGACAGATGCCACCAATATCGAACAACCCATCACCTACGAGCCGTATGTGGTGAAGAGTGGTGTGTCGATGGCGGCTAACCTGCGAGAGGCCTTCAAGACATCAGACCTTTTAGCAACGGAAACAAGGCGTGTACAGGTACTCGTTGACTCGAAACCGCTGCTCGTTCCAGTGGAGCGGTTCCAGGAGAACGACATCGAGACCCTCTATCGCCACTCCTTCCCCCAGAGTCAGCAAGACAGCGTAACCTACAATGTGTTGCCCGACCTGAATGCCGTGGCCATCTTCAGCATCAACAAAGACCTGCGACTCGTCATCAACGACCATTTCAGCGATGTCAACCTCATTCATCTGATGACACCCGTCTGGCACTATTTGCACCAGCGCAGTTTCACAGGCCATCGTAATAAGTTATACGGCTATTTCCACGACAAGCAACTGGACATCTTCTCCTTCCAACAGAACCGCTTTAAGTTCTGTAATGCCTTCGAGACCGTGCGTGCCCATGACTCGCTCTATTTCCTGCTTTACGTCTGGAAACAACTGAATCTGCAACCCGAGCACGACGAGATGCACCTGGTAGGTGAGATTCCAGAGAAAGAATGGCTGATGCAGGAACTGCGACGCTATCTGCAAAAGGCCTATTCGCTGAACCCCACAGCGGAGTTCAACAGGGCTCCTGCCACCCAGGTCAAGAATATGCCCTTTGACCTGATGACATTGTTGACAAAGGGACGATAAGCCACAGATTACACAGATCCTCACGGAAAGAATGCGTATTATTACGGGGAAATACAAGGGACGACACTTCGATATTCCGAGGTCATTCAAGGCAAGGCCGACAACGGACTTTGCCAAAGAGAATATCTTTAATGTGCTGATGGGCTACCTCGACTTTGAAGGCGCCACGGCCCTCGACCTCTTCTCTGGCACAGGCAGCATCACCTTAGAACTGCTATCGCGTGGTTGCTCACAGGTGATCAGCGTGGAACAGGACAGAGACCATCACAAGTTTATTCAGCAGTGCCTACAGAAATTACAATGCGAGAACGCCGTCGCTATAAAAGGCGATGTCTTTCGCTATGTAAAGTCGTGCAAGCAACAGTTTGACTTTATCTTTGCCGATCCGCCATACGCCTTGAAGGAACTGCCTACCATCCCTGACCTGATCTTTGAGAAGGGGCTCCTCAAACCAGAAGGCATCTTCGTCTTCGAACATGGCAAAGACCATGACTTCTCCACGCATCCGCACTTTTTGGAACACCGCAGTTACGGAAGCGTCAACTTCTCCATCTTCCGATAATCACATCACAGGTGACAACAGTCTGACAAGCGACTCGCCCAGTCGTTTCATAAAACGCGGGTGAATCCGCTTGGGGATGTCGCTGAACAGAACAGACTGAGCCTCGTCAGCCAGGAAGATATCACGCATCTGCACAGCCACGCCCTCGTCGTAGATAAAGATGTTTGCCTCGAAGTTATTCTCAAAACTGCGGAAATCGACATTCGTAGAACCACAGGTACAGATGGCATCATCGCTGACCACCAATTTGGAATGGAGGAAGCCCGTCTGATAGAGCAACACCTTCACCCCCACGTTCACCATCTCACGGAGGTAACTGCGACTGGCCCACTCCACGAACTTCGCATCACTACGGAGCGGCACCATCAGACGTACATCCACACCGCCAAGGGCGGCAGTCTTCAAGGCAAACAACACCGCTTCGGTAGGCAGGAAATAAGGTGTCTCGATATAGACATAGCGTTTGGCAGCGAGGATGACACGCACCAAACCCTGCATAATCTCAGGATAAGGCGTGACAGGACCACTGGTGACAGTCTGCACCAGAGTAGCATTCTGGATAGGTTCAATGCTCTTGGGATAGTACTTACGGTCAGAGATCTGCGTACGGTCCACGAAATACCAGTCTACGAGGAAGGCCCGTTGCAGACTGTATACGCCACTGCCCGTGACCTGTACCATCGTATCGCGCCAAGGTTGTGTCTTCGTCCCTTTCACATAGCGCAGGGCAATGTTCATGCCTCCGATGAAGCCCGTCCGTCCATCGATAACGATGAGTTTACGGTGGTTACGATAGTTCACCTTACTCGTAAACGACGGGAAGCGCACTGGCAGGTAAGGCACCACCTCGATGCCCTCTTCGCGCATCCTTTCGAAGAATCCGTGCTTCACATTCCAGCAACCCACATCGTCGTAGATCAGCCTGACCTCCACGCCCTCGCGCACCTTATCAATCAACGCGTCAGCAACAAGATTGCCCAACGGGTCATCAGCAATGATGTACATATCGATATGGATATGATCCTTAGCAGCAGCAATCTCACGGAGCAGTGCAGGGAAGAAATCATAGCCATCGGTAAAGATCCTGACCTCATTGTTCTTGAAGGGCAGCGACAGGTTCTCGTTGACAAAGAGATCAATGACGGCCTTATAATCTTCTGGCAGAGTCAGGCCCTTCTGTTCCACGAATTCCAGCATGGAGCGTTTGGATATCTGATCCATACTCCGCTGACTCACCAGTCGTTCCTTGCGGGTGTTGATGCCGAAGAAGAGATAGAAGACGATGCCCACCACTGGCACAAACCAGATCACTAAGGCCCACGCCATCGTCTTTGCTGGCTGGCGATTGTCCATCACCACATGGATAATCGTCAGGATGACGATGATGTGGTAAATGCTGAACAATATGAGTTTCCAACTGATCACCTTCTATCTGATTATGTCATTTCCCAGTTGCTTGGCCAGTGCGTTGCGCAGTTCCTGAGCCGACTTGAACTCCTCCATCAGTTCCCTGACGCGCTCCATGTCACTCCCAGCCTGTCGCATCTCCGTCTGAATCTCCTTCATCCGTTTCTCCACGATGTCCATGCGCAGGTCGAGCACTAGATGTTGCACATGCTGGCGCAGACTCCCCTCACGCTGACGCACCTGGAAGCCCCTGCCCAACTGATGACGGTCAATGGCCAGTTGGGTGGCCAGATGACTGATATCTGCATCAGGATGGTGCATGAAGTAGGTCTCTGCCTTGAAACCCTCCTCGCCGCTATGCGCCACAGTCTCTTTCAATATCTGGTTGTAACGCTCGTCGTGGAACATCAGACCGTCAGAGCCTAAGTCATAATCCACATACTGCGCCACGTTCATGCTGATATGTCCACCGTCGTCCGTCTCAATCTGCTCAAAGATAATCTCTTCGCCATGACGGATGACAGACTGGATAAGCAGGCGCTCCACCTCACGGGTCTGGTCATCGATGCTGTGCAGACCAAAATCTGTACCCCCTAAGTTAGGAGATTGGGAGCCTGAAGGAGCCTCATTCAAACCCTTGTTGTCCCCTGACTCTGGAGACACAGAACCCTTCATTTTCTCCTTGTCCTCGATCTCCTTGCGGATCATGCCGTTCATCGAGTTCAACAGCGTCTGTTCCTTGATGCCCAACCGTTGGGCGAGTGTGCTGAGGTAGGTGGAACGCAGGATCTGTTCAGGAATCATAGAGATACTCTTGACGATACCCCCGATGGCCTCGCTGCGCTTCACTGGGTCGGTCACGTTCTCCACCGTCAGACGGGTCTTGAAGGAAATGAAGTCCGTCGCATTCTTTTCTATATACTCCTTGAATTCCGTCGCAGTATGCTTGCGGGCAAAGGAATCGGGGTCGTCACCATCGGGCAACAACAGCACCTGGATGTTCATACCCTCAGCCAACAGCATATCCGTGCCTCGCATGGCTGCATGGATACCCGCCTCGTCGCCATCATATAATAAGGTGATGTTCTGCGTAAAGCGGCGCAGCAACTTGATCTGGTGCACAGACAGCGCCGTACCGCTATTCGCCACCACATTCTCCAGTCCACACTGGTGCATGGCAATCACGTCGGTATAACCCTCCACCATATACACACGGTCCTCCTTCGCAATGGCCTTCTTGGCCTGGAAGAGTCCGTAGAGTTCACGTTCTTTGTGGTAGATCTCCGAGTCGGGCGAGTTGACATATTTCTGTTGCACGCCCTTCGTACGCGAATCCAACAGTCGTCCGCCAAAGGCCACCACCCTGCCGCTGACATTCAGCCAAGGGAAGATGACACGACCAGCGTAGCGATCATGGAGCCCTTTTTCGCCTTTGATACAGAGCCCTGTCTTCTCCAAGAACTCCGCCTTGTAGCCTGCCTTCTGTGCAGCCGTTGCCAGCGCATCGCGCTTCTGAAGCGCAAAGCCTAAGTTGAACTTCTCGATGATATCGTCGCGGATGCCACGACTACGGAAATACTGCTTACCGATGGCTATGCCGTCAGGATCGTTCTTCAGGATATCCTGGAAATACTTCATCGCCCACTCGTTGACGATAAACATTGAGTCGCGGTCGTTCTGCTGTTGTTTCTCTTCGTCAGTCAGTTCCTTCTCCTGAATCTCGATATTATATTTCTTCGCCAACCAGCGCAGGGCCTCAGGATAGGTGATCTGCTCGTGCTTCATCAGGAAGTTCACGGCTGTTCCACCCTCGCCACAGGAAAAACACTTACAGATCTGTTTTGAGGGCGACACCATAAACGAGGGCGTCGTGTCGTCGTGGAACGGACACAGGCCTTTATAGTTCACACCTGCCTTACGGAGTGTGACGAAGTCGCTCACCACATCCACGATGTTCGTGGCGTCCATGATCTTGTCTATGGTCTGTCTGTCAATCATCTTTAATCGGTAAGGTCATGATGAAACGGGCACCACCCGTATAGGTTGTATCCAGCACAATGTCGCCACCCAGTTTACGGGCGATGTCACGAGCCAGAGGCAGACCGATACCAGTACCAGACTCATACTCGTCGAGTTTCACGAACTCTCCAAAGATCTTTTCTCTTGCCTCCTCTGGCACGCCGATACCCGTATCCTCCACCATGAAGGTCACCATCTGTCCGTCGGCTGTCACATGCAGATGGACATAGCCCTGTCTCGTGAACTTACGGGCGTTCTCCAACAGATGACGCAGGGCACGCTGGGCATAATGCGAATGGGTCTTGATGGTCAGTTCTTCAGCCACCTCGTTCTGCACGGCGAAACTCACAGGACTGGCTGGCTGACCTGGGGCTGTGGTATGAGTGATACCAGACATCTCAACAGCCTTCTCGACGATAGAACTGGCAGTCACCACCTCCGTACGCTCAATGACGGCACTGCTGGTGGTTTCCGACATCTCCAACATCTTATTCACCAGTTCTGACATGTGTTTTGAGTTCTCCTCCATACGCTGGCTGATGTCGTCTTTCTCAGCCTTCGAGAGTTGTCCCTCCTGATCTATCAGCACCTGTGTGAAGCCATTGAGGATATTCAGGGGAGTACGTATCTCATGCGAGATATTACGGATGAAGGCAGTCTTCATCCGCGACGACTCCTGCGCCTTCTCGTTGGCCAGTTGCAGTTCGGCATTGCTACGCGCCAGTTCCTCGTTCTTCTGTTTCAGTCGCCGTGCAGCGATATAGCGGTGTATCAGGAACAGCAACAGGGCAATTATCACCACCACACCGATAATCATCGTATATAAGTCCTGTTGCTCTTCATTCTGCACCTTCAACTCGTCCACCTGGAAGAAGGTGTTCATCTCATTCAGTTGTTCACGCGTCTGCATCGTGTTCATCGAGTCGTCGAGGTGATAGACCTGCTTATACATCTCTGCGGCTTCCTTGTAGCGGCCAGCCGAATACAGGATGTCAGCGCGTTGCAGATGGACAGGAATCAACGTCGGTCTGTCGTCGATGACATGAGTGAGTCTCAACCGCTCTGTATTCAGGCGGAGAGCCTCGTCATAGCGTCCGTCACGACGAGCCAGTTCAGCGTTATAATACAGAAGGTATAGATACTCGAAGGAGGTGGAGTCGTTGATATACTTTTCCGCCTCTTTCAATGCCTGACGGGCCTCGCCAGTACGTCCGAGTCCCAACAGCGCCTGAGTACGTCCGATGTAGTAATTGGCATAGACTGGGGGCATATCCAACTGGTTCTGCTTGTTTTTGCCAAAGTGCTCCACGTGCTTAGCCCACTCCTGCGTCATCTCGTCCAGTTTCTGATAGTCCTTCCGAGCCTCCAAGGCATCGCCATAGTAGGGATAGACCTCCAAGAGCACCGACTCGCTGCTGTCTTCGCGCTGCAACAGACGGACACTCTGTTCCAAGGCATCCACCGACTGAAGGAAGTGTCGCATCGTATAGTACACATTACCCATATTATAGTAGGCCATCGACTGTCCGAAGAGGTCGTTCTTCACGATGGCCTCCTCGTGCATCAGCCTACCCTCACGGATGGCGGTATTGTACTGTCCCTGCGCATGATAAGAACAGATGATCAGGTGCCAGGCCTCGAAGTATTTGCGCGTCAGTCCCTTTCTGTCGCGACAGAAGTCCATCGCCTCCTGAGCCGTCTGTCTCACGGAGTCGTACTTGGCCGAGTTGTAGTAGTCCACAACCTTATTCTGGCGGGCCACACTCTCGCTCCACGCATCCCCATGCTGACGGGCATCGTCAATCCACTCATCGAGCGTTCGCATCGAGAGACCGTTGTCGCCCGTCTCATAGGCCATATAATACAGGGCCTTCCATGCCTTCATCCGTTCCTTGCCTTTCAGCGACTTCAGTTCACTACGCACGGAATCCATTTGAGTGGTGATGTCAGCAACCACCACATCCACCCCCGCTACCAGTAACAGCAGACAGAGGAACAGGCGCTGGAAAAGCGTCATCGGCAGTATCTTATGGTCTGACATCTCGTACATCAAACTACGGTTTCATAAACACAAAATAGACGGCTGCCACCAGACAGAGGGCTGCAGCAGCGTGGTTCCAATGGAGTTGCTCGTGCTGGAAAATCAGGTTGGCAATCACAGCGAACACCACCAATGAGATGCACTCCTGAATCACTTTCAACTGCACCAGGTTGAAGGGACCGCCATTGTCGACGAATCCGATGCGGTTGGCGGGCACTTGGCAGCAGTACTCGAAGAAGGCGATCATCCAGGAGAAGGCAATCACTAAGTAGAGGGGCCAGTTGGTAGATACTCCCGACTGTTGGAGTCTGAGGTGTCCATACCACGCAAAGGTCATAAACACATTGCTCATGATGAGCAGCAATATCGTATAAATACCGTTAGCCATAACATCGTCTGTTAGATATCGGTTGCAAAGATATGTATTTTTTTGTAAACCAAACAATCTTTTTGGAAAAAAGAACATCAACGTTCTTGATTATTATCAAGTTCGTCTCAAATAGATTGCACAAAAGTATTAATCTGTGCACATTTAGGTCGATTTTGTGCATTTTATTTGGCTGTGTGGCTAAAAAGCAGTACCTTTGCAGCGCTTTTCGAAAAAGCGCTGCGAGAACAGGCTTCGCCTCAGCAAAGAGCGAACTCTCTGCATTCGGCTTGCACTGTCCTTGCACCCGTTTTAGAATACACATTATTTATATTATTATGGCTTTAAAGATTGTTGTTCTGGCCAAGCAAGTGCCAGACACCCGAAACGTGGGTAAGGATGCAATGACTGCCGAAGGAACGGTGAACCGTGCTGCCCTACCCGCCATCTTCAATCCAGAAGATTTGAACGCCTTGGAGCAGGCCCTTCGCCTGAAGGAGCAGAATCCGGGCTCTACAGTAGGAATCCTCACGATGGGTCCTCCACGTGCAGGTGAGATTATCCGTCAGGGACTTTATCGTGGCGCTGATACCGGTTGGTTGCTCACCGACCGTCTCTTCGCTGGTGCCGATACCCTCGCTACCTCTTATGCACTGGCTACTGCCATCAAGAAGATTGGCAACGTGGATATCGTGATCGGTGGTCGTCAGGCTATCGATGGTGA
>JAFZNI010000246.1 GCA_017551005.1 Prevotella sp.
AACTGAATGTTGTTGTGGCCTATGCGATGCAGTTGGCTGGTTTCGAGCATAATCCGAAGACGATGTATGCCGCTGCCGACATGCCTTTCTATGCGATGAATGCCTATCACGGCATTGGCGTGCAGATTATCAATGATGATATCGGTTTGTTTTCCCATAAGCGTCTTGGCTTGCAATATGCCTATAAGAAATCATTGCTTAGGGGTACGCTGAGTGGTGGTTTGCAAGTCTCTGTATTGAGCGAGGGCTTCACTGGTTCGAAGTTGGAAGTCATTGATGATGGCGACGAAGCACTGCCCACATCAGATGTGACAGGAACGGGATTAGACATAGGTGCAGGCCTGTATTACACCCACCGTAATTGGTATGTGGGTATCTCGGCTCTGCACTTCAATTCTCCGACAGTTGAACTGGGTGAAACCAATGAATACAACATCTCTTCATCATATTATTTGACGGGTGGATACAATATTCGGCTCAGAAATCCGTTCTTAACAATACACACCTCTGCCTTGGGGCGTACTGATGGTGTGGCCTGGCGGGCCGATGTTACGGGGCGTCTGGTGTACACACATGAGAACAGAATGATGTATGCAGGCTTGTCGTATAGTCCTGGAAATTCAGTGACAGTGCTGGTTGGCGGCAACTTCCACGGCATCCATTTGGGATACAGTTACGAGGTTTACACCACAGCCATCAATATTGGCAACGGAAGCCACGAATTGTTCGTGGGATATCAGACAGAAATGAACCTCTTCAAGAAAGGACGGAACCTGCATAAGAGTGTGAGGATTCTATAATGCACAATGCACAATGCATAATGCATAATTAAAGATAGATGAATATGAAGAAGATAAAACATACATTAATGAAAGAAATGCGCAGCCAATTGTGCATTGTGCATTATGCATTATGCATTTCAGTAGTAACGCTACTGACAGGTTGCTTCGGCAGTAAGTTGGCTTCGTCTGGTGGAGGTGAGGTGACAGGAGCAGGCGGAAGAGCCTTCTCAGAACCGACACCTTATGGTATGACCCTGATCAAACGGGGACATCTGAAGATGGGTATTGAGGCTCAGGACAGTCTCTGGGGCAAACAGACACCTATTCGTGATATCTCTGTGGACGGCTTCTGGATGGACGAGACGGAGGTGACGAACTCCAAGTATCGTCAGTTTGTGAACTATGTACGCGACTCCATCCTCCGTGAACGCCTGGCTGAACTCGACGAGACCTATCGGACGGTGAAGACGGATAAGGATGGTGAGGAAATCGGAACCCAGTTGAACTGGAAGAAGGCCCTGCCACGAAAGCCGAGTGAGGATGAACAGGAAATCATCGACGGCCTCTATGTCACCAATCCAGTGACAGGTGAGAAGATGCTCGATGTCTCGCAGTTGAACTACCGTTACGAGGTCTATGACTATACGACAGCAGCCCTGCGCCGTAATCGTCTGAATCCTGAGGAGCGTAACCTGAATACAGATATTGCAGTCAATCCCAATGAGGAGGTTTGGATCTCGAAGGATACAGCCTATATCAACGACGAGGGAAAGATTGTCAGAGAGACCATCAACCGCCAGTTGACGGGACCTTGGGACTTCCTTAACACGTACATTGTTAATATATATCCCGATACGACCTGTTGGGTGAACGATTTCCCAAATGCCGACAACGAGACCTATATGCGCTATTACTTCTCAAATCCCGCCTATAACGACTATCCTGTGGTAGGTGTGACATGGGAACAGGCAAATGCCTTCTGCGCCTGGCGTACAGAGTATCTGTTGAAAGGCCTTGGCCCTGCTGCACGCTATGTGCAGCGCTATCGTCTGCCGACAGAGGCAGAATGGGAGTATGCTGCCCGTGGCAAGGACCAGAACGAATTCCCTTGGGACAATGAGGACGTAGCCAGCGGCAGGGGATGTTTCTTTGCCAATTTCAAGCCCGACAACGGTAACTATACGAAGGATGGCAACCTGATCACCAGTCGTGTGGGTATCTATGCTTCCAATACCAACGGCCTCTTCGATATGGCAGGCAACGTGGCAGAGTGGACGAGTACCATCTATACCGAGGCAGGCGTGGAGGCGATGAACGATATCAATCCGCAGTTGAAGTACAATGCCGCCATTGAGGATCCCTATCGTCTGAAGAAGAAGAGTGTGCGTGGTGGCTCATGGAAGGATCCTGAGTCATATATCCGCTCTGCCTGGCGCTCTTCTGAGTATCAGAACCAGCCGCGTTCCTATATAGGATTCCGTTGTGTGCGCAGTTTGGCTAATACTACCAGTGACAAGGTCAAAGAGTCAAGGCATAAGAAATAAATAGTAAATCGTAAATTGTCAAATAGTAAATGACATGACAACATACAGCAAACTGAATATCATCTACCGCTTACAGAAGTGGATGGATAGTGTGCCAGGGCAGACTTTCCTGAACTATGCCTATAGTTGGGGAGCCTCTATCGTGATCTTAGGTACACTTTTCAAACTGACCCACCTGCCAGGAGCCAACTTCTTCCTGTTCCTGGGTATGGGTACCGAGGTGTTCGTGTTCTTTATCTCAGCCTTCGACCGTCCCTTCGACAAGACGACCGACGGTATGGAACTGGATGCACATGTCAAGACCTCAGATGACTTGACGGAAGAGACGGATGTCGAACCAGTAGCAGTCTCTGTAGGTGGTGGTGTTCCAGGCGGTGTTGTCATCGGTGGCGGCGGTGCTATCGCTGAAGACGGTGTTATCAGTGGTGGCGCTTCTGGCGGTGGCACGACGGTCATCGGAGGTGGTGGCGGCACAATCATCATTGGAGGTAGTGGCGGTTCCAGTCAGGAGGCTGTTGATACTGAGGCCATTGCAGCGGTAGCCTCTTCGGTGGCAGCCGTATCCAGAGGTGCTGGCGAATCTGGAGATAATGTAGTATCTGGCCCTGCTATCGCAGGCCTGCCCACGGTGAATCCCGAATTAGAGGAGGCAACGGCCAACTATGTCGATGAACTGAAGCGTCTAACCGAGATGCTCTCGAAGGTATCCGAACAGAGTGAGCGCCTGGCTCGTGACTCCGAGGAGATGGAGAATCTGAACCGCACCCTCACGGGTATCTGTAAGGTCTATGAGATGCAGTTGAAGAGTGCCAGTTCACAAATTGGTACCATCGACGAGATCAACGAGCAGACCCGTAGGATGGCCGAGCAGATAGCAGAACTCAATAAGATCTACGCCCGTATGATTGAGGCGATGACCGCAAAGATGAACGTATAGGATTATGGCAATCAGGAAAAGACCAGTCTCTCCGCGCCAGAAGATGATCAATCTGATGTATGTCGTCTTGATGGCTATGCTTGCGCTGAATGTCTCTAACGAGGTGCTCAACGGCTTCTCCATCGTGGAGGAGAGTCTGAAACGCACCACCTCGAATGCGACATTGGAGAATCTGGCTATATACGATGACTTTGCCGTGCAGATGAAGAAGAATCCGCAGAAGGTCAAGCAGTGGTATGACAAGTCACAAGAGGTGAAAGAGATGAGCAGCAAACTCTACGACCTGATTGACGAGTTGAAGCACGCCATTGTGGTGGAGGCCGATGGCGAGGATGGCGACGTGAGGAATATCCGTAACAAGGAAGACTTAGAGGCTGCCAGTCAGGTGATGCTCTCTCCTGCGCGTGGTCGAGGCAAGGAACTCTTTGATGCCGTCAATGCCTATCGGGCCAATCTGTTGAAGATGGTCAACACACCTCGTCAGAAGAATCTGATTATCTCCACACTGACGACGGAAGTACCCAAGAGTGCCAAGGCGATGGGCAAGAACTGGCAGGAGTATATGTTTGAGGCGATGCCCGCTGCCGCAGCCGTGACGCTGCTCTCGAAACTGCAGAGTGATGTGCGCTATGCGGAGGGGGATGTGCTTCATACGCTGGTGCAGAATATCGATGTGAAGGATATCCGTGTGAATGCCCTCGAGGCCTTTGTGATACCTAACTCGCAGACCATTGTACGAGGCGACAAGTTCTCGGCTCATATCGTGATGGCGGCGGTGGATACCACACAGGTGCCGGATATCTATATCGGCAACCAGAAGGTGACGCTCCACGACAATCTCTATGAACGCATCTGTAATGCTACAGGCGACTTTACGCTGGCCGGCTATTTAGAGACGGTCAATGGTAATGGCGAGCGCATCCGTCGTGACTTCTCGCAGAAATACACCGTTGTCGATCCCAGTGCCACTGTCAGTGCCGACCTGATGAACGTGCTTTATGCGGGTTATAACAACCCCATTAGCATCAGTGTACCAGGTGTCCCCCTGAACAAGATTACGGCTACGATGTCAGGTGGTACGTTGCAGCCTGTAGGTCCTGGAAAATATATCGCCCGTCCGTCAAAGGTGGGTGAGAATGTCACCTTTACCGTGATGTCAACGAATACAGGCCGTGCCCAGCAGATGGGACAGTTCTCGTTCCGTGTGCGTAAGTTGCCCGATCCTACACCTTATATTAATATGAAGGATGAGCATGGCAATCCCACTCGCTATAAGGGTGGCGGACTGGCAAAGGGTCAGTTGGTGGCAGCCGAGGCCATCGGTGCAGCCATCGACGATGGTATCCTCGATATTGCCTTCCGTGTGCAGAGTTTCGAGACCGTGTTCTTCGACAATATGGGTAATGCCGTGCCGATGGCCTCTGAGGGAGCCCAGTTCTCTGCTCGTCAGAAGGAGAATTTCCGCAAGTTGACACGTAACCGTCGTTTCTATATCTCGCGTGTGACGGTAGTCGGTCCCGATGGTCTGACACGTACGCTCCAGAACCCGATGGAGGTCATAGTAAAGTAAAAGAGTAAAAAAGTAAAAAGGTAAAAAATATGAGACAGAAAATAGTTAAGGATATCAAGTTGAAGGTAGCGGTGAAAGGTATTTTACTTTTTTACCTTTTTGCCTTTTTACCTTTTAATGCCTCGGCCCAGCCCAAGGCACGCCGTGTTCAGCAACAGCAGCAGGAAGAACAGCAGCAGAAGAAGTCAGGCAGTTCTTCATCGTCAGCGATGAGCCGACGTGCGCAGATATCGTTCCCAACCTCCCTGGATGTGCCAGAGGATGTAGTGTGGCGGCGCGACATCTACCGTGAGATCAATCTCGAGGATGATCCGAATTCTGGACTCTATTATCCTGTGGAGCCGCAGGGCAAGCAGGTCAACTTGTTTACCTATCTCTTCAAGTTGGCCCAGAACGGCTATATCCCCATCTATGAATATCCCACTGATGGCAGCGATGTCTTTGAGGATGCCTCGAAGGTGGAGATGAAGACCGTCCTCGACAACTACCATATTTTCTACGAGGAGCAGAACGGTAAGTTGAAAGTCGATAACAGCGACATCCCCTCAGCCGAGGTCAAGAAGTATTATCTGAAGGAGAGTGCCTACTACGATCAGGCCAACTCATCCTTCCGCATCAAGGTGCTGGCCCTCTGTCCTATCATGTTGCGTGAGGATGACTTCGGCGGTGAGGCCACGCAGTATCCCCTCTTCTGGGTGAAGTACAGTGACCTGGAGCCCTATCTGAATCGTCAGACGGTGATGACCTCCAGTCTTAACAATGCCGCCACGATGTCGATGGACGACTATTTCACGATGAACAAGTACCGTGGTAAGATCTATAAGACCACGAACATGCTCGGCAAGACGCTGGCTCAGATCTGCGATGGCGACACCACCAAACTGACGGCGGAGCAGAAGCGTATCGAGGCAGAACTGGAGGCCTTCCGCAAGAATATCTTTGGCGACCCTGCTAAGCGCGACTCCCTCGACAGCATCGCCAATGCCAATCCGCTGAACGTGAAGGCTGCCAAGAAAGCCAAAGCACAGAAAGCCAAGCAGAATAGTGCCCGCCGTACCAAGGTCAGCGGCACGAAGACCAAGAGCAGTTCATCGGCTTCAGGCAGTGGCTCTGCCCGTGTGACGGTTCGTCGCGAAAGGCATTAGTCACAGATGATAAAGCCGCAGATTACACAGAGTATGACAGAAAAAGAAAAAAAACTGGGAAAATCTGTGTAATCTGTGGCTTTTTTTATATCTTTGCACCGTAGAACTTAAAATTGATCAATTATGAAAAGGTTTTTTTCTTTAGTAGTACTGCTTTCTGCCATGACAATGGCCGTGCAGGCACAAGGTGTCAAGTTCGGTGTCAAGGGTGGTCTTGATATCCAGGACATGAAGTTTGACGAGTCTGTTTATAAAACGGAGAACAAGTTGGGCTGGTTTGCTGGTCCCATGCTTCAGTTCTCGCTGCCTATCGGTGGTCTGGGTATCGACATTGCTGGTCTCTATAATCAGAAGAATTATGAAATCAATGGCGAGTCTATCAAGCAGCAGAGCATCCTGGTGCCAGTCAATGCACGCCTGAATTTGGGTATTGGCGATGCTGCAGGCATCTATGTGGCTGCAGGTCCTCAGTTCTCCTTCAATGTCGGCGACGATGAGTTTAAATGGAAGAAAGACAATGTTGAAAATACCTTCCAGTTGAAGAAATCAACCTTCAGTGTGAATCTTGGTGCAGGTATCTATTTCTCCAGCCATCTGGAGATCGGTTTCGCCTATAATGTTGCTGTTGGCTCTACGGCTGATGCTTCTTGGAAGAGTGGCGTGGATGCCATCTCTGACGACACCAAGCCCAAGTCTTGGCATATCTCAGCCGTTTATTACTTCTAAATAGACTTTGTTCGTCGACGTCATCCTGCCTTTGCCGCTCGACGGTCTCTTCACCTATTCCGTTCCACAGCCGTGGGGGGAACAGGTGAAGATTGGTATTCGTGTGTTGGTTCCTTTCGGACGCAGCAAGACCTATGTCGGGATCATTGCCAAGACGCATAAGGGACCGCTCCCCAGTGGTTTTCAGATTAAGGACATCCTCCAGATATTGGATGCTGAGCCGATCCTGCTTGATACGCAGTTGCGCCTTTGGCAGTGGATAGCCGACTATTACATGTCGCCCATCGGTGAGGTCTGTAAGGCAGCACTTCCCTCAGGACTGAAGGCAGAGGATGGCTATAGGCCGCGTACAGAGACCTATATCCGTCTCACGCCAAACTTCCGAAGTGAACAAGCGCTCCATATTGCCCTCGATATGCTGAAACGCGCTCCCAAGCAACTCAAGGCCCTTGTCGATTTCCTCAACCTGATAGGTGATCAGGATTTCTCATTACTCATTTCGCATTCCTCCTTTCCTGAGGTCTCGCGCGATGAACTGCTGAATCAGGGACATACGCTTCAAACCGTGAATGCCTTGCAGAAGCGTGGCATCTTGGAGGTTTATGAAAAAGAGGTGGGGCGTCTGAATCATGGTGGGGAACCTCATCTCGACAAGATCAAGTCCCTGAGCGAACCCCAGCAGGATGCCTACAACCAGATACAGTTCTCGTTTCTGAAAAAGAATGTCACTCTTCTCCACGGTGTCACCTCCTCTGGCAAGACCGAGATATATATCCACCTCATTCGTCAGGCACTTGAAATGAAACAGCAGGTGCTCTACCTTCTGCCTGAGATAGCCCTCACTGTCCAGATCATGGAGCGCCTGCAACATGTCTTCGGCAACCGCCTTGGCATCTATCACTCCAAGTACTCCGATGCCGAGCGTGTGGAGATCTGGCAGAAGCAACTCTCGCAGAATCCCTACGATGTCATCCTCGGCGCGCGCAGTGCCGTCTTCCTGCCCTTCCAGCGCCTTGGACTCGTCATCGTCGACGAGGAGCACGAGACTTCCTATAAGCAGCAGGATGCCATGCCCCGCTATCACGCCCGCAGCACCGCCATCATGCTGGCGCAGATGTTCAAGGCTAAGACAATGCTCGGCACTGCCACCCCCTCTCTCGAGTCCTACCACAATGCCAAGACAGGCAAATATGGCCTCGTCGAACTCTTCCAGCGCTATAAAGGCATAGAACTGCCTGAGATACAGATTGTCGACATCAAGGACCTGCAGCACCGTAAGATGATGAACGGTCCCTTCTCGCCGCTGTTGTTGGCGAAGGTGCGTGAGGCCTTGGAACGCGGCGAACAGGCTATCCTTTTCCAGAACCGTCGCGGCTATGCGCCGATGATCGAGTGCAAGCAGTGCGGTTGGGTACCCCATTGCAACCATTGCGACGTGTCGCTGACGCTTCACCGCAACTTCAACCAACTCACGTGCCACTATTGCGGAACCGTCTATCAGGTGCCTACGGAATGTCCTGCCTGCGGCTGTAAGGAACTCCAGACGCGTGGCTACGGCACGGAGAAGATTGAGACCGACATCCGCGACATCTTCCCTGAAGCCCGCATCGCCCGCATGGACCTCGATACCACCCGTACCCGTCAGGCCTATGAACGTATCATCAGCGACTTCTCCGCAGGGCGCACCAACCTCCTTATCGGCACGCAGATGATCTCCAAGGGGCTCGACTTCGACAAGGTATCGGTGGTGGGTATCCTCAATGCCGATACGATGCTCAACTACCCTGATTTCCGTGCCTACGAGCATGCTTTTATGATGATGGCGCAGGTCAGCGGCAGGGCAGGGCGCAAGGGCAGGCGCGGACTTGTCATCCTGCAGACCAAGAGTCCTGACCTCCCCCTGATTCATCAAGTCGTCCGCAATGACTATGCTGCCTTCTACCGTACCCTGATTGCCGAGCGTCAGCAGTTCCGCTATCCGCCTTACTATCGTCTCGTCTATGTCTTCCTCAAGCATCGTCAGGATGCTGTTGTCGAGGCTGCCGGTCTTGAGATGGGCCGTCTGTTGCGTCAGTGGTTCTCTGGCCGTGTCCTCGGACCCGACAAGCCTGGCATCTCTAAGGTCAAGTCACTCTCCATCCGCAAGATCGTCCTCAAATTCGAACTGAGCCTCAATATGGCAGAGGTTCGCAGATATTTAGCGCTTGCCCAGCAGCAGATGTTACAAGACAAACGCTATGCCTCCCTACAAATCTACTACGATGTTGATCCTCTTTAATGAATAGTTGTTTCGCATTTGTGCCATATCCCTTGACACTATTCGTTTAGGATGCCATATTTTTAGTTGTTTTGATTTTAAAAGTTTAAAAGTCTGAAATGAATCTCGTTGAAGGTTTTGCATACCCTGCAAAAGTCTGAACTGAATTTCGTTGAAGGTTTTGCATATCCTGCAAAAGTCTGAACGGAATCTCGTTGATGTTTTTGCATACCCTGCAAAAGTCTGAATGGAATCTCGATGATGTTTTTGCATACCCAGCAAAAGTCTGAACGGAATCTCAGGGAAGGTTTTGCAACCCCTGCAAAAGTTTGAATTGAATCTCAGTGATGGTTTTGCAACCCCTGCATAGTTTTCAACCGAATCTCAGGCATGTTTTTGCCGCCTGGGGGCTCACATACACGACTGTACGGCGATTGTTCCCGCGATGGAGGTAATGATGGTGGCAATGATTTGGAGCATCGTCTGTCTGTCTTAACTGCGGCATGCGGCGCTGCGGCATTTGGATTTCCGTATTGAGGTCCAAGGCAAATGACTATATATCAGAATTTAGTTGCCGCACATTCAACAAAGTTAATGCCGCACCGCCGCGCGCCGCGCCTTGCCCTCTGCTACTCAGAAAGAAAAGGGGAATTATAAACTACTTCGAATCTATAAATCATGCGGTAAGAAACAAAAAAAGCGAGCCTTCATTAGGGCTCGCCTTTTGTTTGTGATTCTTAGAAATGCATTTCGCAGCCGATGCCGAGAACGCGGTTCGTGCGGGTGAAGGAATCGCTGACGAGGGGCTCCTTCGAGGTCACACGGTCGTAGTTATCGTAGTTCGTCTGGAAATAGGCGGCCTTGAGTGTCACATGGTCGCTGACCTTGTAGTTGAAGCCGAAGCCGAGACTGTAACTGTTGACAACGAACGACATATCATTCATATATGCATCGGTGAGTTGGTAACGAGTGAACTGCGTACCGCCGCTGACGGTAAGTTTGTCTGTGATGTCCCATTCGACACCTGCCAGGTACTCGTTGGTGCCACCGTCGAGCAGATCCTGTGTGTTGTTGTACCAGTTGACATCCTTGTCGTAGAAATGGTGGTAGCCGAGGTTCAGGCGCACGGCGTCAGTGATGTTCCACATGGCGCCAAGAGCGAGTTGGGCGGGGGAGTCCTCGTCGATCTTCTCTGCGTCGCGGAACTTGTTGACAGCGGGAATCTCACTGGCCTCATTGACGGTGGACTCGTTCTCCATGTGAATCTGCGTCTTGAACTCGTACTTGGCGGCGAAGTTGAAACGGCCTACCTTGTAGTCGATACCGATGATGGGGGCAATGCCTACCGACGACTGGTTGCAGAGCAGGTTAACGCCTTGTGAGTACTTCTGCAGGGCGTTGAGACTCTGCTTCGTGCCTTCAAGTTGGGCTTTCTGGGCAGTGAGTTCTGCGGGAACGGCCACACCAGCGGCCTCATATTGTGAGATACCTGCATTGACTTTAGTGATGCCGCCATCGATGGTGGTCTCGGCTCCCTGGAGGAAACTGCCGAAGTCGAGATAGCCGCCTGCGGTGTTCACCATGATATTGCTGATCTTGGCCTTATAGGTGGCTGTGCCGTAGAGCAGGCGCAAACCGCCATAGACGGAGAGGTCGGGGGTGATTTTGTAGGCGGTACCCACCTGGAAACCAAAATAGTAGTTACGGCCTTCCATGAAACCGTCCATGTCGTAGCCTGTGGCTCCGAGGGGCTGCAACATGTTGGCGATGCTGCCTACGACGCTCTCGAAGGAACCGAGGCCGTCGGCAAACTCGCACTTGCCACCGCCACCAGGTATGCTGAAGTTGAACTGCATGCTCCAGTTACCTTTATTATAGGCTGCCTGGATGGATGGGATGCAGGGAGCATCGGCCACACCCTCGAAGGTCTTGGTGGTATTCCCCTGATTCTTGCGTCCTAAGGCAAAGAGAGGGTTGTTGCATTCGATGGTACGTGTCTGATGGGCATATTGCCAGTTGATGCCGAGGTGGAACCCTTCAGGCAGGAAGGCCACACCGGCGGGATTGCTGTACACGCCGTCGAGGCCGATGGCGGCATCACGGGCGGGATTGCGCAGGAAGTCGATACTCTGGTTGGTGTTGGTTAAGATGCCACCAGCGGTGGCGGTTGTTGCTGTGGCCAGCATCACGCCGGCGACAATAGCATTAATCTTTTTCATATCCTTAAACATCTTTTTACTAAAACGGCTGCAAAGGTAAAAAGAATGTTGTTATGCGCGGTGTTTGCGCACACAAAGTTAACGAAGTTTAACGGAAAATGCACAAAAATCAGCACATTTGTGCAATTTTGTGCAGGTTTTGCACAAAAATAGGGCTAAATGTGCATCTTTTCCTTACTTCTTCAGTTCAGGGTAGGAGACACGGGTGTGGTAGATGGTCTTCAGTTTCTCGATGAGGACGGTCTTGGCATACTCGATGTCACGGAAGGTGATGGGGCATTCCTTGAAGTAACCCTCTGCCACTTGTCCGTCGATGAGGCGGTTTACCAGGTCGCGGATGCTCTTCTCCGTATAGTCGGGCAGTGAGCGTGAGGCTGCCTCCACGGAGTCGGCCATCATGAGAATAGCCTGTTCCTTGGTGAAGGGATTGGGACCAGGATAGGTGAACAGCAGGTCATCGACGGGATCGTCGGGGTGAGCGTTCTTCTGCTGAACGTAAAAGTACTTGGCCTTTCCCTGACCATGGTGGGTGGAAATGAACTCCCTGATGATATCGGGCAGATTATATTTGTCGGCCAGTTTCATACCCTCGGTGACGTGGCTGATAATCATCTGGGCACTGTCAATGTAGGTCATGCTCTCATGCGGATTGACGCCCGACTGGTTTTCGGTGTAATAGATGGGGTTGATGATCTTGCCGATGTCGTGATAGAGGGCACCCGTGCGTACCAACTGACTCTTGGCATCTATTTTTTGTGCAATCTCGCCTGCGAGGTTTGCCACTTGAATGGAGTGGTTGAAGGTACCAGGAGCCACTTCGCTCATGCGGCGCAGCAGTTCCTTGTTCATGTCAGACAACTCGATGAGGGTGATGTTAGACGTGAAGCCGAAAGCCTTCTCGATGAGATAGAGCAACGGGTAGGAACAGAACAGCATGAGTCCATTAATAATAAGGTAATTGAACTCGCTGTATTCAATCTTGGTAAGGTTATTGTCGCGAATCCATTCGAGTGAGAGGTTCGTGAGTGAGGCACCTACAGTGACGAGTACGGCTGTCCAGAACAACTGAGAGCGGCTGGACAGTTCGCGCAGGGAGTAGATGGCCACCAGTCCGGCCACGAGTTCGACGGCAATGAATTCCAGTGGAGAATGCAGGACGCAGGCACAGATGAGAATCATCGTGACGTGCGCCATGAAGGCCGTGCGGGAATCCATGAACACCCGGATAAAGATAGGCACCATCGCAAAGGGGATGATGTAGACATGGAGAATGTTGTGGCTGACCATCATCGAGGCAGCGACGGTGAAGACGATGATGAGCGAATAGAGCATGGCCAGTGATCTGGGCTTCTCGAAATAATCCTTGCGGAAAAGGGTCAGGAAGAACGTGAGACAGACTACCAGGATGGTGACATAGAGTATCTGTCCCAGGATGGTGACACTGATCTGCTGCTTGCTTTTCTCACGACGATCCAGTTCTTTCTGGAGCGAGATGAGAACACTATAAGTCTTAGCATCGACAATCTCTCCGCGATCGATAATCTTCTGTCCTTGCTGGGCAATGCCGCTGGCTAGGGGGATGCTGTTCTGTAAATCGCTGAGGCTTGCCTCGCTTCGCTCTTTGTCGTAAATCAGGTTAGGGGAGATGTAGTCGTTGAGATTGCATTTTTGAAGAATCTCCCTATGTGCAGACAGTTCTGGTTCGGCAAAAATAAACTCATAGGCCGACACGGTGGAATAGATCGTGTTGATCTGTGCACTGGCTGCTACCTTCCCATTGATGATACGTACCATCTGGGTGGTGTCCTTACTGTATTTGGCATAGTCAGTGTTGCTCATGACGCCTTGGGCATAGATGCGGTGCAGACGGTTGGCGATGATGCTGATATAATCGTCCGGCAGGCCAGGAATACCTTTGTTATAGTCTTTTACAAACTGGCGGGCCTGGATGCCTTCTGTCTCTTTGTTATAGTTGAAGTAGGGTTCGTACAACCGCATGAGCGAGTCGCGCTCAGCCTTGACTACATCATCGCCTTTGTAGATGGGGAAGTCGAAGGGGGCTTTCAGGTCGGAATAAATCCATGGCTTGCCCTTTTCGATGCGGTAGGTGCTATGTGTGTCGCGTGGAAGAGCCCATGTGATGATGGCAACAGTGCCTATGATGAGTCCGGCACGGACGAGGAAATCGTGCCAGGAAATGTCGGATTTCAGATTAAAACTGCCCATAATAGAAATATTTTGGTGCAAAGATACAAATAAAGCCACAGAATACACAGATTTTCGCAGATTATTTTGTACCTTTGCACGCAAAAGAGCGATTTTTATGTCTGAAAGAAGAGTTAGGGTGCGCTTCGCACCAAGTCCTACGGGGGCTTTGCATATCGGTGGTGTGCGCACTGCCCTGTATAATTACCTGTTTGCCAAACAGCATGGTGGCGACTTAGTGTTCCGTATTGAGGATACCGATTCGAACCGTTTCGTACCAGGCGCTGAGGAATATATCATCGAGTCGTTCAAGTGGCTGGGAATCCGGTTTGACGAAGGCGTGAGTTTCGGTGGCGACAAGGGTCCTTATCGCCAGAGTGAGCGTCGTGATATATATAAGAAATATGTGGAGCAACTGCTGGATGCCGGCAAGGCCTATATCGCCTTTGATACCCCTGAGGAATTGGAGGCTAAGCGTCAGGAGATACAGAATTTCCAGTACGACTGTCATACCCGCAGTATGATGCGTAACTCGCTTACACTTCCGAAGGAGGAGGTGGAACAACTGATTGCCGACGGTAAGCAGTATGTGGTGCGTTTCAAGATCGAGGCAGGACAGGAGATACTGGTGAATGACCTGATTCGTGGTGAGGTGCGCGTGAAGAGCGATATTCTCGACGACAAGGTGCTCTATAAGAGTGCCGATCAATTGCCGACCTATCATCTGGCCAATATCGTGGACGACCATCTGATGGAAATCTCCCACGTGATTCGTGGTGAGGAGTGGTTGCCATCAGCCCCGTTGCACGTGTTGCTGTACCAGGCTTTCGGCTGGGAGGACACCATGCCGCAGTTTGCCCATCTGCCGCTGTTGTTAAAACCTGACGGTAAGGGTAAACTCTCGAAGCGTGACGGCGACAGACTGGGATTCCCTGTATTTCCGCTGTTATGGAAGGATCCGAAGACGGGCGAGACCTCGCGTGGCTATCGTGAGGACGGTTATTTCCCTGAGGCTGTGATCAACTTCCTGGCTCTCTTGGGTTGGAATCCGGGCACAGAACAGGAAATCTTTTCACTCGACGAACTTGTGCCGTTGTTTGATATCTCGAAGTGCTCGAAGGCTGGTGCGAAATTTGCATACGAAAAAGCCATCTGGTTCAACCATGAGTATATCCTCATGAAATCGAATGAGGAAATCGCAGCCCTCTTTGAGCCGATTGTCAAGGAACATTGTCCCAATGAGACCTCTGAGCGCATCCTACAGGTGACGGCGATGATGAAAGACCGTGTGTCGTTCATCCATGAGTTGTGGCCATTGTGCTCTTTCTTCTTTGTGGCTCCCACCGAGTATGATGAGAAAACGGCGAAGAAGCGTTGGAAAAAAGTTGAGGGTTCTGACCCCTCCGAAGGAGTGGGTTCTGCAGCAGTTCTGACGGAACTCATCGGTGTACTGGAGGGTATTGATGACTTCTCACTGGAGAATCAGGAACAGATTGTACACGCCTGGATAGAACAGAAGGGGTATAAACTGGGCAACATCATGAACGCCTGGCGCCTCACACTGGTAGGCGAGGGCAAGGGCCCTGGTATGTTCGATATTTCTGCTTTCTTAGGTAAGGAAGAGACGATTACCAGAATGAAACGTGCCATAGAAGTGCTTGGCTGATGATATACAATCTGATCATATATCTCTATCTCTTAGGTGTGGCTATTTACAGCCGCTTCAACGAGAAGGTACGGAAGATGTGGCGTGGTGAACGTGCGGCTTTCGGTGTCCTGAAAGAGAAAGTGGACCCTCAGGCGAAGTACGTGTGGTTCCATGCGGCCTCGTTGGGTGAGTTTGAACAGGGGCGTCCGTTGATGGAGCGCCTTCGTAAGGAGCATCCGGAATACAAAATCCTGCTGACATTCTTCTCACCTTCGGGCTATGAGGTCAGGAAAAACTATGAAGGGGCGGATATTATCTGTTATCTCCCTCTGGATACCCCTATTAATGCCATCCGTTTCCTGCGACTGGTGCGTCCAGTGATGGCCTTCTTCATCAAATACGAGTTCTGGTATAATTATCTCCATATTCTGAAACATCGGAATGTACCCGTCTATAGTGTGTCGAGCATCTTCCGTCCGGATCAGGTGTTCTTCAAGTGGTATGGCCGACAATATGGGCGGGTGCTGAATTGCTTTACGCATTTCTTCGTGCAGAATGAAATTAGTAAGGAGTTGTTGGCGAAGATTGGTATTACGAATGTCTCAGTAGTAGGCGATACGCGTTTCGACCGTGTGCTGCAGATCAAGGAGGCTGCGAAGCAGTTGAAAGAGATAGAGTATTTCTGCCAATATAATATCGCTGATGATCCTGATGACGATGAGATTTTCTTGGCTTGTGCAGGATTTACACCGCCCAAAGGCGTGTTCGTTGCAGGCTCATCATGGCCACCCGATGAGGATATATTCATCCGCTATTTTCTGGAGCGCAAGCTCTTCGGCTATGGCAAATGGAAGTTGATCATTGCGCCGCACGTGATTGACGAGAGTCATCTGGCACAGATAGAACAGAAACTTAATGGCTATAAGGTTGTCCGCTACACGAAATGGGACTGCTATAGCTTTGAGTCGGCCGATGTACTCATCATCGACTGTTTCGGATTGCTGTCGAGTATCTATCACTATGGCGATGTCGCTTACGTGGGTGGTGGCTTTGGCGTGGGTATTCATAATCTCTTGGAGGCTGCTGTCTGGGATGTGCCCGTGTTCTTCGGTCCCAACAACCAGAAGTTCCAGGAGGCGCAGGGACTCAAGAAGAGTGGTGGTTTCGAAATCCATGACTATGATGAGTTCGCCCGGCAGATGGACCGCTTCACTTCGGATGCCGATTATCGGAAGGAACAGGGTCGCTTGGCCGGCCAGTTTGTCAAGAGTCTGGCGGGGGCGACGGAAAAGGTGTTGGATGATATCACATTATAAAAAAAGCGGGATGATTATCCCGCTTCTTGTTTTTTATTTGTTAATGATCTCCAGTCTTCTCACGCCCTGATAATCTACCCATTTCTGTTTTTCCAGGTATTGTATGATTAGATCGGTGGTCTGAACGTTCAAAGTCTGGGCTGCACCTTCGGGAATCTTACTTGTGGCTGTAATGTAGTTGTTGGTGACAACACGGTATTTGCGCTTCATGTCGAATTTCTTACCGCTGGGAGTCAGCAGTTGCACACTCTTAATCCTGGTAGGATTCGTCTTGTCGAGTGTCAGTTCACACTTCATACCTCCTACATACGGGAAACTGACGAGAATATTGTTGCAGTAAGTCATCATCATTCTCAGTATTTCTTCGCCAGTCAGTTCTAAAATGACAGCATTATTGTCGAATGGATCCATCTCCAGCACGTCACGCACGGTGATTTCGCCAGCAGGATGTGAGTCAAGGCGTACGCCACCAGGGTTCTCTACGGCAATCTCCGCCCCCGTTTCATTCATAAAGGCATCACACATCATACAACCCAGTTCCTCACGAGCCTCGAAAGGTGTCTCTGCCGTAGCCAGCACACGCTTGAACTTGGGATCTTCACTGAAATGCTCAACCATTGCCTCAACGAGCGGATTCTTATTCGGATATTTCTTAATATCAATATATTCTGCCTTCCTGTCGATAATCTTGCCATCCTCAAGGGTGATAGTGGTGTAAGTGACACGTCCGAACTTGTTTTTGTTCTGGGTAATGAGCACACCGTTGACAACTTCGTCACCTTTCAGTTGGGTATGCGTATGTCCGCCAATAATAAGGTCGAACCACGGGAATATTCTCGCCATCTCTTGGTCGTCAGGGTAGCCCAGATGGGAAAGCAGGATGGTAACATCGCACTGCTTGCTGAGCCATTCATACTTACTGATTTCATCCAAAGCGGGGGTAAACCAGATGCCTTTCAGGTTGTCAGGGTGAGTGCTAGGAGTACCTTGTGCACCCAATTGGATGACTCCGATGACACCTACTTTCAGACCTGCCACATCGAACACCTGATAAGGAACGGTTCGGATGCCAGCAGAGTCGGTGGAGAAGACATTGGCGCAGATATAACGGAAGTTGGAGAGTCCGATGAGACGTTGAAGCGAATGGACGTCAAACTCGTGGTTGCCCAGTGTGGAACCGTTGAAACCCACCTGGTTCATCAGTGCCACCATGGGATAGCCGGGAATCTCGTTTTTGTCATTCAAGGGGTTACCCGTGCGGTTGTCGCCTGCTGAGAACACCAACAATGAGGGGTCTACTGCCCGCAGACTGTCAATCAGTGCGGCTAACTGTGGGAACACGCCTATCTGAGCGTGCATATCATTGACAGACAGGATGTGAATCTCCCGTTTTTCTGCGCTAACTGTTATGGCCAGCGTGAGTACCAGCCATAGAAAAGCAAACTTCTTCTTCATCTGAATTGCGCTAAAAGTTATTAATGCGGCTGCAAAGGTACAAAATATTTCTTAAATATCATCATTTATTTTTGATTTCTTAGTAACTTTGCGGTCTAAAAATACGAAAGAAAAAAATAGTTGAATAAGTATTATAAAGAAGAAATATGAAAAAATATGTTTTATTGTCACTTGTTGCAGTGGCATTGATGAGTGCAGGTAAGCAGGATGGTTCCATCACTAAGGAGAATGGCTACACCATCGTGAACACTACCACTATCGCTAAGGATGTGGAAGGCTATAACGGTCCTGTTCCCTTGAAGATATATATCAAGAAAAACAAGATTGAAAAGATCGAGGTGTTGAAGAATCAGGAGACGCCCAAGTATATGGTGAAGGTGAAGAAAGCCATAGAGAACGCCTGGGATGGACTGACCGTTAAGGAGGCAAAGTCCAAGAAGGTCGATGCTGTTACTGGTGCCACTTTCACATCGGAGGCAATTATTAAGAATGTCCAAAAAGGACTTGACCACTATCAGAATAATAAATAAGGTAGTCATATAGCCAAAAGAGTCAATAAGGAGTGAAATGCGTTTCACTCCTTATTTGTTCTCCGATGCTGCCATATCTCTATCGAATTGACGATGTTCTGCCAGAGGATGTAACAGCCTGGGCCCACTGATGAGAGCGGATTCAGATAGGTGGTTGAAAGCCAGATGGCAAAAGCCGTATTTTTTTGTCCCAATGCCTGTCCCGCCTCTTGTGTGTGGTTGAAGTAGTGCCCGATGAAACGTCCAACGGCAAACTGCACGATACACATCACCAGTCCGAGGATCGCAATAGCCATCAGCAGGGCGATTGTCGCATTGGAATGCACGATGTTCTTCACCGTAGTACCCGTTACAATCATCAGCGAACAGCCCCAGAGATAGTAACTCAGGTCTTTGATCGAAATAATCTTCTTGTGCAGACGGTGCATATAGTGCTTCACTATATAGGCTAACAACATCGGAACGATCAGTACGATGAATACCTCATGGAGAATCTTGATGAAGGCTGCCCAGAAGGTGATGTCTGTTCCTTTCTCGATAAGAGGGAAGCAGATGGGCACTAATAATGCGGTGATAAAATTTGAGATGAAGGTGAAGGTTGTCATCTGCTCTAAGGAACCTCCGAGTTTTTGGGTAACTACGGCAGCCGCTGTGGCACATGGACAAATGATGCACATCAGTATGGCCTCCAATAAAATGTGGAATGAATGATGCGGGATGAGGATGGCGGCCATGATGAGGCTGATGAAAAGCAGTTGGAAAAGACTGACCCAGAAATGCCAGGCAACAGGGCGCAACTTATGGAAATCCACCTTGCAGAACGTGACAAAAAGCACCAGGAACATAAACAGAGGAAGGATGGCTTCGAAGACAGGGTCGAAGAATTCTGCTGCCGACTCCAACTGGGGCGTAAAGGCGAAGGTCAGATAGAGTAGGGCTCCCAATCCCATCGCCACTGGTAGTGTCCAGTCTTTGATGAATCTGACTATTTGAGCAGCAGTTGCTTTTTCACTTTTCACTCTTCACTAAGATAAAATTTCGAATATGCCACGTAGTGCTTGGCATTGTCCGTCTGACCTGGACTGACGGGTTTGAGGTACTTGGCAGGCACACCGCCCCAGATCTCATGGGGGGGGATCTTCGTGTTCTGCAATACCAGTGCCCCTGCTGCTACGATGGCTCCCTCGCCAATCTCACAGTTGTCGAGCAGGGTACTGCCCATGCCTATCAGAGCACCGTCGTGGATGGTGCAGGCATGCACGGTGACATTATGCCCAATAGTCACATCGCTGCCGATATGGGTAGGGCCTGTGTCGTGGGTCACATGTACACAACTGCCGTCCTGCACATTTGTACGGTCACCGATGGTTATGGGAGCCACATCGCCACGAACCACGGCATTAAACCATACCGAGCACTCGTCGCCCATGGTCACATCACCCACGATGGTGGCGTTCTCGCTGAAATAGCAGTCCTTGCCCCACTTGGGCGATAGACCTCTGTAACTCTTAATCAGTGCCATTAGGGTATGTTGTATTCTATGATGCCGTCATTGGCTGATTCATCCTGTTCCTGCTTGCCTTTTTTCTCAAGGTATAACATCATCGACTTCTTCCAGTCCATCTTGTGGGTCTCGTCGATGAAGTTGCCGATGAGCCATTCTCCATGCTCGAACACCAGTTCCAGTTGCACCTTCGTCTGGCTGCCTAAATTATGCAGGGTGAAGAAAGCATTGGCATGGGTATTGTCTTTCACGTCGACCTTCAAACCGCTGATGGTAATCTTCCCCCAGTCCTGTCCCATGATCCAATAGTCGGCATCAAAGAAACCTCCTCTGCCCATGTTCTCGGCATCCTTCGAGTTGACCATCTGTACAAGGGTCTTCCATTCCGAGGTGCAGTAGGCATCATCCAACTGGTCGTTGGAGGGGGTGATGTCATTGATTTCAGGATAGGCTTCTGCCACAGCCGCATAGATGGCATTCACACGGTCTGTAATCAGTTCGGGGTCAGCACTGTCACTTTTCTGCCCATTGTCTATTGTTACTTCTTCCACTGGGGGCGCATCATTTCCCAAGGGGATGATGTTGGCCTTGTCCTTGTTGCCGCAACCAGTCAGCGCCATGATGATGCTGCCAAATAAGATGATTTTCTTCATATCCATAGTCTTGCTGGTAAAAATGTAAAGAGAGCAGCATGGCGAACCATACTGCTCTCTTGTATAGAATCAATTAGAGGTTCGGATTGATCTTGCTCCACTCGGAGATGGGAGGAACGATGTTCAGCGTCACCAGTTCGTCACGCATCTTGCAGAGGTGCTCGTAACTCTGGTCTAACTTGGCATTCTCATCGGGAGTTCCCTGGGGAACTTCGAACTTAGCACCTTCGGCAGTCATGGTGGTCTTCATGGCCATCATGATGTGATCGTACTTGTCGGTCTTCACGTAGGTTCCAACGGGGAAGCGGAAAGGCTCACCACCCATAGCGGCACGAATCATCTCAACAGAGAGATAAGCGGGGCTCTGGAAGGAACTGCGTCCGCGGAGTTCGATGATCTTCGCACCACCCTTGGTCACGTCGACCTTCATCTGCTCCCATTCCTCAGCGGGGAACTCAGCGGTACCGATGATGTCAGTCAGTTTGCGACCGGCAATCTCTACGTGACTTCCGAAGACAGCCATCTGCTCACCGTGGCCACCATAGGTTGCACAGCCAGTGATCTGATTCTGCATCACGCCGAACTTCTTTGCAAGTGCGCTTTGCAGACGGGTTGTGTCGAGACCAGCGAGGGTGGTCACCTGTCCTGGCTTCAAACCAGAGTACAACAGAGTCACCAGACCAGTGAGGTCGGCAGGGTTGAAGATGATTACCACGTGCTTCACATCGGGACAGAACTTCTTGATGTTCTGACCGAGTTCCTCGGCAATCTTACAGTTGCCGGCGAGCAGATCCTCACGGGTCATGCCAGCCTTACGGGGAGCACCACCAGAAGAGATGATGTACTTGGCGTTCTTGAAAGCCTCCTCAGCATCCGTTGTAGCCACGATGTTCACATCGTCGAAGCCACTCTGGCGCATCTCCTCGGCTACACCCTCTGGAGAGAATACGTCGTAAAGACAAATCTCAGTTGTCAGACCCATCATCAAGGCGGTCTGAGCCATGTTTGAACCAATCATACCGGCTGCGCCGACGATGGTCAATTTCTCATTTGTTAATGCCATAATTGTATTTATTTACGTTTTAATTATCAAAAGTGCTGCAAAGATAGCAATTTTTTAGATACGATAGGGCGTTCTGGGAGTTAAAAGGAGTTAATTCATTCATTTTACGTAAAACAGGGTTACATTCTCAAAAACTCATGAGACCAAAAAAGGGGTGTGGCATTTGGCCACACCCCAATGAAATGTTTGAAAAGATATTTTACTTCATCACCTTCTTGCCGTTCTTGACAATGATGCCCTTGTAGTTCTTGCTAACCTTCTGGCCAGCCAGATTGAAAGCGGGCTCATTGCTGTCGTCAGCATTGAGAGCGTTGATGCCAGTGGCCTCAGTAACGGTCA
>JAFZNI010000247.1 GCA_017551005.1 Prevotella sp.
ACCAGCAGCAATATGATAATTCTTTTCATTATTTTCCAATTTTGACGCGCAAAGTTACGAAAAAAAAGAATTATAAACGATGAATTAGGATTTATTTTGTATCTTTGCACCCAAATTATTGAGATATATGAAGAAAATACTCTTTGCTATTATAGCAACTGCAGTGCTCACCGCCTGCAATAAGGACAAAGAAGATGAGCCGAAGCCGGAAGTGAAGGCCGACCGCACGGTGCTCTTATATATGTCGGGTGAGTGCAGTCTCTGGGACTTCGTAGAACCCGACCTGAACGAGATGAAGACAGGCTCGATGACCATCGGCAACAACAACCTGCTGGTATACGTAGACCGTGGTAACACGAAGGAGATACCCTGGCTGGCCAGGATCAGGGAGGGCCAGTTCGTGGATTCCGTATCTATCAAGGACATTGTGAAAGAGATGAACCTGACGCCGGCACAGACATCCGTCACCGACGACCCCTATTCCAGTGAGGGCCAGGTAATGGAGGGCGTGATCAGATACGCCTTTAAGAAATACCCGTCAAAGAACAACGACTACGCCCTGGCATTCTTCGGGCACGGTTCCGGTTGGCTCATGAAGGACTCCGTGGCCTACACGGCGATGGGGCGAAAAAAAGCCTACGGCATTGACAACGGAAGAAACGCAAAGGACGACAGCGGCAAGTGGCTGAACATACCCACGATGGCGAAACTGCTCTCCAAACTGCCACACCTGACATATATGTTCTTCGACTGTTGCAACATGATGTGCTTGGAGGATGCCTACGAACTGCGCAACGTAACCGACTACCTGATCGGCTCGCCCGCGGAGATACCTGCTGTTGGGGCACCATACATCACGGTGGTTCCTGCCATGTTTGAGAAGACCACCTTCTGGAAATCCATCGTCGACAGATATTTCGAGCAGCGTGCCAGCGGCTATGATGTGCCACTTTCCGTGGTCAAGACCAGCGAGATGGAAAACCTTGCCAGCGCCACACGCACGGTTTTGAAGGCCATTGCCCCGAAACTGCCAAACCCGGGAGACGGCTATCCTGATATGACCGGACTGATACATTATTACTATGACTATTCTTATGAAAAGGAGTTCTACGATGCCAACGACTTCATCCTTAAATATGCAGAGCCAGATGATTACAACAGTTGGAAACAGGCATTAGACAAGGCGGTCATCTATAAGAAGATGGCCACATCGTGGATGATCAACAAAAGTTCATGGCTAAAATATTACGGCAACTACTTCACCGTGACGGAAGAGAAATACGGCGGCGTGAGTATGTTCGTGCCGACATACATCCAGCGGACTTCTGACAACAATTATATCCAGCGGATGGGCTGGTACTATGCTGCAGGCTATAATGAAATAGGTTGGTGATTTCTCCTAAGATGATATTCTAGGTAATCCTAAGACTACCTAGGATTGCCTAGAATTGCCTAGAATTGCCTAGGACTGCTTAGGATGAACTATTACCTTTATCTTCGAAATCCTATGCTCGTCGAGTTCCGTCACCTCGAAGGTAAAATTCTCGAAATCAATGCGCTCGTGCAGTTCGGGGAAGTCACCCTTGATTTCCAAGAGCAGGCCGGCCAATGAGTCAGCATCGCCCTCCACTTCTTCGAACGTATCATCATCGAGATCCATGATCTTGAAGAAGTCAGAAAGCAACGTCTTGCCCTCAAAGACGTATGTGTTGGCATTGATGCGGACATAGTTTTTCTCCTCCTCATCATACTCGTCATTGATCTCACCGACAATCTCTTCCAAGATATCCTCCAGTGTGATGATGCCGCTGGTGCCGCCGAACTCATCGACGACGATGGCGATATGTACCTTATTCTCCTGAAACTCCCGAAGCAGATCGTCGATCTTCTTAGTCTCAGGCACAAAATACGGCGGACGAATCAGCGACTGCCAGCGGAACGTGGCAGGTTTCGACAGGTGCGGCAGCAGATCCTTGATGTATAGGATGCCACGCACATTATCGATGGAATCCTGATAGACAGGGATGCGGGAGTAATTATTCTCAACGATGCACTTGATGACATCAGGAAACTTGCTGCGGAAATCGAGGTCAACGACATCCTGACGGCTCGTCATCACTTCCTTGGCAGTCTCGTCGCCAAAGCGCACGATGCCCTCCAACATATTCTTCTCTTCCTTCAAATCGTCCTCGTCGGTCAGTTCAAGTGCCTGTTCCAGATCGTCCACACTAAGCACATGGCTCTCTTTCTGCACCACCTTCGACGCCCAAATACCAGAGCGGATCAGGACGGAGGCCACGGGATAAAATAATTTCCGCAGGACGGTGATGCCGCCACAGTTACGGCGACACATCGCCAGTGCATGTTGACCGCAATAGACCTTCGGAATAATCTCGCCGAAAAGCAACAACAGGAAGGTCAGGAGCACGGTGATCACCAAAAACTCCATCCACCAGGCCGCCTGCCCGAAGTCAATGAGGTGCTCGAAGAAATAGGTGCTGAGCATGATGATAGCCACATTTACCAAATTATTGGTAATCAGGATAGTGGCAAGCGTACGCTCGGAATCCTCGCTTAACTCCAAGATACGCTTGTCGCGTTCGCTGTTGCTTTCTTCCAGTTCGTTCAAGTCGTTGGGCGACAAGGAGAAAAAAGCAATCTCGGAACCCGAGGCAAAACCGGAAAAGAAAAGGAGTATAACGGCAAGGATGCCTGCAAAGATGGCTCCCATGGAGGGAGCCATGATTGTTATTTCACTCAATATTTGTTGAAGATAGTCCATTTAGTACATCCTCAGAATGGCAATTGCTCGCCATTTTCATTATTAGGGGCAGACTCCGGCTGGGAAACAGGCTCACTGGCCATCACGGGCTGCCCTGCCGATGTGCCTGCAGTCATGGACTGTTCTCCTGGCGTGTTGGCCTTCGGTGTCAGCATTTCCATGTTGTCTGCCCAGATCTCGGTGGCATAACGCTTCTGACCTTGCTTGTCATCGTAGGTGGTATAGCGAATACGACCTTCGATGTAGAGTTTGTCGCCCTTGTGGACATATTTCTCAACGACTTCTGCCAGCCGTCTCCACAGGATGATGTTATGCCAGTCTGTGTGTTCAGGCACCTGAGTGCCATTCTGCAACGTATAGCCGCGCTCTGTCGTAGCGAGTCGCACACGGGCCACAGCCACACCCTGATCCACATAACGAACTTCGGGCTCCTGCCCTACGTTTCCAATAAGCATTACTTTGTTCATAGATTAAAAATTTAAAAGGTTTATATTATACTACTTGGCCATTCCCAAGTAGCGGAACTTAAAGTTCTTTCCTTTAGCCGAGGGGAACTGGCTACGGGCATCCACCCGCTCACGCAGATAGTCCACGATACGGTTGTAGCAATCCATCCCCGATTCAGCCTTCACATCGGCCACGAACTGAGTATCTCGATATTGGAACTTACCGGTACCGGGCACTAGAAGCACGCGCTTGAAATCAATGGCGCCTTCATACCATCCCGGCCTTATCTCGTTCAAGCGCACCAATGCCGGGGCGGCCGCCTTTGTTGGCTGTGGTATTGCATGCACAGCCTTCTTATCTTTAAAATCCTGCATAGTCTTTGCTTCTGTCTTTATTACAATGAAATATACTCGGGGACGCACCTTGTAACGCTTAGGATAAAACACGTCACTCGCCGCGTACTCGCGGATATCCGCTTCAAGTACGGGGTTCATACCTACTTCATCTATATCCCGCAAGAATTCTATTGCTTCGTCAACACTCGCTACAAGTGTTTCACGATCGAAATACCTTAAATATAAATTCATTTGTATGAAAAAAGTTGTTTTCCTTAATAAAAAGAGCGGAAAACGGGACTCGGACCCGCGACCCCAACCTTGGCAAGGTTGTGCTCTACCAACTGAGCTATTTCCGCATTTTCTTCAAAATGCGAGATTTTTGGCGGCGCCTCGGCATAAAAGCGAGTTTTTTGCTCTCGGCTTGCTCAAAAATTCCGCTGTGTGAAGAGGAGGAGACTCGAACTCCCACGTCGCAATTGACACTACCCCCTCAAAGTAGCGCGTCTACCAATTCCGCCACCTCTCCAACAAAATCAATACTGAAAAAAAAGAGTGCCCAGAACAGGACTCGAAC
>JAFZNI010000248.1 GCA_017551005.1 Prevotella sp.
AGCCAACTGTCTATAATCTGATAGACTGTCGTTTATGATTTATAGACGGCAGCCTATTTTTCAGCGCCATACGGGTACAAGTCCCAGTCCTGCAGGGCATCGTCCGGGGACTGACCGTAGATGTCGATGGAGTCCGTCACCTCCTGCTCCAGGTGGTACGGCTTAGCCATCTCGATAGCCTGCTCTCGAGTGAACCTCGACGCGGCCACATGCTGCTGATGGAGCCGGATGCGCAACTCCTTGAACGGGATGGGCTTCGGGAACTTCATGCGCGGTACCATCGTCCGTTAAGACAAAACTCCATCCGTTCCTCGTTGACCTGCCTGCTTCCCATCCGACAAGCAGACTTGTACAATTGCAGCAGTCTCTCGGTGTCTTTGAGGTCGGCTTCCTTCTCGGTTATGCCCTGAGTCAGGTCATTGACCGACTGTATGTAGCCATCCTCGAGACCTTCGAGTTCCTTCACCCTCTTCTTCAGAGCGTCGATCTCTTCGAGCATCCCCTGTTTCTCCTGGCTGTTTTCTTCAAACAGCGGAACCTGGACGCGAATCTTCCCTTTGACGGCTAAGTCGTAGAGGTAACCGACTGCCCAGATAACCTTCTGGCAATCCTTCTTGTAAGCATCGCCAGACGTGCTATCCTTCATCAGGTTTTGCAATTGCACTGAGTTCAGTTGCTGCAGCAGCCGCTCCTTCTGCTCTTTCTGGCTGAAGGTAATCGTAGCGTTGTTACGCTTCTTTGCTTTCTTCTCTTCCATTGCAATTGTATTTATTTGATATCAAAGTCTTCCTTCAGAATGTATCTCCAGAGCGCAGGGAGGTCGGCCACCTTGGTGTCCTTCTCCAACTTCGTGAGCTTGTCAAATACCGGCCTTATCTTCGACGGGTCGAAGTCCAGGGCCTTCATGATGCGCTCCCGGAACTTCGGGTCTTTCCGGATGATGCGATTGTTCGCCTGGAAGATGTACAGTGCCATCTTCTTCAGGTCTGCAATTGCTTCTTTCTGCTGCATGGCTTCGGCATCCTTGGTGTGTATCTTGAAATACCACCGTGTGGACTTGCCGCGTCCTTCGTCGTAGGACTCCAGCCAGAGGTCACACTGATTCCCGTCATAGGCGGTCTTCAGTTCGTTCAGGGCCACGTCAATGACTTTGTTCTGAATATTCGACTTCAGATTATAGCCATCACCCAACTTCATCATGGTCTTCAGATCATTGAAGTCCAGGAAGAAGGTCTTGGTGTTGCGCCCCAGGTACTGATGCGCCCATTCGTAGAACCTCTGGCTGTACTTCGACTTCAGGCTGATAGCCACCGTCAGACTGTACTCGGTGAAGTTCCTGGCCAACTCCACCAGATGCGGCATGATCTCCTTGGATACCTCGACCTCGTACTGCTTCGTCTTGGCTCTGTACTTGGCATAGTTGATGAAGCCGACGTTGAGCCAGTTGCCTTCGTCATCCTTGATCTCAACGTCCTTGTGCCGGAGGTCACGGAGAGCCTGGCGAGCCCTCTCGGTGTGGTCTGCGTCGGCAATCGCGGAGAGGTCTGAGCTGTTGATATAGACATACATGTTGTTCCAAAGGTCACGCTGCATGGTTCCCTCCACATAGTCGTGTCTCACCTTCGCAATGATGTGATACAACACCCTCTTCTCGGTGGGACTGAAGTCGTAACGGCTGCTTGTCAGCGCGTTCGACTGTGCGATTAGTTCATTCTTCTTCTGCTCCATAGTCAGTCCTCCACCATTAAGTGTTCCATACCATGCCGCTTCATCCAATCATTGTAATGACGGATGGCTGCATCCCCATGGAGTCCAAGGCGCTGCCGTTCCTCCAGTTCTGCCCGGGCAACACGACCCTCTTCCCTGATGATCTCTCCCAGGTTGATGGTGTCCTGCTCGATGCGCTTCAATGTGTCCAATGTCTGCTTCATATGCAATTGTATTTGGGTTTCTGGGTGCAAAGATACGAAATTATTACCAAACTTTGATAAAGTAATAGTTAAAAAGTTATAAAAGGTACAAGAAACCCACCAAAAAGTAATAGTTACCCACCAAAAAGTAATAGTTTACCCACCAAAAAGTAATAGTTTAGGGGTGTTTTCCCTCGCATAATGCGCGCGCAGGGGGAAAAAAGGCAAAAAACTGCAAAAAACTGTCCTTTGTAAAATGTGACAGGTGTTTGAAGTTTTTTTTTGATGTTTATGGGGTCGGGGTCAAGCCCCTCCCATGCCATGCGGCCTGAATGCAATTGCATGGGAATCTGGAGCGAAGAAAAGCAAATCCCCTGGCGAGGGGTTGGGGTTGGTCGGGCTTTCCTGCGTGTAAAGATTTTTTACTTTTGGCGTATAAGGGAGGGCTGGGCATGTTCCGCTGGCTCCACATGACGGCTCTGTCGAGCGGCCCTCTTACCGCCTACGGCTCCATGGTGCTAACCGCTTCGGGACAGCATCCCGAACCCTGGCTTTGTCGGCTGCGCGTCGATGGGGTGCAATTGCATGGTGTTCGAGGGTCTGATTTGGGGGTGCAATTGCATCTGGAACTCTCTCCCATCTCTCGTGATCCAACAGTTAGCCAGGAGAACGAAGTTCATCTTTTCTGGGTCTCAAAATCGACTCCTGCAGTTAAAGATATCTAAATATTCCGGCAGTCCTGAACAACCTAACAAGAAATTGCCTATCTTTGCAGGCGGAAGAGTCCAAACAAATTTGGGCGGGCTTAATATACCAACTTTCTGCCCTTGGGGGGCACCGCATCCTGACGGACGCTGAAACTTGGCACATTAAGCAAAGGGGATTCTCCCCTCTTGACACCCCACTGCGCCAGGCAGACCTGGCAGTTCAAACAGCATCAAGATTATGAGCAAATCTTTCGCAGTTTTCACATCTGACAAATCGGGCGGCAGCAGCGGAGGTCTCACTGCCCATATCGAACGGAAGAAACTCGACCAGGCTACCGGCCAGTTCGTTCCGTTCACCCCCGATTCTGTCATTCACCCGGAGCGGACGAAACTCAACCGTGAGTTCATCCTGAAGCCGGGTGACAGTCGCACCGCTGCAATTGCACGGCGCATCAAGGAAGCCAACGTGTCAGGAAAAATCCGAGCCAACGCTGTGCATTCCTTGCAGTTCGTTGCCACCTCAGACCATGAGAAAATGGCAGAGTTGGAACGCACCGGCAAACTCGACGAGTGGGTTCAGGACGTCATCGACTTCTGCAAAGAGCAGTTCGGAGCCGAGAACGTTGTGAGTGTCGTTCTACACATGGATGAGAAGACACCTCACCTTCACATCACCGTCGTGCCGATCGTCAGCGGACCGACCAAGGAGAGGAAGACGAAGCCGAAACTCGATGAGGACGGCAAGGTCATCCCCAAGCGTCGGTACAAGCGCAAGGAAGGCAACCGCCTTTGCGCCAAAGAGGTCAACTGTCGCGCCAACATGTTCAAGTGGCAGGACGAGTTCGCAGCCAAGATGGCAAAGTACGGCATGGTTCGTGGCATACCTGGCAGCGGCCAGAAGCACACCGACCCAAGCGTCTGGAATGCCGCCCTGGGCATCCTCGGCATGGATGAACGCTCCAAGAAGTTCCGCGCCAAGGTCGATGAGATACAGCAGGAACACAAAGATGCAATTGCACGTCTGCAGGACAATCACTCCAAGGAACTGAACGACCAGGAGAGCCGCCATGCAGCCGAGGTCAAGGCTCTGACTGACACCATCGCCAAGCAGAAGAAGCACATCGACGGGGAGCCGAACCGCCAGGCAGCAGCCGTCAACAGTGTTAAGCAAGACCTGAAGGAGGTGAACGACAAACTTGCGAATGCGAACGGCACCATCACAGCCCTCAAAAACCGTATCGGCCAGCAGAACAAACAACTGTCCCAGGCACAGACTGATGTCAGGACGGCCACAAAGAGGGCTGATGATGCAGAGAAGGAAGTCAAGCAGCTTCAGGATGCCGTTGCCGTTGGTCGTGGCTACCTGTCAGCCCTGGCAAGAGTCCTTTATCGGCTCTCTGAGGTCATTCAGGAGGCCGTGAGCGCGTTAATTGCCCGTGCGGGTAACATGGATAGGGCTTACCGTTATTCGTTCACTCCTGGGCAAGCAATGGCCGTCAACGCAGGTCTGAACGAGATACCCACCGACCGCCAGACGGCCGCTGATCTGCTCTGGGAACTTTCAGAACCAGAAATGAAGAGATTGAAATTTTTAGATGGTTGGAAAAAGGATGCACGCAACAATCTGAATGAACTGGCAAAAGACGAAAGCCTGGTGAACCTCGACGCAGCACGGCAATTGCACAAATAATAGACGGCTGTCTATAATTTATAGCCAACTGTCTATAATCTGATAGACTGTCGTTTATGATTTATAGACGGCAGCCTATTTTTCAGCGCCATACGGGTACAAGTCCCAGTCCTGCAGGGCATCGTCCGGGGACTGACCGTAGATGTCGATGGAGTCCGTCACC
>JAFZNI010000249.1 GCA_017551005.1 Prevotella sp.
CAATCCAGGAATCAGGCATACAACGCAAGACAATCTCTGCACCACCATCCATTGGTGCAGCCTTTCCACCGCCATAGAGCCCACCAACATCCAATTTATCACAAGGATTACCTCCTTGCTCAGTATCGTCTGCCGTCAAAGTCGTTATAGAAGCGCCGTTACGAATATCGCCCTTGGTGTTACTACCGCCATAGATGGCGTTTACTTTTCCAGCAAGCAGTTGAATAACAGCAATCTTTGTCGGTGATTGTCCTTCAGCAAGATCTTCATCAACGTATAAACCATAGGAGGCTCCGGATGTCCCATTGGGGTTAGTTCGATAGCCGACATTAGCACCAGGGTTTTCAGGATACTCTTGGTCTTGCTTACCATAACCGCCACCAAACACCTCATTGACTATCTTAGTACCAGTAATCAATATGTTAGTTCCAGGTACAGAAGCGCCAAAGCCGCCACCATAGACCGTCTCAATGCTGGTGAGATCACAACCATCGATAATCACCTCAGTACTCTGCTGAATATCGGTCGTTGCAGGAACATAGTCGGCCTGCTTACCACCACCAAACACGGCTTTCACATCGTAAACACCTTCCGTTTCAGACTTGTCATTAATGGTGGATAGGTCGGCATTCTGTGTAGCATGGATATGCACCTTGACATGTCCCTTCGGGGTACCGTTCACATTGTTCGCACCGAATATACGATTTACGATACAACCTGTTTTACTAGTTTTTAAAGGATAAGATGTTGCACCAACTGCTTTATTGACGAGTCCATCAAAGACGGTCTTCATTGAAGCATCTGACGCATCATAGAAGGACTTATCAATACCGTTCAAGTTCACCGACGTATTGCCAACATCTGCTGCAGTTTCCTTACCCGTCTCCGCATTACCAAGTCCACCACCGAAGACATTACCCGTAATGGTTCCACCAAGGAGATTCACCGTTGCTGTAGGATAGGTGGTTTGCGGGTTTTCTCCAGTAGTGGTCGTTGGTACCGTATTTGATTTACCCAAGGCACCGCCACCATAGACATCACCATGCATGGTACCACCAAGAATAGTGATCGAGGTGTTTCCTCTCACTCGTCCGGCAGCATCATTTTTCAAAACGCCAAGTCCACCACCAAAGACATTACCTTGCGTGTCTGTCGTACCGATTTCACATTCACCCTGAATCTTCACGTCAGTATCGCGCTGCACGAAACCACTCTCGCTACCGCCATAGACGGAGCCATTGACTGTGGCATTTCCCTCAATGCTCACCTTGGTATCAGTGGCTAATGCCAAAGTCTGTAAGAAATTCAAATATTTCTCCTTAGTAAAATATTCCAAAACATATTGTTCTGTAGCATCAGAAAACACCCAATAATCTTTGTTAGTACTATTATAGAGCGATTCTTTATAACTCATCATACGGTAGGGCCTATTTTCATTATCCACATAAGTATAAGTCTTCTTAGACTCGTCAACTCCCATGCCTGCGCCAAAGACATTTCCTCCTGTATCTGGTCCGACATTGGCATAGCCCTTGACGGTGACTTTACATTCGCCATTGCTTACCAAGGTTGTCGGCATACCAGAGGCATCAAGACTATATCTACCCACCGCAGCAATCTCACCGCCGCCATAGACACTACGTCCCACCTTGGCATTTCCTTGAACGGTGACTTCAGAGTTGCCACGAACTAGAGCCGAATAACCATGTGTCTCAAGGCCTGCACCAGCACCGAAGACGCTACCTGCGACAACAGGGGCAGGTGTTGCACCAGATGACCCTGCGCCGGAACCTATCGTGACCTCCGTATTCTGATCCACTCGGCCAACCTCACCGCCGCCATAGACATTACCGCTCACCGTGCCAGCACTAATATTGACACTTGTCTTCCTTACCATAGCATACTCGCACTCGAAGGTGTCATTCGTACCCTTACCGGCACCGAACACATTGCCCGAAACAGCGGCTGATGCACCATTAATAGTAACAGTACAAAGACCTGTTGTTTGGTCATTGTTACTTTGGTCTTTTATTGTAGGCCAATTATATATCGTGCCGTTAGCGTCTGTCCCCTTTGTAAATTTACCTACAAAGCCCAACTCACCACCGCCATAGACGTTGCCATCAATAGCGCTACTGCCACTGATAGTAGTCGTGGCGTTTCCTCGCACTCGTCCGGCCTTGTCAAATCCAGAAAGCCCTTTTCCTCCGCCAAAGACGTGACCATTCTTGGGTTTACCATCCGTGTCAGTCTGAGTTGTGACAATCTTACTGGAACCTTGAATCTTCATGTCAGTCTCGCGCTGCACAAATCCACTCTCGCTACCACCATAGACAGAACCATTGACTGTGGCATTTCCGTCGATGGTTACGTAAGTATCAGTGGCCAAGGCCAGCGTTTGCAGGAAATTAAAGTAACCATCCTGAGTCGTAAAATATTCCCAGATAAATTCATCACTATTCTCACAATATTCCCAAATTGTTTTTTGGGAAGTAGTCGTAGTTGGACTAGTAGCAGATATCATTGCAGCAGCAGGATAGGCCGTAGAATTCGTATAGCGTGTCATACGTTTGGGCTTCCCTGTTGAAACCGTTGCATCTGTATAATCATAGGCATGAGCATCATCAAATGGATTAACTCCCATGCCTGCACCGAAGACGTCTCCTACACCACTAGATCCGATTATGGCATAACCTTTAACGTTGACTCGACAATCTCCACCGCTTTTCAATTGTTCTGGCATATTATCAGAATCAAGGCTGTATCTGCCTACTGCAGCAATCTCACCGCCACCATAGACACTATGATCCACCTTGGCATTGCCCTGAATGGTGACAGTACTATTTCCACGCACCAGAGCCGAGTAGCCATGCGTCTCTACACCGGCACCGGCACCGAACACATTACCTTTGATAACAACATCTTTTCCACCTGATGTCCCTGCACCGGAACTGGTTCCGGAACCTATCGTGACAACGGTATTCTGATCCACTCGGCCAACCTCACCACCACCATAGACATTACCATTCACCACGGTTCCGTCGTTGCTAATAGTAACGTTCGTTGCCCTCACCAAGGCTTTTTCACACTCGAAGGTGTCATCTTTACCCTTACCGGCACCGAACACATTACCCCCCTCCTTGTCTATATTACCGTCAACGCCGACCTTTCCACCAGAGATATTAATAGTACATAGACCGTCATTAGTTTCTGCCCATGAATATACCTTGGTGTCATCATGATATGTAGATGCGCCCACATAGCCTAACTCACCGCCGCCATAGACGTTGCCATTCACTTGGCCACCCGTCATGATGATATTGGTGTACTTGGCCAGACCGAAACGCTTGTCATTGGCAGATCCCTTACAGCCGCCAAAGACATCTCCGATGGAATAATCTGATAACACTAACTTTCCGTCGCTACCTGTTGCGCCAATGGTACCTCCATAAATATATACGTTAATATGGCCGTGAGTAGCATCAGTAGCAGTCACGTCGTCGTTACTGCCAATCACCTGATTCTTACCGTCAGGTATCAATTTGCCATAGTTAGCAGCACCTTCGCCTGCAAGGTGAGTACCCACCGAAGCCAGTCGGCCACCACCGAATACCGTACCAAGCATCTTGCCGTTGTAGATTTTGACATTCACATCACCACATACGACACCGGCCGTCAGTGCTTCTTCGCTAAAGCCACGACCACCACCGAAGATATTACCATCTGCACCTGAGGTTCCCGTAGTGCCGATGATAACACCTGGGGTATTATCATCTATCTCATCTGGGTAATTGTATGTGGTAGTGACAATAGTGACGGTACCACCGATGTTCGTTTCAACATCACCTAAAACGTGACCGTCCTCACCACCACCGAAAGTTGAGCCGTAGATGCGGGCATTGCCGGAGATATTGACCTCTGTCTCTCCCACGTTGGTCCATTCATTGAAACCGACACGCGGGTCACCCTTACCTGCTCCGAATACATAACAAGTCACGGGATGGGCAGCAATGTCATCTTTTATGCGAGGTACACCGACCGTTCCACCCGTCATATTGATGGTACACTTGCCCGTTCCCGCAAGAAGAGCGCGGTTGCTGGGGTCGTATGTACCCACGTCGGTATGCTCATTACCGCCATAGACGCTGGTCAGGATGTGGCCACCAGTAATGTCCACCACGGTATTGCCACCTACAGTACCGGCCTCGCGATGCCACTTGCCTGGCTTATATGGTACAACGCCACTACCGCCACCAAACACGTTGCCGTAGTAGGTGTGGCCGTCCGTAGCCTTATAAGAACCGCCATTAGCATAGTTCTCATGTCCCTCATCATAGTAATATTTACCTTCATACAAATATTTAGCGTACGGGTCATAAGGTGCGCTCACAGCATTAAAGGTCCAGTGGGCACACTCAGCCCAACTTGTTGTAATATCCTCTGTATCTATAGGCCATTTTGTAACATTATAATGTTCCGTATAGCGCTTATTAATGCCTTCACCAGCACCAATCTGGCAGTCACCAGTGATTGTCACATGGGTATCGTGCTGCACGTGTCCGCTCAAACTGCCGCCATAGACTGAACCCTTGACAAAGGCGTTGCCGTCGACAAGAACTTCGGTATGAGTGGCCAATGCCTGAGTCTCAATAAACCTAAGGTAAGCCGTTTCCCTGCCTTCATAACATTCCCAAACATCGCCCTTTGACATACGTCCGGGATGTTTTTGATTAGTATGAC
>JAFZNI010000250.1 GCA_017551005.1 Prevotella sp.
CCCGCCAACTAAATCAGCAACAGCAGTTGGATGTGCAGCGACATAACCAGCAGTATGCTCCCATCGCAATCAATGTCTGTCAACACAATCATGACAGATTCCTGATCATTGACGATGTGGTGTATTTGTTTGGGGCCAGTCTGAAGGACGCAGGCAAGAAACTCTTTGCATACATCCAAATGCAGGAAACATCAGCAACTGAACTTTTAAGTATCATCAGATAATTTTGTTAAACTAAATATTATGGAGGGCCGCCAATGAGAAATAAATAGCGAAAAATTTGGGGATGTCGAAGATTTAGATTATCTTTGCACCCATATACATTGTGGAAATTGAGCCAAGAGTTATTCGAGACTTTCCGAATTAAATGGTCATAAAACAGATTAGTTTCATGAATACACGAATGGCCACTGTGCTCGCGTTTAGACGTGGGCGTTGGTGGTATGTATTCATGATAGAGGGTTTTACTGACCATTTAACCCGGAGAGTCTTATCATTGATGCACCACGTCTATTTCGTTTTTTCTGCAAGTTGTGTGAGAAACATAACAACAATCAAAAATTAAAAACTAACAAATCAACTTATAAACGAAATGAAATTCAGTGATAGAGTAAAGAAGTATTATTTGAGTAAGGAGATATATGAAAGTCTTGACGATGACTTTCCTGGTGTTTATGCTCTTTTCGGTTTGTGCAATGATCTTGCTGTCTCAGGAGCCATCCAACAGGGGGAAGAGATGTATGAGGACTTGAAGAAAGGAAAACTCCGTGAGATACCTGACTATAACACCAAAGAGGTGACGAAGTTTGAAAACTATGAAAGGACGGGTAAGATGAGACACGACATGAGGGAACTCGCGAAGGGTGGCGATAAGATCGGGGAAGTCCTGTACAAACTATTTAAGCCCATCTGGGATCTTACGATGGAAGACCTCTACTATATTAATGTTGAAAAGACGAAAAGACTGATAGAACTGATCATCAAAATCCACGCTGCCATAGAAGAGGCAGACCCCGCCATCTTTGAGGAGAACTTCTTTAAACTGATGAACTGCCACGACTGGACGGAGTTGGAAAGCGATTACCAGAAAGAGAAGAAAAGGCATCGGGTGACGATGGAATGGCTACAGGAAAAGCAGGAACAGGAACTGCAGAAGGTACTGGAACTGGATATCATGTGCCATGCAGATGAACCCTCTTCGCAGTTTCTTGAGAGCGTGGATTACGAATATCACAGGGGATGCCTATCATGCAATTTTAAGGATAGTGATGACTATAAGAAGGCATACGCCAAATTCATGCATTATGCCACACGGAAAGAAAATCTTATCATCCCTGACTACGGAAGTTATGGAAAATATATAGCACTACACCAATATAGTTTCAGGCAGGAACAGAAAATCGCACTCTTTAAAGTTGTCAAGAGCCTGGAACTGATCCAGAGGGATATGGTTCTCCTAAGACCTGAACTGGGAAAATATCTGGGAATAAGTAATGATGAGGGCATTGAAGGTTCCAGATATTTTGCCATCTACATCAATCTGCTGAAGATGTTTGAAAAGCCTTGGTTCAAGGAGTTCCGTTCTGACAAGAAATATAATTTGGAGTGGATAGAGCGTTTCCTGAATGATCTACTGAGATCGGAATGGAGGGACGCCATTGCCGATGAATGGCAGAAACCGGGTAAAGTACTATCTGTGCAAGGCAATATTATTGGCTGTTTGATTAAAGCAGATGTGATTAATGGTAGTGATTTAAGTGTTGCATCCGCTATCATTAATGGCACTGACAGAGAAAACAAAACCTTTGCCACCTATATGGGAAGAGGTAAAAGAGAGCCATATTGCGATTGGATATGTAAATACATAACCCCATAATTTTACTCAAAAGTTCCACTGAAAGTTCCACTGGCGTTCCACTGAGAATCCAGTGGATTTTTTTTTGAGTTTTTTTTATTTTCCTAATCACCGATAAACACAAGGGTTTCAAGCATTTTTTGTCGTTCCACTGAAAATTCCACTGAAAAAATATTTCCCAGTGGAACAGTGGAATTCTACTTTTGCACCAGAAAATTTGAAACTGCAACGGCAGTAGAGATTTCTGGCAAGTATGAGGCTTGCGGCGTTCCTTGAGACTTTGTCTCGAAAACCTTTGGCGCTCGGAAGAACTCAAACGAGTTTAGTTCTTCTCTCGCTGATGCGGTCTTTGACATATGGCGACAAGAAGTAATGGTTGTTTTTCAATACTATTTTCATGATTTGAGTTGAGTTTTTGTGAGAAGAGAAGGGGTCAGATATGGCTCACTTCAACTCGATTGTAATTAAATGAGGCGGTCAGCGGACTGCCACAACCTGCCCTGTCGTGATGACACGGCAGTTTTTCTTTTACATCGTACATACGCATACACGCATATACGCACATACATTTATTTATCATTATAAAAACTAAGGATTATGAAGCAAGACAAAAGTTTATCAGTGATGAATGCTCAGCGCATGACATCGCTGGAGATTGCCGAAGTTACCGGCAAGCAGCACAAGAACCTGATGCGAGACATCAGAAATATGAAGGCTGCATGGGAGAAAACATGTGGGCTCAAATTTGAGCAGACATCAAGAACGATCAATCAGCCCAACGGTGGAACACGTACTGTTCCTTGTTATTCACTCAACAAAATGGAATGTCTTTACATCGCCACGAAGTTCAACGATGAGGCACGGGCCAAACTAGTAATCCGTTGGCATCAGTTGGAACAGGAGCGGATGATGCAGAAATGCGTCAGGAAACTACTGGTGACGGATGAAGATGTGAAGAATGAGGCGCAGCGGATTATCGGGCGGGAGATCGTCTCATTCAACAAACATTCCGACGGCTGCATCACCGCCAGGGATATCGCCGATGCGATAGGCATAAGTGTGAAGGACTTGAATTCTTTCCTAACGGATAAGAAAATTCAGAAATGGAAAGGGGGCCAGTACCGACTGACCCCTGAATATGAAGGGCTGGGTATGGCAAAAGACCGACTCTTCATCTACTTTTCGAAAGACGGGAAACAAAAGGAACGCACCTATCTCGTCTGGACTCAAACAGGTGCAGA
>JAFZNI010000251.1 GCA_017551005.1 Prevotella sp.
AACGACATCAGATATGGAAAAGAAAAGTATGACACCGAAGACCAGAGAAGAGATTTTCAGAGAGAAAGCAGACAACTATCAGGTTTGTTACAGCACAACCTGTCCCATCCGTGAACACTGCCTGCATAGTATTCTCAGCCATTATACGCCAGACGACAGGGTTTACATCTTTAGCGTCAATCTCAACAACCCCACGATGCAGCGTTCCGACTGTCCCCTGTTCCGCAAGGACGAGCCCATCCGCATGCCCGTCGGACTCTCTACCATCTATTATAATATGCCAAGCCGCATTGAGCGCGCCATCAAGCACCACCTCATCAACGTCTACTCCCGTAAGCGCTACTACGAATACCACAACGGCACCCGTCCCATGACACCCGACGTGGAAGAATACGTCCGCGACACCATCAAGAGATACGGCTGGACCGAAGAGCCCAATTTCAACGACTATGTCGAGGAGTTCCTTTGGTAGGCATATCCAAAGGTGCCAAAGAAGGTGTCTTCGACAAACTGAAGAACATCGGCAGCGAGATCAAGGGCATCACCGAAGGCATCCTGGGGGTGTTCTAACGCCCTGAGTCATTTAAACTCGTCGGAGATCAAATGGCCCATCTCACCGTTCCATTTATACCTTTTGTCTGATGGTGGCGGCCAGTCATCATAACGATAATCATCCCAATCAAACCAGCCTCTGTTCTTCAGATATGTCTGCCATTTCGTCCAATACTCTGCACCCGCTATGCTAAAATCCTCACTGACAGGAATGAATGGATGTCCTTCAATACGACTCTCATATATAATTCCATCTCTCAAACCTGACAAATTCTGCAAAGCAGAGAAACCAAACAAATTCTGTTGCCAGGTTCTTACTACTTTCGGATAATTGATTATCCTTGAATTTGTCAAATACATGAGGTGAATGGCAGGAACCATGCTGAACTGACATGACAATGCAAAGAATTTACGCATTAGGAAAGCATGAAAATATAACTCCGACACAGGGCTGTATCTCCACTCTTTTCTGTTTTTACTAACCGTACCATCAGGGAGAACTTTTCGAAAGAACTTATATGTTTTTTCATCTAGTTCTTTGTAAATCATTCCCTTATCCGCATATTCCACCGTCACTTCATCCACAATGTCCAAACAGACCAATACAATTTCTGTAGGTATTGCATAGAAGAATATGGTATAATTCTCTATTTCACGAAAAGAATAGCAAGAAAACACCTCTTTGTTTTTACCAATCTCTGAAAGGAAACTCCAAATGGTGTCGTTTGTCTGTACAAAAAACTTATCTATCATATATTATAAAATCAATTTAAAAAGGACCAGGTATCTCAACATCAAAGTCATCAACGGGAGGATATGGAGATGGGAAAGGCAAATCCTCTGATTCTGCCTTTAGTTCCTCTTCTGTCAATATCCCCATTTCTTTCCGCTCCCTATATGTTTAGGTACGAGTCGTTTCGCCCTCCATATCAACGATAAACCAATGCTCGTCGAAGTCCTAAGCCTTTGCTATTCCGTTCTTGAAGTCTTGGCTCATTCTTCAAAAATATCATTTAAGATTTTATAATCATAAAGCCATTTAATGTGCTGTGCTAAATGGTATGCTTCCGGAGAAAGAGTCTTTTCACAAAGGAATGTATCTAGTTTGTCCCGAATGTTAATGAAATCTATAGTCTGTGTTTCAATCTCAGCATCTTTTGCGAACCTGTAGCCCATGAAAAAATCATCAAATGTATACTTAGAAGAAAAATTAACACGGGCAAATCCACATACTTCAAATTCAAAACGATTATCTGAACTTTTTATAATTCCTGCATCAAAAAGTCTCATATTTGACTTTACTCCACACAAATCCTGCTCTTTTCCCGAAATGCCAAGTTCCTCATCAATAGCCCTAAGCACACAACCTTCCAGACTAGGATTCCCCTTTTCTCCAATTTTGTCATCACGTGTGAATGTCTCATCAAAAGAGAAATGCCAATAGCCACCACTTTGGCAACTCTTTTTACTACGATAACCGAAAACCAATTCGTCACCATCACCACGATTTATAATGATGAAGCCACCAACACCTATAGAGTTTAGAAATGGAGTGAATTCGTTTATGTGCGCATCACGAGAAATACTTTTTAGTATGAGGTTATTTGATATACTATTGAATATCTTTGTTGTCGCTTTAAAAGTAAAGTAATCGCTTTCATATAGATGCAATACACACCCGTTTCTTTCACTTACAACATCTAATACGCCATAAAGGTATTTGTTAAATCTCAACTTACCTTCTTTTATGTCATTGATAAAATCATCCGCAGTCAACTCAACATATCTCAAAATAAGTTCTTTAGCATCTGATTCCGAGATTTTTTCCCCAAAAGAACAACAAAGTCGTTCTGTGAATTCGTTCGAGAGGTCTTGGCCTTCTAACTTTACTAATTTAAAATTCAATCTTTGGAGTTCTTCTTCTTTATCGTTTGGGATTTGTATTTTATATTGTTTTTGATGGGCTTTTGCCTTAAAGAACCCGGTTTTTAACTGGTAATTTATAATTATAGGTATAAAGTTCCTATCTTTAGATAACCATTCTTCACTTTTTTTGTTGAATTTCTTTAGATTCCTGTTTAATCGGAATTTTCTACAACATGAACTAATCCATGTTAAAAAGCATCTTATAAAATATGCTATTGCTGGTGATAAATATTCCATAGTCTTCAAATTATTGATTTAGTTGTATAGTTCTCTGTCTAACCTTCTATAAATATTTTTTAAATAATGAATGCGATGAGCATCACCATCAGTATAATATACATTATTATTTTTATACGATTTTCTAATGAATTCCTGTAGTCTTTCAGTATTATTTGGAATAGAGTCGTTTGTGTTATCAGTCATTTTGCTAACCAATATATAACTAAGTATTTCAATATGCATTCCTATATTATAACAAATACATACATCTGTGAAATTGGTTTGGATGATATCTGTTTTATTTCCGATAAAGTTGTTAGTTAAAGTTGTTAAATCTTCACCATCAATGGATCCTTTATCCATATTGGATGGAATTTCAAAGGAGTAAGAATACTCTTTAATTGACGAGGTAAGAACATTATATTCTTGTTCGACAGGACAGATGACATAACCATTTATTTCTAACTTAGTTGCAAAAAGTAGTAAGTCGTTAATAGTAATCGTATCATTGAGTTTATTACTGTCTACTTGTATTTTCTTAAAAACAGAAGTCATTTTTTCATTATGCTGTTCTTTCAAAAGATTGTACAAACTATCAATAAGAAATATCGTTCTATTGTCAGAACGAACAATTACTATATTCAAAGTTGAACTTTCTTTCTCGTCTTGTGTATCTTCTCTTCCTCTAAACAACCGGGATACTGCAAAAGTATTATGGTCTGGTATACTCTTTGCTCTAGTGATTAATTGTGGTTCGTTTTTTATTATTGTCAACAAATCGCTTTTTGTTATTTTATGAATGAAATCCGATATTTTCTTTAATCTTGGCATTGCTTTAATATTCTCTTCTATAGAAAGGTCAAAATTATAAATAAAGTTTTCTGCCTCATCAATATTAACGTTTATCATGGATTTTACATATTTTCCGCCAGAGTGATCATAATAATCATACCCTATAAAGAAAAAAGATGGGACTACTACTTTTGAGTTTATAGACTTGAGGACAGATAATTTCTTCTTGTTTTGTCCCCTTTTCGTTATGAGTTTTGCTATTTCTTTGGAAATTTCTTTTCTAGCGATTACTGCGACATCAGGAATGAGGTTACCTGTTATTATTGCAAAGATATACGGTATATATAGTGCTATTAGTATCAATAATAACCCAATAACATAACCAATTGACAATATCTTTTTCATACTTTCATTTGTTATACTTTTTCTCTAAAGATTCTTTCATTCTGATAAGTTCTGTTTTCATTTTATCCAATACTGCTTTTTGGAGTGCTCGATATTCTTCTGGCTTTGTAGGAAGGACCCTTTTCCCCAAAAAGAAATCGAGCATGTCTAGTTCTGACATTTGGTTGTCTTTGGGCCGAGCATTTTCCTTATTGTGAGCATAAGATTGACGGAGACGATCTACTGCTCTTGCAAAAGCACCTTGATTTGGATCCTTAAAATTATAACGTTTCCCAAAGCCTTCAGGAAGGAGATATCCTTTCCATTTTTTCCCTTCAGAATCCAATCCCTCACTACGCTCCAAATATGTTCTATAAACAGCCAATGCAAAAGATGTCATAATAGTTTTATCAGATGCGACCGCTTTCATATCAATAAATAAAGAAGAGGCTTGATTTACTGGTTTAAAAATAGGACAACCATTTATTGGATCAAATAATTCGTTGATATTATTAATATTTTCAATCAGCAAACAAATCTCATCAACCAAATTATGTGTATATGGCATTTGTTGAGCAATCCTAATGTCCATTTGCTTAAGATAATCACGCATCATTCCAATGCAAATATTATGTGTATCTGCTTTGGGATCATAATATATAAGTCCCCTATTAATTAGGTCTTTCATTTCTTCCTTCTCTTCCAAACGTCTTGGACGAGTGGCCAATTGCTTTAAAATTGTTCTCTGAGAAATAGTCAAATTCCCATCAAATATTTCATCAAAGAAAGGTTTAAATTGATCGTATGTTGGGTATTCATTTTTAATATAAAGATGTGATCCTATGGCCTTTGCATAGAAAGGCACGCCTCCTGAACTACACCATACAGTATCTCGCTGACTTAGCAATCTATTCTTTTCTTGCACATTATCTATTTTGTTGCATTCAAAATCCCATAAAGCGTCAAAGCCTTCCTTATCAATAGGTTTTAGAAATTCATATTCGGTGATAGTGTTTGCTATGCCTGAGCCCGTTTGTTTTGCGAGGTTATTCCAAACTTCAGCACCGGCCACCCACATAAAAAGAATCTTATTCCCTTTGTCTGTTTCTTCGCTAGAAAAATTTCTTATATTAACCTGAATAATTCATAAGGATCTTTTTTGTGGTATTTCCATCGTCTATACCATAGCCCAACAAAGAAAGATCATTAAATGACGTTGGCTTGCAAGCATCCGTTAGTCAGATTTGTTTGTTTTTGGGTACTTGTATGCCTGTG
>JAFZNI010000252.1 GCA_017551005.1 Prevotella sp.
CCGCCGACTATCACCAAGAGTACCTTCAAGGATGTGGTCAGTTGTTCCTTCTGGCTCCCCAAAAACAGCAAAACCCTCTACATGGCCAACAAGGAATGGGTGAAGGTCTATGTGCTGAAAGAGAAGGAGTAAGATGAAACTTTATCCGAAACTGATCATGGACGCGCTGGCAACGGTGACGTATGCCGGCACGAAAAAGAATCTCGTGGAGAGTGGAATGGTGGTTGACACGCCCACCGTGGCCGCTCCCGCCAAAGAGGGAGAACCCTGGCACGTAAAAGTCGTGCTGGAGTTCCCCCGTGATACTGACCCTTTCCTGAAATCAACGGTAAAGGCCACCGAGGCGGCGATTAAGTATTATTGCAAGGAGTCAGGAGACGTTGAAGTAGAGATTGTCACTGAGTTCAAGACGGCCCCCCGTCCTGAGGTCGGTCAGATGTTGCCAGGCGTGAAAAACATCATCGCCGTGAGTAGTGGCAAGGGAGGTGTGGGCAAGAGCACCGTCTCTGCCAACCTCGCCATCGCCTTGGCACGACTTGGGTATAAGGTAGGCCTGCTCGACACCGATATCTTCGGCCCGTCGATGCCCAAGATGTTCGATGTGGAGGATGAGCGTCCCTATGCCATCCATAAAGACGGGCGCGATCTCATTTGCCCCGTTGAGAAGTACGGTGTCAAACTCCTCAGCATCGGTTTCTTCGTCTCCCCCACCACTGCCACCCTCTGGCGCGGTGGTATGGCTACGAGTGCGCTGAAGCAACTCATCGCCGATGCCGACTGGGGCGAACTCGACTATTTCATCCTCGACACGCCACCAGGCACCAGCGACATCCACCTCACGCTGTTGCAGACACTCTCCATCACGGGAGCCGTCATCGTCAGCACACCCCAGCAGGTAGCCCTTGCCGATGCCCGCAAAGGCATCGACATGTACCGTAATGAGAAGGTGAACGTCCCCATCCTCGGACTGATTGAAAACATGGCGTGGTTTACTCCTGCTGAACTGCCTGAGAACAAATACTATATCTTCGGGAAGGAAGGTTGCAAGCAACTCGCCCAGGAGATGGATGTGCCTCTGTTGGCACAGATACCCCTCGTGCAGAGCATCTGCGACAGTGGTGACGCAGGCACCCCCGCCGCCCTTGGCACTGTTGAAGGGGATTTGCAATCCCCGACGGAGACCACGATGTCGTTGGCCTTCATCAATCTGGCACAGGCTGTCGTCACCGTTGTCAACCGGCGCAACAAAGAGAAACCCGCCACCCAGATCGTCGGAACCAAATAAAGCAACAGGGGGACAAAACGTCCCCCTGTTTACTCCATTTATCATTTCTTTTATTCAACGACCTGTCGCGGGAAGTACTTAAACAGTTTCTGGTTGTCGCGCAGTTCCTTGATGTTGAGGTCTGGCTTTACTTCGCCGCTCCAACTGGCGAAATTAGCCTTGAACGGCTCGCCCTCAGGGTCGATATAGGTGATGGCATCGAGATTAAGGGGCAGCGGCTCGAAGATGAGGACGATAGCGAAATAATCTCCTGACATGCCCTGCACCCAGAACAGCGTGTCATTCGGATAGTCCAGCACACCATTGCACTTGTACTGGTGGCCCGACTTGTCGATCAGGATGGTGTTGCCGCCACGACCGAAATACTCACGGCGCCAGTTCATCTCTGTGGCAAAAGCGACATAGGTAGCGCTCGGAGTCAGCCACATGGCCATCGTTCCTTCCTGGACGGGCTTGATGAGGTGGGCATCCTTGTATTCCGACCACGTGAAGAAATTGTCCTTGTCGTAATCCTTGGCCTCGGTGACGAGGGTCGGATGATGGAACTCAGGAGCGTTGTCGTAGTTATTCTCAAATATACGAGCCTGGAGCCATTCTCCTCGAGGGATGGAGACCTCCATACCTCTTAGTTGCCAGTTGGGCACACCATAGATGGCAACCTTCTTCGTGGTCTCAGGCAGTTTGGGGAAGAAAATCTTGAAATCTACCACATCCCCCTTCTTGGCCCTGATACCAAAGCGCTTGTAATAGCAGTCGGGCTCTGTGCGGCGGGCACGATAACTGATGCCGGTCTCTTTGTCGAGCAAACAGCCTTCTTCGTCAGTCAGCCAGAAGTTGGACACGATGTCGGCAGGCATCTTCAGATAGCAATGCAGCACGGTCTCGCCATTTTCCTCGGTCAACAGCCAAGGCATGGGCGTATATTGATAATCCTCTGATGAGGGATCGATCAGTTCTGGGAACAGATCGCTCAGGTTATCAATCGTGGGCACGTTATCAAGCACTAAGTCAGAGAGTTCAAACCAGTCGTCCTTCTCGGTTCTGGGCCAGCGGGCAACAGACTTCTTGATCTTCTTGTCATAGGCCGACGAAGGCGTCGCCGTCCAATATCCGGCGCTTTTTGCCAAAAACACCACACTATTCTTTTCTTGCGCCTGCATCGAGAGGCAGGCAATAGCCATGAGGCTAAGGATTACGATACGTTTCATAATCATATCTCTTTGTTTTTAATGTTAATACTATTTTGATACATGAGCTCATCGCGATATTGTTGATAACAGGCGGACGACTCCTTGGCACCTATAGGTGCATGGGTCGAGTAGAACAGGATGCGGCCGTTGATACGCTCGGCAATCCAGCGGTACTGCAACTGCTTGCGCGTATCCTTCAGTTCGAAGAAGAACTGCTGCTGCGAGAAGTTCAGGTGATAGCCTGGTGTCTTCGAGTCGTACCAGCAGGCCACCTGCAACAGTCGTCCAAACAGATTTATCTCATCTTTGTCAGGGAACACGTAGACCGCACTTACCACGCTGCTGTCCGCAGGCTGTGAACACGTCAGTCCGCCTTGCTTCACCTGATGGTTGGCTGCCAACTGGTAAATATAGTCGTCGACACGGGCAGGATCCTGATAGGGAACGGTGTCCTTCGTCAACTCATTGGCAGCATAGTGGATATTGGGGTCGCCCTGCGGTTCTGCATCACGAGGGGTGGCTTTTTGTACGTCGCCTGCGGACGCTTGGTTCGTCGCCTGCGAACGCTCGGTACGTGCCGTACGCACTATATCCGGGGTGTCTGGCCGTTTCTCCTCTGTCACCTGCTTGTCTTCATGCTCCTGCTTTACCTCTGGTGCCTCTTGCCTGGGCTGTTCAGTGGTCTGTGCCAGCATGGGCTCAGTCGGTTGCTCATGCTGTGGCCACATCGTGATGCCTATACCTATTATTAATAAGATGCAGGCGGCAGCGGCTACCCAACTCAGAAGGCGCCTCGTCTTGGCGACAGGCTTGGCTTCCAACCGCTCTTCCATCTTCGCCATGAAGTCGGCAGGCAGTTGTGGCGTGTCTGAGTATTTGCGTCTCAGGGCTTCGCGCAGATCCGTGTCTTTATATGTCTTGTCCATTCTCAATTCTCAATTCTTAATTCTCAATTTTTTATAGAGTTTTTGACGTGTCCGATACAGGCGGTTGGCCAGCGGTTTGGCTTCGATGCCTGTGATGTAGGCGATCTCCGTCAGCGGACGGTCTTCGAAGTAGTAGAGCGTCAGCAGCATCCGTTCGTCGTCGGGCAGGCTGTCTATCACTTCCCTCAGTTGTTCGATGCGCTCCTCGCGTCCTGTGCTCAACTCGGCTTCTATCGCTTCGTCGCTGATGTCCGTCTGCCACACCTTGCTATCTTCGATGGATACGATCACCGGTCGTCGCCGTTTCAGGAAGTCGAGCGTCAGACGGTAGGCGATTCTGCAGAGCCAGGTGGAGAGCGAAGCCTTGTTGGAGTCGTAACTGTCGATGTGGTCGAAGGCTCGCATAAACGTATCTTGTGTCAGTTCCTGGGCATCCATCACGTCGGGCACCTGTCTTACGATCATCGCGAAGACGCGCTCCGCATAGCGACCGACCATCTCTGTCTGTCCCTCGCGCCGTCCTCTGCGGACGGCCTCCACAATCGCTGTCTCTGTTAGAGCACTCATTTGTCCTTTGTTCTATCTGTTATACGACAAGTTTTGGAAAATATCCCGCATTATTCCAAACTTTTTTTCATTTTCGCCCACAAAATTACAAAAATCTTTGGTTTTCCCTAAATTTAAGCGTCCCTTGTAAAAAGAAATAGCCCCTGCGGTTGCAGGAGCCATTTCCTTTTTATGCGATACCGTCAGCGATGCGACGGCAGAAGGATTCATGGCGACGACGGACGTACTCCGTGAGCAGCCCCATGGCAAAGACCTCGAAGAGGAAGAACTCGGCAGGGAGGTCGATGAGGCAGAAGAGGAACAGCCAGAAGGAACGGAAATTGAAAGTCAGCAGACCATTCCAGAACATCAGTGCCAACGACGAACGGTGGATATCCTCATGAACCGCCTGCGGTACCTGATCCATGCTACCGTACTTCTGACGGAGCACCTGCAGCAAGCGCTGGAACTGGGGAGTGACCTTCTCCTGCTTCTTGGTGTAGTCGACGTACGACTTCTGGAACCAGCGCACATAGCCAGGCGTCTCAGAGCCCATCTGGTCGTAGATCTCCTGCTGACGCACGGAATTATCGAACTCGCTCCCCTTCTCGCCCTTCAGGAAGAAGAGATGCACCTGGATGTAGTAGTCGGCCAGACGCTGCTGGGAGGCGATGCCCTTGAAGCCGGACATCACACCGAGAACAAAGACGATGACTGTGGCAATCCACACGTTCGTGGGGGTATCGGCAATGCCTAACCAACCGAACTCAAGACTGTGGTAATGGTAGAAACGCCACACGAAAGCCACATAGATAGGCGTGAACCAGGTGAAGCCAGCCAGTCCATCGAGAATGCGCCCCACGCGGCTCTTCTTGCCCGTCATACGTGCCAACTGGCCGTCGGTACAGTCGAGGATGTCTGCCACCATCAACAGGGCAATAGCCGCCAGATTGCAGAGCAGACCCGTCATCCCCTCGTAATAGAAGCATCCGTGGGCAAAGAGCACACAACTGCCAGCGCCGATGAACATCGACAGGATGGTCACGGTATTGGGATGGATATCAAAAAAGTCGAAGCCTTTCGCACAGTAGTAGCAGAGGGGGCGGATGACATGGAAGTCGAGCCAGTCCTCCGTCTCTGCGGATTTCAGTGTCTGATAATATTTCTCATTCATTTCTTTGATGTGTTTATTTTCTTCATGGCAACACGTACCTCACGCTTCTTGCGGAGATAGTCGAGACGCTCACGTGCGTGCTGTCGCGAGATATATAGTTGATGGCCATAGACAAGGCAAGCAGTGGCAAGGTAGGCAGCGGCCTGGATCCACAGACAGCGGAGTTCGAGCGACACGTCGCCTATCGAACCGCCCATACTATTGAGACGCAGGTAGGCCCTGATGCCGAAGGTACTGGGGAAGAGCCACGACACACCCTGCAGATAGCCTGGGATAGAGGTCTGAGGCCAGGATACACCCGACAGGAACAGCAGCGGCAAGGACACGAACACCATCAGCAGGATGACATTCTCACGGTAGCGCACCAGACACGACACCGTCATGCCGAAGAACACACAGGCCAACAGATAGGGTATCATCATAGCCAGCAGGTTCTGCCAAGGCGCCATGTGGATGAAACTGAAAAACTTCGGAATCATGAGAATGAGGTATGTGCCCATGACAGCATAGACCATCAGATAGCAGAGCGCCTTACCACTGACGATACGTCCTATCCCACTGTAACTGGGATGGATCGGTATCAGGTCGCCATAACGGTTGCGCTCACGGGCCGTTCCCGCAGCAAGACCGATACCAAGGGCGAGGGTCTGTTGGATAATCAGGATGATCACGGCAGGCAGCACGGCAGTGCCATAGCCGCCCTGGGGATTGAACATCGCCACCTCCTCGACATCAAGGGGACTGGTGGTTATCATATCTTCGCGGGCAGTATAGTTGCCAGAGAGTTTGGTCTGTATCTGGGCACCCATCTGCTGACTGACAGCCATCGCCGTCTGGTAGATAGCCTTATAGGTGAGCATCAGCGCCATGTCGCAATACACGCTGATGGTGGCCTGCTCCATGCGATTGAGGTGGGTGGCAAAGTCCTCCGGGATATAATAGATGCCCTTCACCACCTGACGACTCACCAACGACTTCGCATCGTCGAGATCCTCGGCATAGCAGGCGACATGCACATCGGCTGAAGCGTCACACATCCGAATGAACTGGCGCGACTGCTGGGAGTGCGACATATCGACCACTACCACAGGCACCTCATGGATACTCTCATTGTTGTAGACCCACGAGTAGAGCAAGGGATAGACGAGTGGCACCACGATACAGAACAGCAGCACACCCTCGTCGCGGAGCACCTGACGCAGTTCATAACGCCACACGTAGGCGGCATCGTCGAGCCATTTTATCATATTATGGAATATAGACATAAGTAAGCATCGCGTTTTTGATCTTACGGATGACGAACCAGGGCAGCAGCGTGAACGCTATGAGTGCCACAAGGTGGAACCACGCGTCGATGAGCGGGAATCCGTTGAACACCGTAATCTGATAGAGCATATAATAGTGGCGCAACGGGAAGAGCCACGTCAACGCCTGTATCGGCGTGTCCATACCCATCACAGGGAAGGCGGAGCCTGCCAACGAGAAACTGAGCACACCCCACAGTGAACAAATACTCATGGACATACGCAGCGACGGCATGAGACCGAAGATGAAGATGCCAAAGCCGATGGAGGAGAACACCTGCAGCAGAGCCAGCAGTACGATTCTCCACACGCTTCCTTCATGAGCAAAGTGGAGCACATGATAGATATAGAACTCGTAGAAGAATATCAGCACGAGGAACGCCATCGCCTGAGGCAGGTATTTCCCAAGTAACGCAACGACGATGTTGCCGTCGGCCTTCGCTATCCACTCCTTGCCACGACTGAACTTCAGTTCCATACCGAGCGAATAGGCTGAGATCAGGAACATGAAAAGCATCATCACACCTGGCACGAAGACGGTAGAGAGATACATGTTGTAGTTGCTCCAGGGATTGGCAATCTGGTGCAGGTCGATACGGATAGGCTGCAGGAAGGTCTGTATCTGCTGGGGCGTAAAGCCCTTGGCACGCATCGTGGCCTGTCCCACTGCCGCTGAGCCAAGCGTGGAGACGGTCTTCAGATCCTTCATCACCATGGATCCTGCTGCCAGCGACACATTACTATAATAATAAGAGACCTTCGGACGACGGGCGGAAAGGAGATTGTCGGTCGTACCCTTGGGGAAATACAGGAATCCGTAAATCTCATTCTCCTGCATGGCATGACGGGCCTCAGCAACGGAAGCATAATGAGCCACCACACGAGAACTCTGGAAACCGTCGAGACGACGAACCAGTGCTCGCGAAGTGGAAGTGTTGTCGAGATCGACCACACCCACTGGCATCTCCTGAGGCACACCTTCATCCAACAGTGAGGTGAAGAACAGCATCGTCAACAGGGGGAACAAGAGCATACAGCACAGGTAGATGGGATTCTTCATCAGAATCTTCATCTCGCGCTTCGCAATCACCCAGATATTTCTAAGGTACCTCAACTTTACCTTTTTACTTTTTTACCTTTTTACATTTTTACTTTTTAATAATCAGCGACATGCCAGGACGCAAGCCGTCGAGTTTCTCGACGGGACGAGCCTTCACCTCGAAAGTCTTCAGATCGTACTGCCCATTGGCCTTCGTGGCCTTCCACACTGCATACGAACCCTGATCCTTCAGGTAGTAGACCTTCATCTTCACCTCTTTGTCGAAGGCGGGCACGAAAGCAGTAAACTCATCGCCTACCTTCATGTCATTCAACTGATCCTCACGCACGTTGAACGTGCCCCACATATCGTTCATCACGGCAATCGACATGATGGGAGAACCTGTACCAACCAGTTCGCCTACCTTCGGATAGACATCGGCTACCTCACCCTCCATCTGGGCGATCTGCACCGTCTCGTGGATATAACTGTTCACCTCCTGCACGGCACCCTTGGCACGGCCCACCTGGGCGGCAGCAGCCATCTTGTCCTCCATACGGGCACCGTTCACGGCCATGTCGTACTGACTCTGGGCTGCCTTCATCTGGGCCTCCATCGCCTTGTAGTTGGCATAGACCTCATCGCGCTTCTGGGCACTGACCACACCCTCATCGTAGAGACGCTGGATGCGACCATACGATTTCTCGGCGATCTCGAAGCCTGCCTTGGCCTGCTGGAGTACGGAGAAGGCACCCTGAATCTGTTCCTTACGGGCGCCGTTCTGCGCCTTCAGTTCGAGGGCAGCGGCAGCGTTCTCAGCACTGCGGGCCTGTTCCATCTTGGCACGCACCTCTGGTGCATCGAGGATGGCAAGGGTATCACCCACCTTCACGAAATCGCCCTCCTTCACGCGGAGTTCGAGGATACGTCCAGGCACCTTGCTGGACACACGATACTCTGTGACTTCCACCTGACCCTGGATCACGTTAGGCTCACGGTCGAGTGCCAGGAATCCGATGAGAGCCACGATGATAATCACTACTACAAAGCCTGCAATGGCAAGCAGAATGTTTTTATGCTGACTATTTGCACTCATAATCTTATTTACAATTTGACGATTTACAATTTACATTTTATTCGAGTACTCCGAGGGACTTCTGGAGGTCAACCTGCGAGAGTTTGACATCTATTTCTGCATCAATCTTCTGCGACTGAGCCTGCAGCCACGCTGTCTGAGCCTCCATGACGGTGGTGGGGGTGATGACACCCTCCTTGAAACCCAGGTTGGCTGTGCGCAGATTCTCATCAGCGCGTTCGATACTGGATTTCGCCATCGTAAGTTTCTTATTGGCCTCTGTAACACGGAAGGTGTTCTGGTTCACCTGCAGTTCAATCATCTCACGAGCCTCCTCACGCTCCAGATTGGCAATGCTGGTGGCGCCCTTGGAAGCACGTACCTTATACATCACGTCGCCCCAGTTCCACAGCGGCACTCTCACCAGCACGCCTACATTCCACAGTCCCCTGAACTTGCGCTCAAAGCCGTTTACCATGCTGGGGTTAGTCACTATATATCCGCCTGTCATAGCCACCATTGGCAGATTACCTGCCTTGAGGACATTGGTCAACTGCTTGGTGAGTTGTATACCGTTGTCGAGCATCTTCAGTTCAGGACGGTTCTCCACCGCCATCTCAACATTGAGGGCTGGGACAACCTCCTCGACAACGATATTTTCCTTATCCTCGTCGACAAGGGTGACATCTTCATTGATAGGGAGTCCAATGGTCTGACAAAGCAACATCTTTGAGAGCACCAGTCCGTCGTTGACTCTTGTGAGGGTCATCTCTGCCTCGTTGAGTTTCACGTCGACACTGAGTCCGTCGCTCTTGGTAGCCACTCCCTCGTCGATCATCTTATGCACATCGGAGTTGAGTTTCTTCAGGAGGTCGAGATAAGCCTCAGCCAGTTTCTGCTTATGCTTCAACGATACTACCTGCCAGTAGGCCTTGTCTGTGTTGTAGAGTGTTGTCTGCCTACGCATATCGGCGGAGTTACGCTGCATATCCTCGTTGATGTCGGCCATCTTGTTGAGGGCAACGATACTTCCCCCCATAAACACGGGCTGTACAAACATCACCGATCCAGCAAAGAGGTTACGGGTGTCTGTGTGCAGAGCATCTACGATACTTTCTCCAAGTCCGTTCAGTTTGCCTGCAAAACCCTGGAGTTGTTGTCCAGTAAGTTGACTCAGACCGTCGAGGTTCATTCCCATAGCACCTAACACAGCCCCGATCTGCTCCATTGGCAGACCGCTTGTAATGTTAGAGAGTGTGTTCTGAATACCAGTCACAGCAGTTGTTCCCAAACCACTAAGGTTTGCCTTCTGTTCATCGCTCAGCAGTGAAAACTCCTTGCTGGTGTACTGATAGGTACCATAGGCACTGACGTGAGGCAGGTATTTTGTACGGGCAGACTTCCGGATATTGAACGCCACGTCCTCCTTCACTTTCGATACGGCTATCTGCTTGTTGTTACGCAGGGCCATCGCCCGACAACTGTCGAGTGTCAACAGCCGCTGCGCGCTGACTGTGAAAGGTAAAAAGGTAAAAAGGTAAAAAGGTAAAAACCATTTTACCAAACCTTTTACCGTCCTTACTCCTTTCTTTCTCATTGCTATCTTTTTTACCCTTTTACTTTTTTATCTTTACTCAAAGTTGAATGTCCTAGATCCGATCATATTGCCATCGACGAAGATGCTGACACGGTACTGGCCGCCCTCCAGCATCTGGGTGACATCCCAATAGGTATTCACCGTCACTTCCTCACCCGTATATTCGATGGACTTCTTCATCGAGTATTGCAGGTTTCTGTTCTCATAGGGGAACGAGCCGCCACCACTGAGGGTGTTGCCGCCAGGGTTCTGGATGCGCACATAGACGGTGCGGTTGCCGTTCGAGGCAGTGACATTCTTCGTGATGGTAAAACTCACTGCCATCTTCTTCGTGTCCTTCAGTTTCTTGGTCGGCTTGTCGCGCTTATTCAGTAGCGACAGACTGATATTCGTCGCATCCAACTGGGCGGCGATGGCCACCTTCTCTGAGAGCGATTCTTTCTCACTGTTCAGGCCTGCCACCTGGGCAGTACGCTGTTCCAGTTCGGCACTGACACGGCTATTCTCCTGTTTCAGACTCTCGTTCAGGCGGTTCAGCGAATCCACCTGGATGATGTAACTACGGAGCACCTCACGCACCGTGGCCAGTTCCTTTTTCAGACGGGTGATCTCACGGGCATCGTCAGCCTTTACCCGCTTCAACTCCTCCAAGAGGCGCTGCGTCTTCATCTGCTCCTGTGTCAACTGCTCCACGATGGAGTCGTTGTTGATCTGCGTCTTCATCTCACTGTATTGCAAGGCGAAGCGCTCGTATTCGTTCTCCATCTCCTGCTTGTCGAGTTCTGCCAGTTCCTGCATATCCTTATTCACCTGCTTTTGCTGCTGCAAGTCCATAAAGAGCCATGCAGCCCCGGCTATCAGGGCAAGTATAACCACTGCCATCAGTGGCACCAAAACTTTCTTCATATTCTGTCTTTATCGATAAATACGGGTGCAAAGGTACATAATTCTCTTGAATTTCCAAAGTTTTTTCACATTTGTTTGGCCATTTCACAGAATTATATTATATTTGCAACATCTTTTGAAAGAAGGGCCTATGCAAAAGAACAGTTTTTTACATAAGGTCTTTGACCTCTACTACGACGGTTTCCGTTCGATGCGCCTCGGACGGACACTGTGGGCGATCATCCTTATCAAACTATTCATCATCTTCGTGGTGTTGAAGATATTCTTCTTCCCCAACTTCCTGAAACAGCACGCCAAGGGCGACGAGTCAGGCTATGTGGCGAGTGAACTCGTGGAACGAGCAAATCCCTAAAAAACCAATAATTTATGATCAACAATCTTTTTCTAAACATTGATGCCGGAACCATCGACTGGTCACGAGCGCAGTTTGCACTCACGGCAATCTACCACTGGCTGTTCGTCCCGTTGACGCTGGGACTGGCCGTTATCATGGGCATCGTCGAGACCAAGTACTATCGTACGAAAGACGAATTCTGGAAAAATGCCGCCAAATTCTGGCAGAAACTCTTTGGCGTGAACTTCGCCATGGGTGTGGCCACAGGTATCATCCTTGAGTTCGAGTTTGGTACCAACTGGAGCAACTACTCCTGGTTCGTGGGCGACATTTTCGGCGCCCCGTTGGCTGTCGAGGGTATCGTGGCCTTCTTTATGGAATCGACCTTTGTCGCCGTCATGTTCTTCGGCTGGAAGAAGGTATCGCCAGGCTTCCACCTCGCCTCGACGTGGCTCACGGGTCTGGGTGCCACCATCTCCGCCTGGTGGATCCTCGTGGCAAATGCGTGGATGCAGTATCCCGTAGGCTGTGAGTTCAATCCTGACACCATGCGCAACGAGATGGTCAGTTTCGCTGAAGTGGCCCTTTCCCCCTTCGCTGTCGGTAAGTTCTGTCACACCGTCACCTCTGCCTGGATCATCGGTGCCATCTTCTGCGTCGGTGTATGCTGCTGGTATCTGATGAAGAAGCGTGAGACGAAACTCGCCATCGAGAGCATGAAGATCGGTGCGATGGTAGGACTCGTAGCCTGTCTGCTGACACTGGTCACTGGTCATAAGTCAGCACAGGACGTGGCTGAGGTACAGCCCATGAAACTGGCTGCCATGGAAGCCCTCTACAATGGTGGTACAGACATCGGACTGACGGCTGTTGCCTGGGTGAATCCCTTCTGCCAACCAGACTATGCCAACGAGGACGAGGCACCCCTGAAGATTGATATGCCTTACGCCCTGTCGTTCATGGCTACCAACGATATCCACGGCTTTGTGCCTGGCATCAATGACATCCTCAAAGGCTACACCACACCCGACGGTAAGGTAGAGCCCTCTATCGACGAGAAGATAGAACGTGGCAAACAGGCTATTGCTGCCCTCGCCGCCTATCGTAAGGCAAAGGCCGAAGGTGGCGATGGAAACTCCCAACTCTCTATTCTTAAGGAGAACATGCAGTACTTTGGATACGGCTATATCCGCGACAAGTCGGAGATTGTGCCTTTCATCCCCGTCAACTTCTGGGCGTTCCGCATCATGGTGGGGTTAGGGTGCGTATTCCTCTTGTTCTTCGGCCTCATCGTCGTGCTGACCTACAAGATACCGTTCCTGTCGGTATTCACCCGTCGACTGCTGGCCGCCATCGGACTGTTGCCTGAGACGGAAGCCGACAGTCATGCTGTCACCAACCTGCCCGCCTGGCATTACTGGCTTGCCATCATCCTCATCCCGCTGGCTTACATCGGTTCTGAGTGCGGATGGCTCGTGGCAGAATTCGGACGCCAGCCCTGGACCATTCAGGACATGTTGCCCACCTGGGCTGCCGTCAGCGACCTCCAGTCGTCGAGCGTAGCCATCACGTTCATCCTCTTCCTGATTCTCTTCTCCACGATGCTCGCCGTCGAGATCAGCATCCTGCTGAAGCAGATCAACAAGGGACCTTCTGCCCCCTAAGTTAGGGGGCGACAGGGGTCTGAACAAGCAAAGACTCCAATTCAAATGAACAATAGTATTAACGGGTGGTCCTTCAGACCCCCATCCCCCTAACTTAGGGGGCTTTAAAATCAAAGAACTATGTCATATACATTCTTACAGCACTACTGGTGGTTCATCGTATCACTGCTTGGTGCACTACTCGTCTTCCTGCTCTTTGTACAGGGAGCCAACTCCGTAGCCCGCAGCCTGGGCTATACGGATGAAGGCCGTCGCCTCGTCTATAACTCCACAGGTCGCAAGTGGGAGTTCACCTTCACCACCCTCGTCACCTTCGGAGGAGCCTTCTTCGCCTCCTTCCCCTTGTTCTACTCGACGAGTTTCGGAGGTGCCTACTGGCTCTGGATGATTATCCTCTTCACGTTCGTGCTCCAGGCCGTCAGTTACGAGTTCCAGAACAAGATCGGCAATTTCCTCGGCCCGAAGACCTTCCAGTTCTTCCTGACACTGAACGGCATCGTAGGCCCGTTGCTCCTTGGAGGTGCCGTCGCCACCTTCTTCGAAGGAAGCAATTTCCTCATCGAGAAGAATAATCTGGTAGATCTCGACTCAATGGTCAATGGTCAATGGTCAATGGTTATCATCAGCCGTTGGGCAAACGCCTCCCACGGCCTTGACGCCGTGCTGAATCCCTGGGTACTGGTGCTCGGTTTCGCTGTGGTATTCCTGGCTCGTGTATTAGGTATCCTCTACGTGATGAACAATGTCAACGACGAGGACATCCGTTCTCGTGGCAGCGTACGCCTGATTGGTGCTGCTGTACCTTTCCTCGTACTCTTCGTGGCCTACCTCGTCCACCTGTTGCTGAAGGACGGCTTCGCCTATACCGCCGATGGTACCATCGTGATAGAGCCCTACAAATACTTCAACAACTTCATCGAGATGTGGTATCTGCTTATTGTATTATTAATAGGTGTTGTCCTCGTGCTCTGGGGCATCGGAATGGAAATTGTAAATGGCAAATCGTCAAATGGTAAATCGTCAAATGGTAAATGTCTTGGTATTTGGCCAGCAGGCATTGGAACAGTACTCGTCGTGCTCTGCCTCTTGCTCTGTGCAGGATGGAATGGCACGGCCTACTATCCTTCAACGGCAGATCTCCAGTCGTCGCTGACCATCCAGAACTCCTGTTCGAGTGAGTTCACGCTCCGCACGATGTTCTATGTATCGTTGCTCGTACCGTTCGTCCTCGCCTACATCGTATATGCTTGGCGCGCCATCGACAGCAAGAAACTCGACAAGGACGAGATCAAGACAGACCACGCCTACTAAGGCTTCTTGATGATATTGATATATTCCTGGTAGGGGATGTACCTGCCACCCATAGATCGGAGGTGCGGCGTTTCGAACTGACAGTCGATAAGCCGCCCTCTGAGTATTTCGAACATGTGGGCCAAATGGATGAGAGCCAGTTTTGAGGCATTGGGAACCAGCGAGAACATACTCTCGCCGAAGAACGAAGCCCCCAGGTTCACCCCATAGAGACCGCCCACCAATCGGTCATCCTCCCAGATTTCCACACTGGCAGCAAAGCCCTGACGATGCAGTTCCGTGTAGGCTTCGATGATGTCAGGCCCCAGCCAGGCTCCTTCCTCCTGATGGCGGTTCTGTGCTGTGGCACAGCCTCGGATCACACCCTCGAAATCCTGGTTAATGGTGGGTTTGTAACGGTGTTGGTTGATCAGTTGCTGCATGGAGTGACTGACATGAATCTCGCTGGGGAAGATGACGAAGCGCTGCAGAGGACAGTACCACAGGGGTTCCTTCTGATGTCGGAACGAGAACCAAGGGAAATAACCGTTCGAATAGGCCAGCAGCAGACGGTCAACGGACAGGTCGCCTCCCACAGCCACCAACCCGTCTTCCTCCCCCTGATAAGGATCCGGAAACCACAGGTCATTATCTAATTGAAACACTGCCATCGCTGCAAATTAATTATCGGAGGGCGCGCATGGCGTTGAGGACGGCGAGGACGGTGACGCCTACGTCGGCGAAGACGGCGAGCCACATGGTGGCGAGGCCGAAGGTGGCAAGGATGAGCACAGCCACCTTGACACCGATAGCGAAGGTCACATTCTGACGGGCTATCGACAAGGTGCGTCTGGCAATGCGGATGGCGAGGGCAATCTTCGAGGGTTTGTCGTCCATCAGCACCACGTCGGCTGCCTCGATGGCGGCATCAGAGCCGAGGCCTCCCATGGCGATACCCACATCGGCACGAGCCAAGACGGGGGCGTCGTTGATGCCATCGCCCACGAAAGCGAGCAGACCATTGACCATTGAACATTGACCATTGACCATTGAACATTGACCATTGACCATTAAACTTTCAAGGATAGAGACTTTGTCGGCAGGGAGGAGTTCGGCGTGGTACTCAGTGAGGGCGAGTTCGTGGGCGACATGATCCGCCACCTCCTGACGGTCGCCTGTCAGCATGACAGTCTTAGCCACACCCAGTTCCTTCAAACTGGCAATCGCCTCAGCACTGTCGTCCTTGATCTTGTCGTTGATGACGATATGGCCGAGGTATGTGAATTGTGCATTGTGCATTGTGCATTGAGCATTGTCAGCGATGGCTACATGAATGATGGTACCCACATGATGGCAGTCGTGCCATTTTGCACCCACAGCATCCATCATCTTCGTATTACCCACACAGACAATCAGATCCCCTACCCTCGCACGGATGCCTTGACCAGCAATCTCCTCGACATCACTCACCACACAACCGTCCGTTGCCTCGTCAGGGAAGGCATCACGCAGGGCGGCTCCGATGGGATGGGTGGAGAAATGCTCGACATGGGCAGCGAGGTGGAGCAGTTCATTTTCATTGCAAGTGTCTGGATGGACGGCAGTGACGGCAAACTGACCATGCGTCAGCGTACCCGTCTTGTCGAAGACCACGGTATTGACCTTCGCGAGGACATCCATATAGTTGGCTCCCTTGATGAGGATACCCTTCCGCGAGGCTCCGCCGATGCCCCCAAAGAACGTGAGTGGCACACTGATGACGAGGGCACAGGGACAAGATACCACCAGGAACATCAAGGCCCGATAGATCCATTGAACATTGACCATTGAACATTGAACATATATCCATAAAGTGGGGATGATGGCGAGGGCCAGGGCGGCGAAGACCACGATGGGCGTATAGATACGGGCAAAGCGGGTGATGAAGGTCTCGCTCTGCGACTTGTTCTCGCCTGCACTCTCTACGAGACGAATGATCTTCGAGACGGTACTCTCTCCAAAGGCCTTCGTGGTGCGGACTCTAAGGACACCTGACAAATTGACGCAGCCAGAGATGACCTCGTCGCAGACATTCACATCACGCGGCAACGACTCTCCCGTCAATGCCACGGTATTCAGCGCAGAGGCTCCTTCGATGACCACACCATCCAGCGGTACCTTCTCTCCAGGACGGATCACGATGACAGAGCCCACTTGGACGATCTCTGGAGAAACATCCTCAACTCCTTCTCTCCTTCCACATGCGCCACATCTGGACGAATGTCCATCAGGTGTGCGATGCTCTCGCGGCTTTTGCCCTCGGCATAGCCCTCGAAGAGTTCACCTACCTGGAAGAAGAGCATCACGAAGACTGCCTCGGGGAATTCCGTCTCCGCCCCAGGCAGGAAACCGATGCAGAGGGCTCCGATGGTGGCGACAGACATCAGGAAATGCTCGTTGAAGGCATCGCCGTGGGTGATTCCCTCCCAGGCCTCGTGCAGCGTCTCGTGACCTATTAATAAATAAGGTACAAGGTAAACAACTAGCAGTTGCCAGTTGTTTAATTGAACATTGAACATTGACCATTGACCATTTGAACTGCGCTCGATGAGGACAGCAACAATCAATAAGACGACGGTGATGCCGATGAGCCAGAGTTGTTTCTTCAGGCTATGCTCGTGGTGATGCTCATGCGCCTCATGCTCTTGGTGATGGTGCTCGTGTGAGCAACTCTCGCAATGGTGTTCGTGTTCATGTAAATGTGCCATATCTTCGCTTTTTTATTCCTTTTCGGGTGCAAAGATACGGCACATTCCGTGCAACTTGGTTGCAAACACTACTTTCTTGCCAAAATAGTGTTGGCTATCTGGATGATGTCGGCTATATCCACCTTGTTATCCTTGTTGGCATCAGCAGCCTTCAGGTAGAAGTTGGCAGATGGCTTGCCCATCATATAATTTACAATCTCCACGATGTCGTTGGCATCTACCTTGCCGTCGCCGTTAGCGTCGCCCAACGGGTAGATCACCACCTGATAACTCACGCTGGCGGGAGCCGTACGGTAGTCGGTCTCGGCACCTGTGACGGTGATGGTGGCTCTTCCCGGGCCTACGATGGTGATGGCACCGGTCTCAGCATTCACCTTGACGACGTTCTCGTCGCTCGATGTGAAAGTGAGTTTGCCGTCGTAGCCGTCGGAGCACATGATGTTATCCTTCTGCGGCACATTGAGTTCGCCGCCTATCTCTGCCTCGTTCTTCCATGGGAAACCGTCGGGGAATTCGATCCACGAGTCGAGTTTCAGGACCTTGTCGATGGTCAACGACACAGGCAGCAGGTTGTCTTCCGAGTTGCCGTCGATCCAGGGGTAGGGCCACTTGGGGTCGTATTTGTATTCGATGCCGCCTTTGAGGTTGTCGGCCTCAGTGCCGCGGGTAGAGATAACGAAGTAGACCTCGCCGTCGTAGTTGGCGAACTCGCGGGTGGCCACCTCGCTGCCGTTATCGGTGAGGTCGATCACGCGGCTGGGGTCGAAGCGCTCGTGCACCTTCACGCCCACCTCCGTGGGAGAGAGTTTATAGGCGGTGACGTGGGGGCGCTGGTCATCGATTTTCAGCGGGGCTTGGGCATCCTGGAGTCTGTCTTTTTCAAACACCACCTTGCTCAGGTCAAGCCACATCAGCTGGTTGTCTGCGGCCTCGACTTCTTCGAGGGGGCTTTCGTCGATGATGAGCGTCCGCATGTAGTTGTTGTTGGCGAAGATGCGCCAGAACTTATCGCACTTCTTGATATATAGTTCGGGAAGTTTGTTTTCCTGGCAGTCGAGGAAGAGAAGTTCCGGGCAGTTCTCGACGGTGAGTTTGCGGATGTCGTTGTAACTGACGGTGGCCTCCATGAACGCAGGCAGGTCCTTGATGGCGACGGTCTCGATGTCAGTATACTGGATGCTGATGGACCAGAGTTCGTCACAGCCTGCGATGTTGAGCGAGTTCAGTTTGTAGATGTTTTCCGCGTCATTACCCTCGATGTAGATGCGGTGCAGTTTCTTGAAGTTGCTCACATCGACATCCTTTATGGCGACGTCCTGCATGGACAGTTCGCCGAGGTTCTCGCGGCAGGCGGCAAGGTTGACGGTGGTGAGATTCGGGCACCAATACATGGTGAGGTATTCCATACTGGCCGGAATCTGAACGGTGGTCAGACCGTACATATTGGAGATTTGGAGAGACCACAGATTGGTATTTTTGGTGAAGTCGAGCGAGGTGGTTTCGGGATAATCACTTATCTCGACTCTTTCCAGTTTGGTGAACTTGGTGAGGTCGAGATTCCTCATTGGATTGTCATCAGAGTTCAGGCCACTGATCAAGAGATCCGTGATGTGGTAGAAATACTCGATGCCCTTGAAGTTCGTTACGCCGTAGAGTACGGCATGTGTGCGTTCGGCGATTTCCTCGTCGCTGAGGGTGCCGTTGCCGTCGGTGTCCCAATCGTTCTGCACTACCCAGAGAAAGTTCTCGTCGGGGAAGTTGGTAGAGTTAATCACCACGCTGGCCTTTGCGCTGGTGAGCAGCAGGGCCATGACTGCTAAAGATAGAAATCGTTTCATACGCTTTTAGTTTGTTTTGATTGTATTTATGGTGCAAAGATAGTA
>JAFZNI010000253.1 GCA_017551005.1 Prevotella sp.
CTTGTACTCGAATGAGCCGGAAAAATTATGGTCGGCATAGGTCTCCGACACACCTGTCAGTCGGTTACCGTCATAGGAGAGTGTAAGGTTGTCCATCATGCCGTAACTGTTTGTCGATATCATTCCGCGACGGGTAATCCCTGTGATATTGCCATGAGCGTCATACTGCACGATCTCACTCCACTTCTCATAACCGCTAATTGCATCGCCTTCGCCATACGTAGCCCGGATCAGCCTGTTGGCTTTATCATAGGTGAACTTATAGCCCCGAGTCTTCCATTTGATGCTGCTGATATTACCGTTGTAGCAAGGGGCCCCAACGCCATCGGCATAGAACAAATTCTCTTGGAATTTGTTGGTGGTGATGCCTTTCAGCCATCCGTGCAAGTCATAGGTATAGTTGACATCCAGAGTCGAACTTAACTTGGACTGTCTCTTTATACTCGACAGCCTGCCCAGGGCATCATACTCATGCGTCATGGTGGCGGATACCGCCGGATTGCCGTGGGCGACGGACACTGTACGTGAGGCCACCCTGTCCGCATCGTCATAAGTATTGGCATAATCTATTTCCGTCATGCTTGTACTACTTGTAGTGGTCTGAACCTTCACGTTTAGGGGTTTTCCCGTGTATGAATATGAAGTGCATGTGACGTCAGTACCGCCTCGTTGGTTCGTGGACTTGACCTGTGAGACGTTCCACCTGGTGTCATAGTACAGGGCAGAATACATATAGCCCGACACACCGTCACCGTTAATGATGGCCGTGGCAGAGCCTGTCTGAAGTCCGCGCCCCAGCGAAGAGTCGATGGAGAATCCTGAAACGGTGGATGCCGTCAGGGAAGAAGGCACGCCATGATGGCCGATGAAGGTGTAACTATCATAGTACGCGGCAGAGTACAGCGTCTGATTATTGTCCAGCGTGAAGCCATGTACCATATATCCTCCTGTCTGGACGGAAGTGCCGTCATATTCGACAAAAACGGAATCAGAGTGTAGCGGCTCCGCAGAATATGAAATGCTGTTGTGACAAATACCGCTGATGCACGGCCTGCCAAACTTGTCAGGTATGCTGTATGTCCACACACCGCTCTGACGCTGCACCCCGTCCTGTGTCAGGATGCAGTTTCCTGCCTTGTCATAGACGTAGTAGATGGGGGCGCAGCCGGGCAGTTTCTTATAGATACAGTGGCGCTGGTTGTCATAGCGATACACATACGCATACTTCTGCATCATGTCGTCGGTGTCAGGGATATAGTCCGGCTTGGGGCCGAAGTTTGAGATGATGTGCTCGGAAAGGATTGGCGGAATGACATAGGTTATATCACCCTTTGGGTTATAGATATAGTATGTCTTTCCCTGACTGGTCTCGCTGATCAGCAGCCTGCCGTTCAGGTCGGTGTATTCCGCGCTTAGGCAGGTGTCCTCGTCTGAGGTCAGGGTGCAGAGGTATTTCCTGGACTGTAACTTATACAGGCATCCGTCTGTGTATGCATACAGGCCGGCACCGACATACTCGCTGTATGTGATGTTCACCTTCTTGTCGTTATTCTGCCACTGAGCGCCGGCCTTATACTCTACGGAGGGCTGCGACGGCAGGAAACCGTCGTACTCCGTACGTGAGAAGGGGGCGCTGTCGGAATACTGCGACACGGCCTGGGAGGCGATTGTGCTGCCGGCAATGAAACCGTTGCCAGAAGAGAAGGTGACGGGCAGCCAACTCTTCGTCCTGCGACGATATTCGTCATACTCATGATGAACCACGACGCTTGACAGTGAGGAGCCGGTATAAGACTGCACTTCCTGAATGACATCGCCCAGGCCGTTGTCATAGACGCGCTGCTCTATCTTCTTCGTACCGTCAGATATCAGCAGCGTGCGGGATGCAATACTGCTGCCCGCTGAGGTCTGACCCCAGGCGGGAGAGATGATTGACATCATCAGGACAGGAAGGATTATGTATCGCAGTCTCATGCAGGCATCACTGTTGTATATAGTCTGCACAAAGGTACGAAAAAGATCTGTCATCATACCGTTTTTTGCCATTTTTCTTATAATTTAAGCAATATTTCCTGTTGTTTATAACGATGGATTCATATAATTATATTCATATTCACGTAAAGTCTCAGTGTTTGTCGTACCGTTTACCACCCTTTTTTCCCGCTTCAGCCTTCCCAGTCCATCGTACTCATAAAGGATGGTTTGCCCATTGATGTCTGTATGGGATGAAACGCCAACCAGTGGTATATAGTCCCATGTCTGGATCTGTGCAACCGGCAACAGAGTCTTTATCGTCGCATAACGTGACTGGGAAGTGCCTGTCATCAGTTGAGATGCAACACCTTGGATCTGTGTCCATGTAGCGTTCTTGATCATGGCCAACAAGTACCTGCCGTATGTATCCCAGAGAAAGGCGGTGTGTACGCCTGTCCTTAGATCCTGTATTTCCGTCGGATTACCGCAAGAATCATATGATACGAATTTAATACTTTCCTCATACACGTCTCCGTTCCTCTCATATAGTTTGAAGGGCAGGAGGTCATATCCATTTCCAAAGGAACCATAATCAACCTTATTTCCAGAAATGATTATTGGACCAATACCGTCATAGACAGTGTTTGTCTCCGAGGAAAGTAAAGATGCGAGCATGTTACTTGACTTCATCGCTGCAATGACAGAATTGGTGTTTTCATTTGCTTCACCGACGTATGAATACAAATCCTCGTTGTCATAGACATCAGTATAGATTCTGCTCTTTAGCACTCCAGAATACAGATACGAATATGTTTCGACCTGCGTATTCTCCCAGGTGCGTGTCCCACCCTCGCGTAAGGTCGTAGTGTATTTCTCACACATAGCAGATTTACCGAAAATCTGGTAAGTGTTTTGGTAGAACTCAAAAAGACCGAAATCCTCCAGCGGTCTATTGGCTCCTAACTGGAGAGTATGATGGCTGCAATGACCTCTTGATACATTGCTGTCGAATATATAGCCGTTTTGTGAAATGGTTTCTTCGCTGTAGGAATAGTTTTCCTCAGACACGAGGTCCCATGTGCCACTTTGTGCATTATAGGAGTAATCAGATTTTGATTTCATCTGATGTCTTTTGGCAGGGTTCTCCATACATCTCATTCCCTGATTGTTATAATAATATAAAGGCTCGAAATATGAAGTATCAGGCAATAACGTTTGGTTGAATGTTGACACATAATAATTTTGGGGAGCAAGTTGATAACTGTAAATATCATATTTATAAACCGTCTTGCTTATACATTCGTCTGGGTCGTATGGATTTCCGTGATATACCGTGATTTCCGGATATACCACAGGTCGCCTGTTTCCAAGAAGGGCGCGGAAAGTATTGGTGGAAAAATAGGCATCCCACCACGTGGCCTTTCCCTGAATGTTTGTGATGTTCTTAAAGGCACTTGGCAGTCCTACGACCATCTTCTGAAATTCAAGAGGTGTACTGATTCCGGTAGCATGGGTGTAATTCATGAAGGTAAGCAGATTAGGATCTACCACTGCTTCTCCGCATCCGATGTGGTCATTTATATTATAGGTGCTGGGTAATGGCAGTGGAAAATTCTGCTGTATGATCTCTCCGTATGTAAAGCCATATTTGTAGTGGTCTTCACTGGCAATAGTTCCATCCGCAGCATAGTTTGTGATTGATTCTATTCTGAAGCCACCCCCTTCAATGATACGCTGACTCCTTCTGTCATAGACGAGATCACCATCGGCTGCTGTCGCGGTAGGGAAGCGGTGATTTTCGTAAGTGAATGTCGTATATCCGCCGTTGGGATAGCTTATGGAACTTAAGACCCCATGAAATTGAGGAGACGTCGGTTGGCGTGTGTCCCCATTTGTCATGGATTGCAACTTAATCTTACAATAGTAACTCAGGTCCGTCGACTTTTTGGGGATAAAGCGCACAAGACTCCCATCACTGTTAAGTTGCGTCTTCAGGTCGGTTGTGTCTAATCCGATATAGTCAAAATACATATTGAAGTTACCAAGGTCTGTCGTCAGATTTGGATATGAACTTGAGTTACATCTGTTACCCCAGTAGTCTGTATAGTTCCCTGGATTGATGTTTGTGTACGTAAAACCATACGCAAGTTTTTCGTCGTCGTCCTGTCCGGAAATGACAAGTTTCGTAAGTGCCGAGTTGTTTATTGTGAATGCATATTTCCTTACCGTATTATTACAGTCGGAAACAACCATCTCCTTCATGTGAACACCGTCGGGCATATAATTGAAATCCACTCTCGTAGGGCCGTAACTGATACTGCTGATAAATCTCATTTTGTACCTCGGACACTGTGACAAGAGCGTTCTAGCGACATAGAAACGGCTTTCCCCCGTGTCTTCCGGCATCTCGGATGTCAGACGGCTGACCCTTATTACAGGCTCGCTCACTGTGTGGGTGTTTATGGTTTGTAATGAAGTGTAATTATAGGTTATTGTTCCTTTTGATGGTATATTAATACTTGAAAGCAACCATGTCACGTTTCTATTTGCATTCATGTCATTACCGAAACCGTTGGAGGTCTTGTCTGCCACTGTAAAACTATAGGTCACGCCTTGCTCGTCCGTTACGGTAAAGGAGTCTATCGAGTTTGATCCGTAACTGCACACAATCTGAACATTACTGTCTGAGGACAATAACTTGTATGTCATGGCACCATTATCCTTGTACATGAAAAAGGGAATGGATCTGCCTGAAGGTAGAACAATGTTATAATTGTCATATTGGAAGTTCATCCAATCAAGTTCGTTGGCATAGTCCATATACCTCTTTAAGTGTCCTGATTGGTCATAAAAAGAATCCAGAATGAAAGGGTTGTTAAAGCGTCCGTATTCATCAGCCCTGTCCTTGATAGTCCGGGAAACACAGGAATTTCCCGAAAGAGTCCATCCCAGCCCTGTCACGTCATAGTTGTAGCCTGGTTTCAGGGGGGTAGCCTCGTAATGAAGTGACAAAGGGATCTTATATCCGTGGAAGTCTATTTCAAAAAGCGGGATATTAATGTCAGGAGCACCATAGTTGTTGTTTACCTGATAGTCACCAAGGCGATTGAAGGCAACAGCCTGGGGGCTTGGTGGAATATCTGGCATTATTTCGGTACAGGTGTTCTGAGCCATAATATGCAATACAGACAGCACCAAAACTATCTGTATAACGGATATCCTGATGGTTTTATTTTTTGTCTTCATATTGTAACTTTCTCACTATATACTTTTCCGTTAACATTAATATAAAGGATATACACATCAGAACGCAGACCGTTACAGTCTATCTGTACAGAATAATCCTGTCCCGCTTCTTGCGTCCATTGCCTGCTCAAGAATAACATTCCCTTGTGATTGGCAACAATGGTTGTGATAGTGGCGTCCTCATCAAGTCCATAAGCCATGTGGATGGTTTTTCCTTTGATATCTATTTTGTAATGGATAATATCTGGAGTTTGTGGTTCCTCTTCAAATGAGTTGTCCTGCTCATCTGTCTCATTTTCATCTTCAGGTGTGATATAATCGGAAGCCAAACTCTCTGGAAGATTGCAGAAAGCATACTTGGTGGTACCTATTGCTTCCATATTATAATATGTGGTGCTGGTAGCATCCACAAAGATAGGATACTGAGATTCTGGGATATACCATTCATAGCGTTCGTCTATAATCTGTGTCAATTGTGCGGTATCAAGTGCTTCATAGTTGATATCCATACAGATGGAATAAGAGTCAATGGTATGTACTCTTCGCACATTTCTGACCGTATCTTTCTCCGCAAGCACAATGAAGCCGTCGGCATCTACCTTGTAAACAGTCGTACCAACCTCACGGAATGGGTGATCTCCGCAGTACATCCCCTCGCATCTGAAATTCCTGCTGATGGAGTCGCCATATTCAAGTGGGAATTTCTTGGAGAATTTTCCACCAACATACTCTCTTTTTTCCAATTGAGACTCACTGCCATCAAGGATGAGTGTGTCGGAAATAGTACGATAATAACTGATTTTATTAGGTTCAATGATGGATAACTCTCCAAGACTGTCTTTCATAAAAATCACTTGTGACACCCCCTTTGAACCAAGTTTCTTTGAAAAATCCCAAACTTTGTCTTTTCCTCCCTTACCCGGGGAAAAGTAGCGAATCTTGGTTTTTTGAATGCTGTCTGTTGATGCTGGGCTCATGTCAGTCAGGTTTACCTGACCATAGGCCGAGGTCAATCCGAATAACAGCGTTAAAACAGAGATTGGATAATAGTATCTCATTGCTTCATTCATTTTGGGATTTATTATTGTTACTTTTACAGATTGATGAATCCAAAAAAAATATTCGGTGGCAAAAGTATGAATATTATTAATATGAAACAAGAAATCTTGGTTTCTTTTGACATTGTTCGTATTGCTCTGATATTTAATATTTTACGCTCCGCAATAAGTCATTCCTTTCTCTTGCGAGAAACCTTATCTCACTTTTTCTTATGCTTCCGACTCCGCTCAAAACCTTAAAATAATCTAATAACTTTTGTTGGTTGCAATTGTTTTTGTATTTTTGCAATCGTTATCAGCCCTCTCCGTTGGGAAGGGCCATGACGACAGAGCATTTAGAAGGATATTATCCAAATTCTTGAATTTCGGCAAATAACAACCAAGTTGTGGATAATGGACAGAAAATGCTTATGTCCGTGGTATGTTGTCACCTGACATCTATCATAGGGCGTAGGCAGTTGTCCATTTGTCAACTTGGAGGTTGCCGAAAACCTAAGAATTGGAAATGGTACAACTTGC
>JAFZNI010000254.1 GCA_017551005.1 Prevotella sp.
CACGGTCATGCAGTTCGTTGGCTCGACGGAAAGCCTTTGCCTCTTCCACCAGCCAGCGGAACAGGGGCATACCCTCCTCGAAACATTCCGGATGCCACTGCACACCAATGATAGACTTGAACTCGCTGCTCTCCATCGCCTCGACGATGCCATCGCTCGACTTCGCCACCACACGGAACTTATCGCCCGGATCCTTCACAGCCTGGTGGTGGAAGGAGTTGACATAGATCTTCTCCTCACCATAAAGACCATAAAGGATGGAGTCCTCGTCGATCTTCACGCTATGCGTCTGTTCGGCGCGGTCGGCATCCTGCGAGTGTTTGATGTTTGCCTGAATACTGATGTCCTGCGCCACCTTGCCCCCTAAGGCGATGGCCAGTGTTTGGATACCGCGGCAGATACCCAAGATAGGTATCTGACGGTTGTAGGCCAGACGGGTAATCATGAGTTCGGGCAAGTCACGCTTCTGGTTGATGCCACGCAGACGGGGGGAAGGCTCATCACCGCCAAAGAGGGGGTTGATGTCGCCACCACCACTGAGGATGAGAGCGTCGATGCGGTCAAGGGTGTTGACCAGCGTGTTGGCATCCTCGACAGGCGGGATAATCATCGGCACGCCACCGGCAGCCACCACCGACTGGTAGTAGCCCTGGCTCAGTTTACAGGTGATATCCTCGAAATTGCCCGTGATACCGATAACAGGCTGATACTCCGCCTCGGGATAACGTGCATAGACCTTGTCGAGATATGACTGCAGTTCAAATTTACTACTCATCTCCTTCTCTCCTTACTCCTTCTCTCCTTACTCCCCATCCAGATTAACAGGAATCTCGCGTTTGATGCTCTGCTCCAACGAGATGAGCGTCTCTGTGGCCACAACACCGGGGATGCCCTGTAACTTGCCGTTGAGCAGGTCCATCAACTGTTCGTTGTCGCGGGCATAGAGTTTCACCATCATCGTGTATGGCCCTGTGGTGAAGTGACACTCCACCACCTCGGGGATATGCTGCAAACGCTCCACCACATCCTTGTACATCGAGCCCTTTTCCAGGTTGATACCCACATAGGTACAGGTACTGTAACCCAGACTCTTCGGATTGACGTCGAAACCGCTGCCCGTGATGACATCGGCCTCGATGAGGTGCTGCACGCGCTGGTGGATGGCGGCACGCGAGACATTGCACTCGGCGGCCACATCCTTAAACGGGATACGGGCATTCTTAGAGAGAATGCGCAGGATCTTCCTGTCAAGATGATCTATTTTCTCCATCACTTCTCACTTTTCACTTCTCACTTCTGACGATTCCTACGAGTTCTACGTCGAATATCAAGGCACTGTAAGGCTTGATCACACCTTGGTTACGATTGCCGTATGCCAGTTTATAGGGGATATAGAGTTGCCATTTCGAACCCACAGGCATCATAGTCAGAGCCTCTGTCCAACCCTTGATCACCTGATCTGGCCGGAACTCCGACGGTTTGTCGCCATGCTTCTTGGAAGCATCGAACACCGTACCGTCTACCAGACGACCCTCGTAATGAACCTGTACCTTGTCGGTCTTCTTGGGAACCTCACCCTCACCCTTCACGAGCACCTTGTACTGCAAGCCGCTACGGGTGGTGACCACACCTTCCTTCTTGGCATTCTCGGCCAGGAAAGCCTGGCCGGCATCACGGTTCGGACCATAGAGTTTTTCTTCCTTGGCAGCCTTGTCCTCACGCTGCTTTTTGCCGAAAAACGCATCTGCGGCACCCTGTGTAAAGAGGGTCGTGTCCTTCTGCAAGGCATCGGTAAAGCCACGGTAGAACAGACTGGCAATGATCGAGTCAGGAGAGTCGGTGAACTCCTTCACCATATCCGGCAACATACGGTCGCGCACCTGGCTGGCAATTCCCAAACCAGTTGCGTAAGCCTTCATCTTCGGGTCAGAACCTGCCTTCACCACTTCCTGGAAACCCCTCACGAAGTCAGCCAGATAGACGGTGTCGACGCCCTGCTGCTGGATGAGGTATGGTAACAGGCCGTTGGTGGCGTTCATGCCAGCCGTATAACTGACGGAGTCGCTGCTGGTGTTCAACTGCACAGCCTCCTCAACAGGCTCGGCGGCCTGTTTCTTGTCCTTCTTCTTACCAGCGCTGGCAGGATACAAAGAAGCACCCGCCACAAGGGCGAGTGCCAGTATAATCACTTTCTTCATTACTTCTTAGGATTAACCTCAAGGAGTTCAATCTTGAAAATCAGCATGGAGAAGGGCTTGATGATACCCTGCTCACGCTCACCGTATGCGAGATCCTGAGGAATGTAAACCTCCCAGATAGAACCGGCAGGCATGTGAACCATTGCATCGGTCCAACCCTTGATGGTCTGGTTGCAGCGCAGGTTGATAGGCTCACCACGCTTGTATGAACTATCGAAGATGGAGTCGTTCAGCAGACGGCC
>JAFZNI010000255.1 GCA_017551005.1 Prevotella sp.
AATATTAATATTAGTAATTATTATAATTTGTACTATAAAGGTAGACTTTCACTCCTAACAAGGTTGACTCAACCAAATACCTAACAAAAAACCTAAATGTCATAATTGAGAAAGTGAGAAATTGAGAAACTTCGACGAAACTTTCTTCCGTTTTTCTTTTTGGTTTCGGAATTTTTTGCTATCTTTGCACCATAATTAACTAAAAGCGCAAAGAATATGCAAACATCCACAATCATCCACGAGGTGCGCCGCAACCAGACGCTCATCTACAAGGCCGTGCAGAATGGTGTCAACCGCGCCGCCCTGCTATCTTGGATGCTCGCCGCCATCCTGACCATCAGCGGCACAATGATGACGCTCACTTCGTGTAGTGATAACGATGATACCCCCGCAACGCTGACGCCCGAAGAACAGTTGAAAAAAGACGTTATTGGCGCATGGATAGACACCACATCCGTAGAATTGTTTGGATACGCTAAGTTCATAGAACTGCGTGAAGACCAAACGGTGGATATCGTGATTGTCAAGCCGGTGGATAATGGTGATGGCGTTATGGACGAAAATGATCTTGTCTCCTTATGGAACTACGGCATTTGGAAGCCTTTCCCCAACATGAAGGACCGTTGGAGCGACCCCGGTGAGGAAATAACTCTCAATGCGATAGTTCTTGAAACGAAAACAAAAGACTTTGAACAGTATGGCATTCAGTATGATACGCTGTTGGTAGAGAGAGTGGATGATAGCCTGTTATCTCTTTTTACAGAAGAAGTGGACATGCTTGCAGAGTTGGATAAGTCCGGCTTGTTGGATGATATGGAGCCGGCAGCCACCACTCGCTCAGGCTTCTGGGGGGTGCTTAAGTCTATCTTTAGCGAGGCTGCCACAACAATGAAAAATACTCTTTTTTCTGTAGGCAAAAATATCGTTACGCTGCTTCATACGTTAGGTCATACGGTGTTAAAAGTGATAGAGGGACCAGATTATGTTACGATAGACCCCGACCTATCCGACTGGATGGGATCGACCTATCCACGAGGTGAAAAGAATGTCAAGATTTGCAACATCTCGATGATGGGCACGCACGATACGTTTACTTACAGCATGAGCGGCATTCTGGGGGCTGTTACGGGTAAGACGCAGAAATATTCTATCTCAACACAATGGGCCTTGGGCGTAAGGTGCTTCGACGTGCGTATCAATGAGTTGGAACCTGTTGATGTGGCTACTACCGTATTTCAAGGAGGACATAGTAAACTGGGCATCTATCATGGGCCTGTTTCATTAAACAAGCGACTTTCTTCAGGTCTCGAGGATATTGTAGAATGTTTGAAACTTCACAAAGACGAGACGGCCATCGCTATCTTGAAGTTCGAAAACCATGAAACCGATGAAAACAAGCGCGAAGTTGACAAAATCTTGCAGGAATATAAGGATTACATCGTCATGGATCCACGTCCCGGGCTGACCCTTGATCAATGCCGAGGCAAACTGATTATTATTCAGCGTTATGAGAGTCCTAAAGACATCAGTCACTACATCCGTGCAACCGGCTGGCCGCAGTCAGGACGTGCCTCGTTGGTGTTCAGCGGTAACGATTCGTGGAAGGAACGCCTCTACGTACAGGATATCTATGAGATACCAGAAGGAAAATCCAGAGACCAGTATTATGAAATGAAAAAAGCAGGACTGAAGGCTTGCTTCGACGACAGTGCCAATCCGCAGCAACCCGACACGTGGCATTTCAACCATGAATCGGGCTATGTAGGAGTCATCAACTATGCCGTGAATGCAAAAAACATCATACCGTGGATAGAAGATTATCTGGATAAGGATGTGATGAAAGACAAGTGTGCAGGCATCGTTGTCACCGACTTTGTGGGTGCCTTTGGAACTTACGATTTTGCCCGCTTTGACTGTACGAAACTTCCAGGTAAAGTCATCAGTCACAACACGTCGAACAATTAGACTGATGAAAAGATTTTTGGTGTCAATTTTAACAATAACAATAACTCAAAATAAAACGAATTATGGACAAGAACGAGAAATTTGTGATCACGATCAATCGTGAATTGGGTAGCGGTGGACGCACCGTTGGTGAGAAACTGGCAGCAAAGTTGGGTGTACCCTTCTATGACAAGGCTCTGATTAAGGCACTGACGGAGAAGTACCACCTCACCGTAGAGGAGATTGAGAAACTGAAAGGCCGTAACCACAGTTGGTGGGCCGACTTCAAGCGGGCAATGTCCATCGGGCAGGGAACGGCAAATGCAGCCAGGTACTATCAGGTGTCGATGGGTGATGAGCCTGACCTGCTGACCACCGACGAAATGTTCCGTGCTGAAAAGGAAATCCTGAAGGGTATTGCCGACGAGGAGTCATGCGTCATTGCCGGCCGTTCGGGTTTCTTCGTATTGAAGAATCACCCCAATCGCCTGAGTGTCCTCATCCAGGCCTCGATGGAGCACCGCATTGAGCGCGTCATGCGTAAGCAGGGCATTAGCCGCGAGGAGGCCGAGAAAGTTATCAAGAAAGTGGACAAGATGCGCGAGAACTATGTCAGTCACTATGCCAAAACGTCGCGCTACGACACTCGCAACTACGACCTCGTCATCTCCATGGACGGAAAGACCGAGGACGAAGTGGTCGAAATGATTTATAACTTCATCGGATAACCTAATCTAATTAGGGCAAAATTCTGATGAATATGGAGAATAAAGGCAAACAACATGGCATCAGCCGAAAAAGATGGCAAGCCGGATTGATGGTTATCATTCTGGCCGCCATCCTGACAATCTGCGGCATGACGATGGTGTCCTGCTTTTCGGACACAAAGAAGAGTTCGGCTGTCAGCACGACTGACGATACCAGCCAGTTTGTAACCATTACCGATGTGGTGCCAGATGCCATATTGGAAATCCGCTACTTCGGCACGTATAACTTTGTGGGAACGCGCATCGATGGCTATGAGGAACCGACGGCGTTGCTCACAAAGCAGGCTGCTGATAGTCTGAAAGCCGTAAGCGATGATGTGAAAGCCCAGGGCTATCGCCTGAAGATCTACGATGCCTACCGTCCGCAGAAGGGTGTTGACCACTTCGTGCGCTGGGCCGAGGACATCAACGACACGCTGATGAAGGCCTACTTCTATCCTGACCTCGACAAGAGCGTGCTCTTTCCTCAGGAATACATTTGTCTGAAGAGCGGACATACACGTGGTTCTACCGTTGATTTGACGCTCTTCGACATGGCGACAGAGAAGGAGGTGGATATGGGCGGCACCTTCGACTGGTTCGGCCCCGAGAGTCATCCCGACTTCTGCGGCAATCCAGAGAATGGTCAATACACGGGCGATAATTCGAAGAGCCCTGCCAATCCGAAACGCAGCATCACCCCCGAGCAGTTCAAGAACCGTATGATTCTGCGTCAGGTCATGCTCCGTCACGGCTTCAAGCCTTTCGATACCGAGTGGTGGCACTTCACGCTGAAGGACGAACCTTTCCCCGACACCTACTTCACTTTCCCCGTTAAGCAACTGAGTAAATGAAGAGACCTAACGATTGAGCCCGCCAATTGGCGGGCTTTTTTTTTGGTCGTTCCAAAAAAAATATGTATCTTTGCACCCGATATTGAATAACTCTGCAAAATGAACCAACTTCATATCATTGACGCGCACAGCCATCTATGGCTGAAGCAGGAAACGGTGGTGGATGGACAACGCATCTGTCAGTTAGAGCCCAACCGGAGCCGTAGTTTGTTTTTCGGCGAGGAGCGACAGATGTTGCCACCCTTTATGACCGACGGACAGAACACGGCGGAGCGTTTCCTCTCGAATATGGACTATGCCCAGGTGGCGGCGGCAGTAGTGACGCAGGAGTTTATCGACGGCCTGCAGAATGACTACCTCGCTGAGGTGAGCCGTAACTATCCCGACCGCTTTTTCTGTTTTGCCATGGCCGACTACCGTGAACCAGGATTCTTAGGTGTGGCCGACGGACTGATGCAGCGTTTCAAGGGTATCAAGGTGCCTGCCGCCCGACTGCCGAAGCAATTCCTCAACGACGAGATGATGCAGATGATGCATCTGATGGAGAAACGTGGCATCCTGCTCGGTATAGAACTGGCCGACGGCGACGCCCAGGTGGGGCAGATGGAAGAGATCATTCAGGAGTGTCCGAAGTTACGGATCGCCATCGGTCATTTCGGGATGGTGACGCGTCCCAACTGGATGAGTCAGATCCGACTGGCTCGTCACGAGAACGTCTACGTGGAGAGCGGTGGTATCACGTGGCTCTTCAACGATGAGTTCTATCCCTTTCCCTCGGCCATCCGCGCCATCAGGGAGGCGGCTGATGCGGTGGGAATGGAGAAACTGATGTGGGGCTCGGACTACCCCCGTACCATCACCGCCATCACCTATAGGATGTCGTACGACTTTGTGGTGAAGTCCAGCGAATTGACGGACGAGGAGAAACGGCTGTTCTTAGGCGAGAACGCCCGACAGTTCTTCGGTTTCAGCAACCTGCCCAACCTGCCGTATGTCAAAAACATGAGTGAATAAATTGTCAAATAGTAAATTGTCAAATAGTAAATAATGAAAGCAATTCAGATTTCTGGTGAGCGCCAGATGGAGATAGTCAGTGTGGCCGAACAAGAGTTGAAGGCCAACGAGGTGTTGCTTCGCCTCGCCTACGTGGGTTTCTGTGGTTCCGACCTGAACACGTGGCTTGGCAGGAACCCGATGGTGAAGATGCCGGTGATACCGGGTCATGAGGTGGGTGCCGTGATAGAGAAAGTGGGTACCGATGTGCCTGAGATATTGAAGCCGGGGATGGTGGTGACCTGTAATCCCTATACCAACTGTGGCAAGTGTGCCTCGTGCCGTAACGGACGGGTGAATGCCTGTGAGCATAATGAGACCCTCGGTGTGCAGCGCAATGGTGCCATGCGCGAGTTTATCGCCCTGCCTTGGGAGAAGGTGATCCCTGCCGGAGGACTCGACCCTCGTACCTGTGCCCTGATAGAGCCGATGAGTGTGGGATTCCATGCCGTGAACCGTGCACAGGTGACGGATATCGACACGGTGGTGGTGATTGGCTGTGGCATGGTAGGCATGGGTGCCATCGTGCGCAGTGCCTTACGTGGTGCCACCGTCATTGCTGCCGATATCGACGACGAGAAACTGGCACTGGCCAAGGAGATGGGAGCCACCTACGCCATCAACACGATGACGGAGGATGTGCATGCCCGACTGCAGGAGATGACGGGTGGCTTCGGCCCCGATGTGATGATTGAGGCGGTGGGCAGTCCTGTCACTTATAATATGGCTGTCAACGAGGTGGCTTTTACAGGTCGCGTGGTTTGTATCGGCTATGCCAAGACGGAGGTGTCGTTCCAGACGAAGTATTTCGTACAGAAGGAACTCGACATCCGTGGTTCGCGCAATGCCCAGCCCAGTGACTTCCGCGCCGTGATTCATTATCTGGAGAGAGGCACATGTCCCGTAGACCGTCTGATATCCAATGAGGTATCTCCTGAGGGAGCCCCTGAGGCCATGCAGCAGTGGGCGCAGAATCCCGGGAAGGTATTCAGAATATTAGTGAAGTTTTCATAATGTTCAATGTTCAATGTTCAATGTTCAATGAAAAAGAATAACTACCTGATTCCGTTTATCCTCGTGACATTCTGCTTTGCCCTCTGGGGCTTTGCCAACGACATCACGAACCCGATGGTGAAGGCCTTCTCGAAGATCTTCCGTATGAGTGTCACCGATGGTGCGTTGGTGCAGATGGCCTTCTATGGCGGTTACTTCTGTATGGCTCTGCCTGCTGCCATCTTTATCCGTAAGTACAGTTACAAGGCGGGTGTGCTGATGGGCTTGGGTCTCTATGCTGCCGGAGCCCTGCTGTTCTTCCCCTCGAAGAGCATCGGACTCTATGGCTGTTTCCTGATGTCGTACTTCATCATGACCTGCGGACTGTCGTTCCTGGAGACCTCGTGTAACCCCTATATCCTCTCGATGGGAGAGCCTGAGACCGCTACGCGCCGTCTGAACCTGGCGCAGTGCTTCAATCCTTGTGGCTCCATCATCGGTATGTTCGTGGCGATGAACTTCATCCAGGCAAAACTCAACCCGATGAGCAGCGACGAGAGAGCCTTATTGGACGATGCGCAGTTTGAGGCCATCAAGAATGCCGACCTCGACGTGCTGATCTCGCCCTACCTTGCCATCGGACTAGTCATCGTGGTGATGTTCCTCATCATCCTCTTCACGAAGATGCCGAAGAATGCTGACCAGAGCCACGATATCCACTTCATGGTGACGCTGAAACGTATCTTCTCCCTGCCACACTATTGCGAAGGTGTGGTCGCCCAGTTCTTCTATGTGGGTGCCCAGATCATGTGCTGGACGTTTATTATCCAATATGGTACGCGCGTGTTTATGGCAGAAGGCATGGAAGAGCAGGCGGCAGAGGTGCTGTCGCAGCAGTTTAATATCTATGCCATGCTCTTCTTCATCTGTTCGCGCTTCATCGCCACCTTCCTCATGCGCTGGGTAAAGCCCGCTAGGCTCCTGGCAATCTTCGCTGTCCTGGCGATGGTGTTTACGCTGGGTGTGATTATTTTCCAGAACCGCATGGGACTCTACTGTCTGGTCTGCATCAGTGGCTGTATGTCGCTGATGTTCCCCACCATCTATGGCATTGCCCTCGACGGAATGGGCGACGATGCGAAGTTCGGTGCTGCTGGCCTGATTATGGCTATCCTTGGCGGTTCGGTACTCCCTCCGTTGCAGGCCATGATCATCGACCAAGGGACGGTGTTCGGCGATTTTCCCGCCACGAACTTCTCGTTCATCCTGCCGCTGTTCTGTTTCATTGTGGTGTTCATCTACGGTATGCGGACGGCAAAAAGATAATATTACTAACAATTAAATACAAAGACAATGAAAAAATTATTTCTTCTATTTGCAGCGACATTGGCAATTGTCCTTACTGCTTGTACCAATTTCGACACCCCCGTGGTTGATCCTGATCCAGAGGAGGAGCCGGATCCGAAGTCTAAGTTCTATGTCTATCTCTGTTTCGGACAGTCGAACATGGAGGGCAATGCACAGTGGCAGACAATAGACAACCAGGCGGTGGACGAGCGTTTCCAGATGCTGGCTACGACCAACTTTGATAGTCCAAAACGTAAATTAGGTGAGTGGTACACGGCCAAGTGTCCTATCGTCAGTCCGATGGGCAAACTGGGTCCCACCGATTATTTCGGACGTACGATGGTGGCAGCCCTGCCTACCGATGTGAAAGTAGGTGTGGTGGCTGTGGCTATGGGTGGCAGTCCTATTGAGATGTTCGACAAGGACAAGTATCAAGCCAAGTTGAAGGCCAATCCTAATGAGTGGTGGGCCACGCTCTCGAAGAATTACTATGGTGGCAATCCCTATGGTCGTCTGATAGAGATGGCAAAGAAGGCACAGGAGGTGGGTACCATCAAGGGTATTCTGCTCCATCAGGGCTGTTCCAATTGTGGCGACCCCAACTGGCCGAAGATGGTGAAGAAGATCTATAACGATATGCTTACCGACCTTGGCTTGGAGGCGGAGAACGTGCCTCTGCTCGTAGGCGAGGTTGAATATGCAGATCAGGGTGGTGGCTGCTCCAGTCACAATAATGTCGTGGCAAAGATTCCTTCTACGATTCCCACAGGTCATGTGGTCAGTGCCGCTGGTATCCCTGGCAACGGCAGTGACCCTTGGCATTTCTCTGCCGCCGGCTATCGTACCCTCGGCAAGCGCTACGCCTACGTGATGTTGCAGACGATGGGTCTTGAGCCAAAGGTGAACCCCGCCTATGACATGCCAGAGAATCTGAGGAAGATCCTGACACCAAAGTCCTTTGAGACCTCCATCACCGCTAAGCCCAAGACTTCTGTGACGCTGAAACTGAAGGGTACTTTCTTGGATGGACATAAGGAAGACCTGACTACTGAGGCCACCTTCTCGAGTGAGGACTTCAAGATCACGAATGGCAAAGTGAAACTGGATGCCGATGGTACCCCTGGTATTGTGACCGCTATCTATACCGACTTCTTTGGAACGAAGCATACGGTGGATATTACCATTGGACCGGCAGGCGGTACTCCAAGTACCAATACAGACCTCGACGGTCAGGAATTCTATATCCTGAATGCCAATGCGAACAAGATGTTCTATGGCTCTGACAATCAGAACCTGGGCTTCGACGAGCCTTCGAAGGTGCTGAAAAACACAGGTATCGTAGGTTATATGTTCAAGGCCGAAAAACTCGAAGGCAGTAATTATCTGCTCCGCCTCCTCCAACTCAACGGTACCCCGTATAATATCTGGGGCAGCCCTGGCTACCTGAACTCGCAGCCAGCCGACCAGTGGTGCTCGTTCATTCTGGGTCTGAATGGCCAGAACGGACAAGACATGGAGGATGGTGCCGTGTGGGAGATTCTGTATGAGAATGGAAAGGGCTTCACGTTGAGGAACATTGGCACGGGTCTCTATTTGAGTGACGCGGCCCCTGCCAAGTATGAGACCCCCGTCTATTTCACTTTCTATACGGAAGATGGAAAAGAAGTCAAACCCTAAGTGTTTCATAGACCTGACGCTTCAAAGATGAAAAAAATAGTAATGATTAGCATGACCGCACTTTTGGCTGGTTGCAGTGCTGCCCCGGATATAGAGCAGCAGATAGACGAACTCTACCAGAAGATGCCGCAGGAAGAGCGCATCGCCCAGTTGAGAAGTATGTATATGGACGACCTCTTCGACGAGGCGGGTCATCTCGACACGGCGAAATGCCGTGAACTGATTCCCTTCGGTATCGGACACTTCTCGCAGTTTGCCTTGCAGAAGCCCCGCGATCCTAACGACATCCGCGATAAGGTGGTGGCTGTGCAGGACTGGC
>JAFZNI010000256.1 GCA_017551005.1 Prevotella sp.
AATCCTCAATGAGAAACTGTGGGTGGATGTGCTTGATGCCGGTGCCGACGGCATCATCCTCAAGACAGGCGAACTGCTGACGCGTGGCGATGTGAATGCCGTGATGGAGGGAAAGACCCTCGTGTTCAACGAGCCCATTCTTGAGAAGATTGTCGAACGCTTCAAGTATGCCGTCAGCGGACAGTTAGCCAAGCAGGAGTCGCTTGTCAACTACGAGATTGACGAGTACGACGAGCGTTTCCTCCGTCATCTGGCCCTCGGCTATACCAAGGAACAGATTACAGGTCTGCGAGGTATGCCCTTCGGCGTGAAGAGTCTGGAGAAACGTCAGAACGAACTCATCCGCAAATTGTTCCCTGACTCGGTGGGTAATGTCAATGCCACACGCCTGGTGGTGCGGGCACTGGAACTGCACATCATTGACATCGACAATCTCGTAGCCGATGAAGACTGAATCTGTACGGGGACTGGGAGTGGTTATCTTCTTCCTCCTCGTCGCCGAACTCGCCCTGATCCTCCTGTCGTGGATTCTCTCTGCGGCAGGCGTGGAGGGTGTGCGCTCACTGCTTTCTGGCGAGGGCGTACGCTGGTTTGTGGGCGATTTTTCCCGCATGGTGGCCTCGCCGTTATTGGCGTGGCTTCTGTTGCTGATGATTGCTGTGGGTGCTTTTCTGCGTTCTGGCCTGACTTCGTTGTGGCATGAAGACCGTTCCCGTATCCTGTCTTATCGCGACCGTACTGCCTTCCGTGTAGCACTGGTGTTGCTGGTGGCCTATGTCATAGCCATTCTCTTGCTCACCGTCGTACCGCATGCTGTCCTGTTGTCTGCATCGGGTTCACTCTTCCCGTCGCCTTTCAGCCGCAGTCTCATTTCTTTTGTCGCTTTTGGCATCACGCTGGTCAGCATTGCCTTCGGCATGGTGTCGGGCCGCATGCAGTCGCTGTCCGATGTGCTCGATGCCCTTTGCTTCGGCATCCGCCGCTTCGCACCATTGCTGATACTCTATATCTTCTGCATCCAACTCTATCAAAGTTTGCGCTTTGTGTTCTCATAAGTAAGCGAGGAACCTCATGCCTGAGATTCCTCGCGTGCCATTTGTTCAAGAGTTGGGGGCCATACTTCATAGCGGCCTTCCGATTACTGGTCGGGATCATCACCTCCGCCGCCATCATCTCCACCACCACCGTCGTCGCCACCACCATCATCGCCTCCACCGCCGGATGGGGTAACGGCACCCTCTATGCCTGTATTCATGAAGCGCTCAAGTCCCATCGGATAGGTCGCGATGGCTTCGGCGAAGGTTGGTTTTGCATCCTGCACATCGAACTGAGCCTTGCTGCGGAGCCACTTGCCATTCATGTAGCGTGAGGTGATCGCCGCTATGTAGGTGTTGTCGGCAGTGGCACCGGTGGCAAACTTGTAGGCCATGCTCACGTTGAGCGTGAGTTTGCCGGTACTGTAGTTGGCTGTAGCCGTCACAATGTCGCCTGTAACTTCTAAAGGGAACGAATCGAGCACCGTCGCTGCACTCACATAGGTAAAGCGCACAGCACCTACGCCATAGTAGCCGTCAGCTTTGGGATACATCACCACGATGGTGCAATTGTCGTTGAATGACTTGCAACCCATCGCGTCGGCGATGTCGCCAATGTTGTTGTCGCGACCAGATGCCACGTCGATTGAGATTGTTTTTTCTGTGACGTTGACGCTGAGAATGTCTGCCTCAGGGAGTGCTGGGCGGAGTGAACCGTCAGAGATGATGTAACTGCCGGCCACAAGGCCGCTCTCACCATACTTTGCAAATCCGAAGAAGCCGTTGTCGTCGCTTTCGGCAATACGGATCTGCACCAGATTCCTGTGCATGAACTCGCGCATGCTCTGTAAGCCTTCAGTGACTTCTTCGAAGGAGTGGTTGCAAATGAATTTGAATGCTGCATACGCCACCCCGATTGTTGCAACCAGACAGCGCTGGATCATTTGGGCGCGGGTGCGAGGGTTCTTACCTCCCTCAACACGGTCTTTCGTGATCTGCTTTCCGCCTACCACCTGATAGGTGTGCGACTTGGTGCTGCCACGACGATGACCATAGAAACTACTTGATTTTGCCATACTCTTTGGTGTCAATGTCTTTAAGGCGTACTCGGCAGGCTCCTCAGGTTTAGGTTTATATTATATTATTATTTAGAACCTTGACTTAACCTTGCGGTAACCTTGACTTAACCTTGCGGTAACCTTGACTTAACCTTGAGGTAGTCCTGGGGTTTACCTGCGTCGTTTATACCGTTCATTGACGCTGCAAAGATACAACATCTTCCTAAGTCCGCCTCGCGATTGGAAAAGGGCTTTTCAAAACTGGAAACACAAACAGTGGCATCGTTGTGCGAAGCCCTTAAATATCAAATGTTTGCAGGTTTTTCCTCAGTTCTCTCAATTCGCAAAAATATTCAGAATGCCGGAAAGCCCATCCGATTTCTTGGAAAGCCGGCTTCAGGATGCTCTCTGTCTCGTCAGGGGGAAGTTTGGGATGCTTGGTGAAATCAACCTTCAACTGCTTCAGTTCGTTCCAGAATGATACGAAGATGTCCTTGGTGGCATAGGTGTTATAGGTCCTTTCGCCGAAATGCGACATGCCTGCAAACACTTTGTTTTGCAGGAAGGTACTAAACTGCAGGCGGGATTCCTTCCTCAGTATGCCGATATATTTGAAGTAGAAGTGCATCAGCACACAGAACTCCATGCGGTTGTATGGCCTGTTGCAGATGGTGCACGAGTTCTCATCGTGGAAGAAATCCTCTACGATGCCCGCTATGCAGTCCGACATCATGTCCTCCCGGATGGGAGGTATGAAGATGTTGCTGGGTGGCTCATCATTTCCGCCGCTGATGCGCGACAATTTGCGGATGTCAAAGCGGACGGACGACATCTGTTCTAAAATCTGTTTTGCGAGTCCTATTGTGACATGAACTTTCTCTTCGGGACTGTTCCCATGTGATATTCTGTGGCCACCTGACGCCGTTTTTAATTCCATGACCACATAGCGGTCGTTGGGGATTCCGGCAATCTCACGGCGTGTCACTTCCCGCATCACAAACGGGCATTCTTCGTTGGGCAGGGCAGGGAATACTCCTTTCATTGATGTTAACTCCTTCAGGCTACTGTAGACTCTGACCCTTGCTAATTTACTCTTCTTCGGTATCATAGGCAAACTTATGTGTGACAGTTTCTTTTTATGTTGTTGATTGAATACTGCTGCAAAGATAATTAAAAATCCCCAAACCGCGCAATTCTTTTGCCATATTTTTTGGTGGTTTCATATTTATTATTTACCTTTGCCACATCAAATGAAGGAGTAGCATCCGGACGAACTAAAAACAATTTAAAAAACAATGAATATGAATCATCTTTGTACAAAAGTCTTGCTCGTCGTGCTTATAAGCCTGTTCGGGGCCAAGGCATTAGCCCACGACATTGAAGTGGCAAATGCCGATGGCAAGACTATCTATTACGATTGGATTAATAACAAAACGGAGTTGGCTGTCAGTTGTCGAAACAATAGTAATAATAGTTACTTTGACAAAGTCGTTATTCCTGAATCTGTTGAATACAATGGATCTTATTATAGCGTGACATCCATCGGCGAAAGTGCTTTCTCTGGTTGCTTAGGCCTAACCTCCGTGACCATTCCTGAAAGCGTGACGTCTATCGGTGTAGAGGCTTTCTTTAATTGCAGCGGCTTGATCTCCGTGACCATCCCCGAAAGCGTGACGTCCATCGGTAGTAGTGCTTTCTATGGTTGCAGTGGTCTAATCTCTATGTTCATCCCCAACAGTGTGACATCCATAGGTCAGTTAGCCTTTCGTGATTGTCATGGCCTGACCTCCGTCACCATCCCTAATAGTGTGACATCCATCGATTTGGGCACTTTCTATGGCTGTATCTAAAAGGGTACGAACAACCATAAATATCTAATACCAACTGTTTATAAAATACTCATTTTCAGATACTTTTGATTTTTAACACTTGATGGTTGGAATTTGGTGGTTACCGTATTTCAGTATATTTTTGCAACGTATTTCTACCGCGAGGAATTTACGGGGCCTCGATTTCGTCACTTTGCGGACTCGGTTGACAAAGGGTTACGATGAGGTGCAAGGAGTGACAAAACGGAGCAGACGGATTCCAAGAAAGCAACGATGCGGACGGAGTTGACATCGGTTGACGTATGTGAAGCATGGTTGTTTTAACGAGAGGGAAAAAGAG
>JAFZNI010000257.1 GCA_017551005.1 Prevotella sp.
GTGACGCTGACACAGTATAACAATCTTCCTGATGATGGATCCGCTCACTTCACGAAGGAAGAGAATATGGGTTGGAACCTCGTAGGATTGCCTTGGCTCGTATGTGGCTACAAGACTTATGCTATCGATGCGAGCGGTGATTATGATAGTAGTTCGCATGATTATCAGATGAATGTGCCGCATGTGTTCTATAGTAATCTGTCAAAAGGGCTTACAGAGCCAGCAGCGGGCAGTTATACTGATGGTCAGTTCTACACAGGACAGTCGTGGGCTGATGGCTCGACATTGTCGCCTGGTGAAGGCTTCTTCACGCAGACGGCTGTGCTGGGTGAGACCGAGACGCTGACCTTTAAGTTGCCTGTATATATCGGCACAGCCCCTGTCTCTCCTGTCCGTCAGCGTATCGGTATCCGTCATCAGTCGGGCAATTCGACACGTAGCGCTGCGAGTGCAAGGTTCGACGATGTGGTGAATGTCTATCCCCAGGAGGGTGCTGATGCAGCCTTGGACTATCGCTTGGGCTCTGACGGTATCAAGTGGATGGCGTTCAACAAGTCGTTGGCACAAATCTATGTGGAGAATACTGTTGGCACACGGATGTCGTTGGTATCGGCTGCACCTGTAGAGACGGAGATCAGTCTGGGCGTGACTGTGCCGGAGGCTGGCGACTATGCCATCAGCCTGCCACAGCCCGAGGCCTACGCTGATTACGAGGCTGTGTGGGTGATCGATAAGATGACGGGTGCCTCGGCCAACCTGTTGAATGAGGACTTTGTGCTGTCGGTGAATGAGGGCGGTGACATCAGCAACCGCCTGAAACTGAAGTTCGGTGGACTGAGGCCTGAGATCAACAGTCCTGTCGTACAGATGCCTGATGTCATCAAGGTGGCTGCCAGATATGGTCGTCTGCCGATGCGGGGCATTGCCGACGAGACGGAGATACGCGTACGGAATGCTAGTGGTGCTCTCGTCTATCAGGGTTCTGCTGCCGGATGCCACAGCCAGTACCTCCCCGACGGTGTCTATTTCATCTCTCCTTTGCAGAGATAATAGCCGATTTTGACCCTTCTATATTTGAGTCAATTCAAACGATGATTTGAATTGACTCATTTTTTGTTCTGAATTTATTCAAGCATCTCTTCTCCTCTTTGTGATTGTCTAATTGTTTTATTTATTCTTAGAAAATTCTAATTCTTCTATACATCTATACATTATTTGGATAATCAGTTTAATATCAGACGTTTACACAATGTATAGTGCTCATTAAAATTTTATGGCTATACATAAATGATTAAAATTATAGTTATTTCAATGCCAAGAATTCTGCTAACTAATTAAAACTCTGCAAGTTCCTTAACAGTTCCAATATGCGAAACAGTTTGTTTCCAACGATGAAACAACTTGTTTCATAGGGTGAAACAAAGTGTTTCCATGTGTGCCTACGTATATGAAACAATATCAGAATCTGTTGTTCAGACTATCTGAACAAGGCAAAGAAACGGGGCTTATCCCCAATTATTTACGCATTTATGTATAGACGAATTAATAAATGTATGCTCTATACATCAACTAATTTGCTGTGTATAAGTCTATTATAAGAAAATTGTAGGAATGTATAGGCAAATCAATAATCCTTAATATTTCATTTTATTATTGACCTGGTCAGCGCGAAAAGAGTGATGCGGTGACAAAATTAGGATCCCAAAATACTTCCACGATAAATCTCGACGAAATGCCGTTTTTTATCGATAAGATAGTAGGCGAACACGATAATTTCAGATTAATTAGCAAAAATACACTTAATTTATTCCACAACGCGATTTCGTCACAAAAATGCTCATGAACGGCAAAAAGAGATGGTTGGCGAAAATGTCAGGAAAGATTACCCTGTCGGATTCCTTGGCGATACCCTTAACGGCTTTATGACTAACCGCTATTATGGCTTTTCTGTCTGTATGGTACTCAAATCGAGAAAGTCTCTGGTATTAGATTGTAAAACGTGGTTTGTAAACTATTTTAGTGTGTTTATTATTAAACAAGGGTAAAATCCTCTTTGTTAATTCTGTTAAGCAAAGTTAATTTGTGGCATTTTGTCGATAAAATATGCCGATACATCCGAAAAAAGTTCGTATATTTGCAAAGACCATATATGAAAATGGTGAGAAAATTTGGTGATTATATGATACTTTTCCTGTTTCTGCTGCTTTTGACAGCGATTCCGGAAAGGCTGCAAGCCCAAGGCCTTGTAGTCAGTAATGATCGTGCTGACTCATTATTGACAACCAATACATACATCCGTTTCGTCGATGAAGGCGAAACAATCCATTTCTCAGATGAAGATTTTTTTGATAAGGCGGGTAGGGTAGTCTTCCCTGTCAACGATTACCGGTTACCGCCGGATGCACCATTGCTGAAGCAACTGGAGAGCGAGGTCTTGCCTGTCATCAACAGTGAGGGTTATGCCCTCTCGCATATTTATATCCGAGGTGCCGCCTCGCCCGAGGGACCGTATGCCTTCAACAAGCAGTTGGGTGAGAAGCGTGCCAAGGCGCTGACCGACTTTATCGTTTCGCGCCTCAGTGTGCCTGTAAGTGACAGTAGTTTCAGTCTTGATGTGGACTTTGAGGACTATCGTTCGCTCTGTCTTTTTTTGTCGCGCGCGCAAGATAATTATTATTCGCGCGTAAAGAGTCTTTGCGACAAATATCTTCCCAGCGACAATGTCGCACAACTCAAAAAGGAACTGCAGAATGCAGAGGGTGGAAAGTTGTGGAAGCACTTGCTCACCAACTATTTCCCCAACCTTCGCACCGCTCGTATCATGCTGGTGTTCAAGCAGAAACAGACGGAGGCGATTGCAGAAAAACCTGTTGAGGAACAGCCCGTTCCTGAACCCATTGTGGTAGAACAGCCTGTAATGGAGGCTCCCGCTACCGCCGCTGTGGTGTTCGATGAACCGCAGATACTTCCCCGACGCGAATACCTGTCAGTGAAGACAAATCTCCTGCTCGATGGGGCGTATGTGCCAGGCTATGACCGTTGGTGCCCCATCCCCAATGTCGCCATCGAGTATTATCCCAAGAAGGGACATTTCACTTACGGTGCTTCATTAGACTTCCCCTGGTGGCAGGACTACGATGCCCATAAGTATTTCCAGATACGCAACTATCAGTTGGAGACCCGCTACTATCTGCGCTCCGGTAATATCTCCTCCAATCCTCCGGGTAAGGGTGCTGCCTTCCGTGGACTCTACCTTCAGGCATACGCCCATGTGGCACTCTTCGGACTCTGCTTCGATGCCGACCGCGGTTGGGTAGGCGAAGGAGCCGGTGGCGGTATCGGCGTGGGTTATGTGATGCCGCTTTCGAAGAAAGGGCACTGGCGACTGGAGTTCGGACTGCAGGCCGGCTATTTCCGCTGTAAATACGACCCCTACCAGTATGAAAACCCAGTGGACCCTTCCTACAGCGACCATCTGTACTACTACAAATGGTCGCTCGACCCGGCACTCTTCGAGAAGCGTCAGTACCGCTACAATTGGCTGGGTCCGACACGTGTCGGTATAACTCTGACTTACGACCTGCTCTATCGCAGGATCAGCAAGAAGGGCGTGAGTTTCAAGAACAAAGAGACGAGATAACGATGAAGAGATACAACAGTCATAACAGCCTCACGATGGTGACCCGCACGGCAATAGTCGCTGCGGTCATGTCGACGTTGGTCTGTTGCATCCGCGACCCGGAGTTGCATCTCTTCGATGGTGGTGAGATTGACATCGACCTGCCGATGGTGCAACTTGAACTCGATGCCTACTGGAACTATGAGATAACCTATGGTATTTCCTACGACTGGCGGGCAGAGTGGCACTATGGCTGGGATGCCACTGACTTCGAAATCTTCGGTGAGATCGGCTATACCGAACCAACCGTCTTCCACCTGCGCCGTTACTTCACGGGTTCCGTGCCTCTGGCCAACCATACCAGCGTGATCTCCAATACCATCGTTGGTAACTCCTTCAACGGACAGTACACCTGGGGTTTCTGGGACATCCTCGTGTGGAACGATGTCAATGCCCTCGACGGTGTGCAGAGCCTGAACTTCGACGAACAGTCGTCGCTCAACTACGTGCTCGCCTACACGAACCAGACGATGGTTCCCTCCCGCTACGAGGCTCCCAACTACACCCGTGCCTTCTACGAGCCGGAGCCACTCTTCTCCGCCTATGACCGCGGTGTTGAGATCGACCGTGAGTTGACCGGTTTCGAGTACGACCCCATCCATGATGTCTATATCAAGAAACTCGACATGGTGCTCGAGCCCATCACTTATATATACCTCACTCAGGTGATTCTCCACCACAACCGTGGTAAGATAACCGGTGTCGACGGTTCCGGAAAACTCTCCGGCATGGCACGCTCTACGGTGGTCAATACAGGTATCGCCGGTGAGGATCTCATTACTGTTTATTTCAATACGCGTTTCAAGAAAAACTGCGATATGAACGGTGAACTAGTAGACATTGCGGGCGGCCGTCTGCTCACATTCGGTATGTGCGGCATGAATGGCAACCGCATCCAGCATATAGATGATGTCAAGGATAAGGCAAATCACTACCTCGACATTAACATGCAGTTCAATAACGGAAATGACTCAACCTTTGTGTTCGATGTCACCGACCAGGTGCGTAGACACTGGAAGGGTGGGGTCATCACCGTCGAACTGGACATGGATACCATCGGTGTCCCCTCTCGTAGCGGAGGCTCTGCCTTCGATGCTGTCGTGAAAGACTTCGAAGAAGAAAATTACGAGTTCCCACTATAACTATAATTGTGTAACAAATGATTAAACAAATGAATAATTTTAAAATGTTTACTAATATGACGAAAAAGAATCTATTCCTTGTGGCATTGGCAGCAGTTGCTTTTGCCGCCTGCAGCGACGACTTCGCTGACGCTCCTCCCGTCGTGACCCCGAAGCCCGAGGCCCGCGAGATCCCTATCGTGTTTAACTCCTCTTCCAGCGGACTTACCCGTGCCGACTACACTGATGCAGTGGCTGCCGACATGCTGGGCAAGAAGTTCGTGGTCAGTGGCTATAAGGGCAGTAGCAGTGCTACTCCTGGTAGTGTCGTCTACGACAATTTCCTCGTAGAGTGGGTTGAGAATACAGCCCATACCACCGAGTCGAACACCAACAACTGGGAGTATGTAGGCCGTACGCCCATCTATCATGCCACTCAGAACGGCGTCACCCGGCAGTCCATCAAGTACTGGGACTATACCCAGGATCAGTACGACTTCATCGCCTGGTCAACAGGTCAGATAGAGGCTATCTTCACTGAACCTACTGGTGGAGTCCCCGCAGGAAAAGTGATGGTGTCGGCCATTGACCCCGATAATGCCACAACAGCCGCCTACACCCTTACGGGTTCTGCTGAAGACCTCTCGAAGTGCTATATCTCCGACCTCGTGACAGTGAAGAGAGACGGGACAACGGCTACCAAATATGGCGAACCTGTCGTACTGTCCTTCCGCAGTCTCGGTACCAAGGTGCGTATCGGTATCTATGAGACCGTCCCCGGTTACTCTGTGAAGGATGTGAAGTTCTACCCGCAGGCAGGCACTGTTGATGATGTTTCCGTCATCGATGCCCAAGACAAGATCTTCACCACCACGGCTAACGATGTCTATACCAAGGGTACCTATTATGTGCATTTCCCGACGGTAGACAGTCCTACGAATACAGACAACAACCA
>JAFZNI010000258.1 GCA_017551005.1 Prevotella sp.
GCCACATCCCTCGGGAGAGCATCAAGATGCCGGTGGATTACAACGACGGAGAGCACCCAAATCGTGTGAAACAGGAGTTTTCACCAAATCATCGGCACGCACCCGGTTTTTTATGTTAGTAGATAATTAAGAATTGATAGTTATGTTTTCGGGTATTGTAGAAGAGTTCGCTACCATTGTAGCCATTAAGAAAGATCGTGAAAATATCGACTTCACCCTCAAGTGTTCCTTCGTCAACGAGTTGAAGATAGACCAAAGCATCGCCCACAACGGCGTATGTCTCACTGTGGTCAAGATTATCCCCGCAGGGGCTGTTGGAGGGGATTTACAATCCCCGACCTATGTGGTCACTGCCATGAAAGAGACCCTCGACCGCAGTAATCTCGGTCTGTTACAAGTAGGCGACAAAGTGAATGTAGAACGTTCCATGCTGATGAACGGACGACTTGATGGGCATATCGTCCAGGGACATGTCGACGAGACGGCCAAGTGCATCGCTATGGAAGATGCCAACGGCAGCACCTACTTTACCTTCGAATATCCCGAAGACCGTGAAATGGCAAAGAAGGGTTATTTTACCGTCGACAAGGGCAGCGTCACTGTCAATGGGGTTTCTCTCACCGTTTGCAATCCGACATCGAATACTTTCCAGGTAGCGATTATTCCCTACACCTTCGAGCACACCAACTTCTGCGACATCAAAGTAGGGAGTATAGTAAATCTAGAATTTGATATTCTCGGAAAATATATTGCGAGGTTGCAAAGTATCTAGAATAGCCCAAGAACAACAAGGTTAGCCTAGGCTTTCTAGGAGTTCATGCGGAGCGGAGATGAAGGTCTTCGCTCCGTGTTGTAATAGGAAATCCTTATCGCGGAAACCCCAAAGGACACTGATACAGGGGATTCCTGCATTGTGGGCGGTCTCGATGTCTACGTCACTGTCGCCGACATAGACAACAGATGCCCTATGAGAACCAAGGGATAGCCCAGGATTTCCTAAGGCATCAAGGGCATCCAAGGCGGCAAAGACCGTATCTGGAGCGGGCTTTTTATGGATACCAGCAGCCTCATCCTCGCCTATAGCCACCTCGATGGTATCTGGGAAAAAGTGCCGACAGAGTTTCTCTGTGGCCTTCCTCATCTTATTGCTCACCACCGCCAGGTGACAACCCCTCTCACGAAGCGAAACCAATGTTTCGGGGATACCCTTGTAAGGACGGGTGGTATCCTGTGCATGTTCCACATAATACGCCCGGAAAGTAGTAAACGCCTCTTCGAATAGCGGATTAGCAGCGCCATTGGGTACAACACGCTCCATCAACTTGCGGACACCATTTCCCACAAATCTCCGCACATCGTCTATCGAGTGCTCCGGCATGCCATACGTGCGAAGGGCATAATTCACCGAAGCCGCCAGATCTCCCAACGTATCCAACAATGTCCCGTCTAGGTCGAAGATATAAGTGTCGTACATCATCGCTTACTCCGTGTTATCATCGTGCGTACCTTATTATTATATTTATCCGCCTGCAACAATTCTTCGATAGTGAGATGCATGCGGTATTTCCAACGATTGTAGGCATCACTAGGCACATTAATACGCTCCTCACGGGGATTCTTCGAACGCAGTTCACCATCCATTGAAAGCCAGTCCTGCAACGACAACATACAGAGCATCGACGGACAATACAGATGACGGGCAATGATCTCCTCCGCTAAGTGCGCAGGCAGGTGTTCGGGTGCATGGCCTTGTTTCTGGAGCATCGTCACGTAATAGCGCTGGGTACGCTCCGGACTCTCCTCCCACCAAAGGCGTAATGGTGACATGTCGTGGGTTGAGAAGGTGGCCACGCTACGATAGGGATTACCATCGAGGTGAGTGAACTCAAATCCGCTGTGTTTCGGCATCGACTGTATCTCAAGGGTCAGGATGCGCATCTGATCAAGCACAGGTGCCACGCAGTCTGGCAGCATCCCCAGGTCCTCCGCACAACAAAGCATCTGGGTGTCACCAAACACCTCCGTCAGTCGGCGGATGGCCTCACTACCCCAAAAGAAGTTATGGCGCTGATAATAGTAGTTATTGTAGAGTCGCATGTAGGCATCTTTCTCTTCGTTGGTCAAAGCATCGTAGACAGGCTCATTGAAAGCCCCTATACGCGGATGGTACATATCTGCCTGACGCGGGTCTTCCACGAAGAGCACACCACTGATCAACCGATAGAGACCGTCGCGTATCCACAGACTATTCTCGTCGCCACGCCCCTCAAAGCATGCTTTAACCTTCTGTTGGGTGTTGTACTCCGCCTTCAGGTCATAGAGTCCATAACTGCGGGGAATGAGGTAGTTCTCTCGGACGTACTGCGCATGGATGCCGAATAGTCGCGAAATCACACGGTCGTTAATGAATGGACGCGTCATAAAATCCTTGCGGAAGGGCAGTCCGAAATACTCTATCTCACTGACTGCCAACGGTAATGCCGGTGAGAAATGTCCCAATAGTCCGAAAAGGGCATCGTTGGGAATCTCCCAGATGCGGAAGAAACCGAGGATATGGTCGATGCGGAAGGCATCGAAATACTGCGCCATCCACCGCAGGCGCTTATGGAACCAGTCTGTCAGCCCCCCACTCCACCGATAAGTAGGAAAACCCCAGTTCTGACCATTCTGCGAGAAAGCATCTGGCGGTGCACCTGTCTGACAGTCCATATTAAATAGTTCGGGATGAATAGCGGTCTCCACACTGTCACGATTCACTCCAATGGGGATATCGCCTTTCAGCACCACACCCTTCGAACGGGCGTAGTCAGCAACGGCCTTTAATTGGGTATGAAGGGAATATTGGATATAATAAATGATCTCATAATTCCTCATTTTTAATTCCTCATTTCTCATTACCCAATTGGCATAAGGTTCCAACCAGTCCTTGTTCTCATCAAACCACACCTTGAACTCCTTAGTGTCGAGTGTCTGCTGCCCTCTCTCTGCGAATATCTCCTCCACATACGCTTTCTTCACGCGCTCCACAGCCTCATAGTCGCTGTAGCCTAAAGCGTTCAGTTCCCTGCGTTGGCGCTGGAAAGCGGTCATCTTCGTCTTACTTTTCAGAGTGCCAAGTGCCTCTAAGTCGAGATAGTGCGGATGCAGGGCAAAAGCCGACACGATATTGTAGGGATAGGAGTCATGCCAGCCGCCGTCGGTGGTGGTATCATTCACGGGCAGAGTCTGAATAACCTTCATGCCCGTAGTCACAGCCCAATCCACGAAACGCCTGAGGTCACCGAAGTCGCCCACGCCGCAGGAGTGCTCACTGCGCAGACTGAACACCGGCACCACCACACCAGCCGCCCGCCACGTCTGTTCCTTCACTCGCAGACTTTCGCCATACACCACCAGCACCGTACCGTCTGGCACTGTTGTCTGGTCCGTAGGCAATAGCCCCTCCGTGGTACGGTTATCGCCCTCTTCCCAAGCCGCGAGCGTATTTGTCGCGTCATCGATAATTACATATTTGTACTCCAACGGCAGCAGAATACTCTCCACATTCACCGAGAGCATCCAGTCGTACTGGCCGGCATATTCCATCCTCAGATAGCGGGCAGGATTCCAGTCGCCCAAGGCAGGGTGACTGCCCAAAAGCGCCAACGACTGTCCCTTGCGCAATTGGGGAGCCGACACACGGAAAAGAATGGTCTTACGATAAAGTGGCTGACGCAATGTCTGTACGACCTCGTCATGAGACAGCCCCACCGTAGTCTTATAAGCACTACTGTAAAGATGGTACTGCAAAGGGATCTCACGCCACAGGTCGGGCATCACGAAGTTCTTTGTCGAGTCAAAGTGAAAACTACGTGGCACCCCCGTCCACTCTCTGCGTAGCACATGCCCCTCGCCATCCTCCACCTGATAATGGTAGGTGAACGAGGCAATAGGATGTTGACGCGACTCGATGACAGCCGTCTCAACTGTCCAGTAGAACCCATCATCGGTCTGCATGAGCAGGTTCGATGTGCGCACCATACCGTCGATGCTTTTATATGATATGACGACATGGAGGCCCTCCCCCCACTGCGTCCCATAGTTTATCGTAAATCTCAGTTTCATATTCGAACAAATTCTTTGTGCAAAGTTACGAAAAACTATGTGAATAACAAAACATTTCCCTCCAAAAAGCGTTGCTTTGTCGAAAAATAGTTGTAACTTTGCAGCGGTTTTTAAGAGATAGATGCAAATGAAGACAATAAAGACATCGTATTATCTGATACCAGTAGTCCTAAGCGCTTTGGTCGTCGCAGGACTGCTCTATTACTTTTTCCTGACAGACTTTGCAGAAGAGAAAGAGACCGTAGGCTATGTCTATATTGACGAAGATGACAGTGTTGACTCCGTATTTTCCAAGTTGCAGCCATACGCATCGGAACATGCCATGGCTGGTTTCAAGTGCATTGCCAGACACTCTGCCTATAAGGATAAGATACGTACCGGACGCTACGCTATCAAACCTGGCATCAGCGTAGTAAACACCTTCCGGAACTTGAAAAACGGACATCAGGAGGCAGAGATGCTGACGGTACCAGAAGCAAGGACTGCCGACAGACTGGCAGGGGTATTGGCCAGGAAACTGATGTTAGATAGTCTGACGATAGCGACATCATTAACAGACAATGATTTCTGCAAGCATTGGGGCTACGACACAACCACCATCGCCTGTCTGTTTGTACCCAACACCTATGAGGTGTACTGGAATGTGAGTCTCGACGGACTGATGGAACGCATGCAGAAGGAGCACGACCACTTCTGGAACGGGGAGCGCACAGCCAAGGCCACAGCCTTAGGACTGACGCCCAATGAGATATGCACCATGGCGAGCATCATAGACGAGGAAACAGCCAACAACGCCGAGAAACCGATGATTGCAGGAATGTATCTAAATCGCTTGAAGCAAGGCATGCCACTACAAGCAGACCCCACCATCAAGTTTGCCATGAAACGTTTCGAGTTGAAACGTATCTACCACGACATGCTACGCTACGATAGTCCCTATAACACCTATCGCAATGTAGGTTTGCCCCCTGGACCAATCAAGATAGCCTCTATCAAGGGCATCGATGCCGTACTGAACCGTGTGGCGCACGACTTCCTCTATATGTGTGCCAAAGAGGACTTCTCGGGTACCCACAATTTTGCGCGTACCTACAGCGAGCACCTGAAAAATGCGGCGAAGTACTCAAAGGCGCTGAACGAAAGAGGAATTAAATAAAGATAAAAAGGTGAGAAAGTAAAAAAGGTAAAAAAAGATATATGGAAGAAAAGATTAAGAACGAGAGTGAAGAGAGAAAGTCAGTTAGTTTCATTGAGCAGAAGGTAATCAACGACCTGGCTGAGGGCAAGAACGGTGGAAGGATGCAAACACGTTTCCCGCCAGAGCCTAATGGATACCTGCACATCGGCCACGCCAAGGCCATTGCCATCGACTTTGGACTGGCCAAGAAATATGGTGGTCAGTGTAACCTCCGTTTCGACGATACCAAC